>DASQPA010000020.1:0-35219 GCA_035644215.1 Thermoanaerobaculia bacterium
GCCAAGTACACCGGCAAGCTCGGCGTCTGCCTGGCGACCTCCGGTCCCGGCGGCATCCACCTGCTGAACGGCCTCTACGACGCCAAGATGGACGGCCAGCCGGTCCTCGCCATCACCGGCCACCATTACAGCGACCTGATCGACACCTTCCAGCAGCAGGACCTCGACCTCGACCGGGTGTTCGCCGACGTGGCGGTCTACAATACCCGGGTGATGAGCGCCGCCCACGTCGAGAACGTCACCCACCTCGCCTGCCGGGCCGCTCTCTCCTACCGCGGGGTGGCGCACGTCAACTTCCCCGTCGACCTCCAGGAGATGGAGGTGAAGGGGCGCTCGAAGAGCAACCTGCCGCACCACGAGTCGGCCGCCCGTACCCGCCGCTCCGGCCTGCCGTCTTCCGAGGATCTCGCGCGGGCGGCGGAAATCCTCGCCGATGGTAAAAAGGTGGTCATCCTCGCCGGCCGCGGCGCCCTGGGCGCCGGCGACGAGTTGGAGCAGGTCGCCGAGACGTTGGGCGCGCCGATCGTCAAGGCGCTCCTCGGCAAGGCCGTGGTGCCGGACGACAGCCCCTACACCACGGGCGGCATCGGCCTCCTCGGCACCAAGCCCTCCCAGGAGGCGATCGAGGACTGCGACACCCTGCTCCTCGTCGGCACCTCCTTCCCCTACGTCGAGTTCTTGCCCAAGCCGGGCACGGCGCGCGGCGTCCAGATCGACCTCGATCCGCTGCGCATCGGTCTGCGCTATCCCGTCGAGGTCGGCCTGGTGGGGGACGCGCGACAGACCCTGACGGCGCTCCTGCCGCTCCTCCTGCGCAACGAGCACCGCGGCTTCCTGGAGAAGGCGCAGAAGGACATGCGCGACTGGCAGGAGACGATGCGCCAGCAGGCCAGCCGCACCGACCGGCCGATGAAGCCGCAGGTGGCGGCCTGGGAGCTGGGGACCCGGCTGGCGCCGAACGCCATCGTCTCCGCTGACTCGGGGACCATCTCCACCTGGTTCGCGCGCCACATCCCGGTCCAGAAGGGACAGATGCACTCGCTCTCCGGCACTCTCGCCAGCATGGCGAACGGCCTGCCGTACACCATCGCGGCGCAGATCGCCTATCCCGACCGGCAGTGCGTCGCCTTCGTGGGGGACGGCGGCTTCACGATGCTGATGGGGGAGTTCGCGACGGCGGTCAAGTACAAATTGCCGATCAAGGTGGTGGTGATCAAGAACAACAGCCTGGGGCAGATCAAGTGGGAGCAGATGGTCTTCCTCGGCAACCCCGAGTACGCCTGCGACCTCCAGCCCATCGACTTCGCGGCCTTCGCCCGCGCCTGCGGCGGCACCGGCTTCACCATCGAGGACCCCGCCGAGTGCGGCGCGGTGATGCAGGAGGCCCTGGAGACGCCCGGCCCGGTGCTCGTCGAGGCGGTGGTCGACCCGTTCGAGCCGCCCATGCCGCCCAAGGTGAACGTCAAGCAGGCGGCGCACTTCGCCGAGGCCCTCGCCAAGGGCGAACCCAACAAGAGCAAGATCGCGCTCACGGTTCTGGCGGACAAGGTGAAGGAGCTGGTGTAGAGGGGCCACCTCCCGGAGACACAAGACCGGGTCGGCGAGACACAACAGCCCCAGCTGTAGACACAAGAACCGGTCGTGGAGACACTAGCGACGGCCCTGGAGACACTAGAATCGAAGCTGTAGACACCACGGAGCGGGTTGTAGAGATAAGCAACGGGCCTGGAGACACTACGGAAGGCGCTGTAGACACAAGAATTCACCCTATAGACATTGGAGAAGGGCCTATAGATACTAGAAAGTCAGCTGGAGACACTGGCGATCTGTCTGGAGACACTGCGGCTCGAATTCTTGTGTCTCTACGGCCTTCCGTAGTGTCTACAGACCCGACTCTTGTGTCTCCAGCACTTTTGGTAGTGTCTCCAGGCGAGGTCCTTGTGTCTACAAGACTCTCGCTAGTATCTCCAAGCAGGGCTCTTGTGTCTACAGCGCCTGCCGTAGTGTCTCCAAGCCCGGTGTTTGTGTCTCCACGGCTGCTCGTCGTGCCCACAAACTCCTCCCGAAGGCCTGGAAGCCCGACCGTCGTGTCTCTACCAGCGCGGTGTGGAGAGGGAGGACTCGGAGCGATTCAGCGGCGGGCAGCCCCAGCGGCCCGGAGATGGGGTGGCAGGTTTAGGGGTGCCGCCGCCTACACGTCATCCTGAGGTACGAAGGATCTGTGCGGGGGGCGGCACGCAGCCGGCGCCTATCCGACGCTGCCCTCGCTCTGGCTCTTGCCCATGGGATCTACGCGTATGATGCCTATTACCTCCACTGCGCGTTGTCGCGCCGACGGCCGCTCGTCACCCTGGATCGGAAGATGCGCGAGGTCGCCGGCATATTGGGAATTCAGCTCTTGGTATGAACTATGAAAATCTACACGTTTACCCAGGCCCGTGAGCACCTCGCAGCCGTTTTGGAGGAGGCGAGCCGGCAAGAGGTCGTCATCAAGCGCCGCAACGGCGATCAGTTCAGCATCGTGCCGAAGCGGCCTGCCCTCTCTCCCTTCGACGTACCTCCCGTCCACACAGTGGCGACGACCCAGGACATCCTGGACGCGATCCGGGAATCGCGCGAGCGGGAATAGCGGCCGCCCTCAACCCAACCGGTACTCCCCCGTGCAAGTGGCGGTCCTCCAGGGGTTTCGGCAAAGCGCCTGAAGGTCGAGGCACGTCGCATTACTGGGTCTCTTTGCGACCACACAGCTTTATGTTCGTCCAACTCCAGGCTCGCGCCGGGGGGGCACAGGACCCTGGACCGCCCGCTCGGTGAGAGAATGCCGGCGATGAGCGCAAAGCCCACCGCCGAGGTTGACGCCCAGGCCCTGGCCGCCGAGCTCTCCCGGCGCGTCTCAGGCGAGGTCCGATTCGACGCCGGCAGCCGCGCGCTCTATGCAACCGACGCCTCGAACTACCGCCAGGTGCCGATCGGGGTCGTCCTGCCGCGGAGCGTCGAGGACGTCGTCGAGACCGTCGCCACCTGCCGCCGCTACGGCGCGCCGTTCCTCTCGCGGGGGGGCGGCACGAGCCTCGCCGGGCAGTGCACCAACGTCGCGGTGGTGACCGATTTCAGCAAGCACATGAACCGAGTGCTGGAGATCGACTCGGTCGGGCGGACCGCCCGGGTCGAGCCGGGCACGGTGCTCGACGACCTGCGCGACCAGGCCGAGCGCCATGGCCTGACCTTCGGCCCCGATCCCGCCAGCCACAACCGCTGCACCCTGGGCGGAATGATCGGCAACAATTCCTGCGGCGTCCACTCGGTGATGGCGGGGAAGACGGTCGACAACGTCCTGGCGCTCGACGTTCTGACCTACGACGGCCTGCGCCTCACCGTGGGGCCGACCGCGGAGGAGGAGCTGGCGCGGATCGTCCAGGGCGGCGGCCGGCGGGGGGAGATCTATGCTCGCCTGAAGGCCCTGCGCGATCGCGATGCGGATCTCATCCGGCAGCGTTTCCCACAGATCCCGCGCCGCGTCTCCGGCTACAACCTGGACCAGCTGCTGCCCGAGAACGGCTTTGACGTCGCCCGCGCCCTGGTCGGCTCGGAGGGGACCTGCGTCACCGTGCTCTCCGCCCTCCTCCGCCTGGTGCCGAGCCCGCCGGTGCGCACCCTCCTCGTCCTCGGCTATGAGGACGCCTACGCCGCCGCCGACCACGTCCTGGAGGTCCTGGCGCACGATCCCATCGGCCTCGAGGGGATGGACGAGGTGCTGGTCGAGGCGATCCGGCGGCGCGGGCTGCTGCCGAAGAGCCTCGATCTGCTGCCCCCGGGCCGCGGCTGGCTCCTGGTCGAATTCGGCGGCGCCACCCGGGAAGAGTCCGTGGGCAAGGCGCGGGATCTCATGTCGGAGATCGCCGAGATCACCAAGATCACCGGCATGGGCGAGGGCGCCCCGTCGATGCGGCTGTTCGACGATCCCCTCCAGGCGAAGGGGATTTGGAAGGTGCGCGAGTCCGGGCTCGGGGCGACCGCCCGGGTGGGGCCGGTCGACTCCTGGGAGGGCTGGGAGGATTCGGCGGTCGCTCCCGAGAAGCTGGGGACCTACCTGCGCGCCCTGCGCCGGCTCTACGACAAGTACGGCTACCGGGGCGCTTTCTACGGTCACTTCGGGCAGGGCTGCGTGCATACCCGGATCGATTTCGATCTCACGAGCGAGCCGGGGATTCGGATCTTCCGCGCCTTCGTGGAGGAGGCGGCGGATCTCGTGGTGTCGCTCGGCGGCTCGCTCTCCGGCGAGCATGGCGACGGCCAGGCCCGGGCGGAGCTCCTGCCCCGGATGTTCGGTCCGGAGCTGGTCGCCGCCTTCCGGGAGTTCAAAGCCATTTGGGACCCGGAGTGGAAGATGAACCCGGGGAAGGTGGTCCTCCCCTACCGGCTGGACGAGAACCTGCGCCTGGGCCCCGACTTCCACCCGCCCCGGCTCGCCACCCGCTTCCAGTTCCCGGGCGACGACCAGGGGAGCTTCGCCCGGGCGGCGCTGCGCTGCGTGGGGGTGGGCGACTGCCGGAAGGAGCATACCGGCACCATGTGTCCGAGCTACCGGGTGACCCGCGACGAGAAGGACTCGACCCGCGGTCGCGCCCGCCTCCTCTTTGAGATGCTGGAGGGCGATCCGCTCCGCGGCGGCTGGCGCGATCCGCACGTCAAGGACTCGCTCGACCTCTGCCTCTCCTGCAAGGGCTGCAAGGGCGAGTGCCCGGTGCACGTCGACATGGCGACCTACAAGGCCGAGTTCCTCTCCCACTACTACGAGAAGCGGTTGCGGCCGCGCTCGGCCTACGCCTTCGGCCTCGTCCCCTGGTGGGTCCGCCTGGCCTCCAGCGCTCCCGGCCTCGCCAACTTCCTCACCCACGCCCCCGGGCTCTCCGCTCTAGCCAAGGCGGCGGCGGGGATGGCGCGGCAGCGCCAGATCCCCCGTTTCGCGCCGCGTACCTTCAAATCCTCGTTCGCCGCCCGGGAGCCCAGAAACGCGGGACGACCGCGGGTGATTCTCTGGCCCGACACCTGGAGCAACCACTTCCACCCCGAGGTGGCCGAGGCCGCGGTCGAGGTGCTGGAGGCCGCCGGCTGGCAGGTGGTGGTGCCGGCGGCGGCGCTCTGCTGCGGCCGGCCGCTCTACGACCACGGAATGCTCGATCTCGCGAGGCGCCAGCTGCGGCAGATCCTCGCGGCGCTCGCCGAGGAGATCGCGGCCGGTACTTCCGTCGTCGGCCTGGAGCCGAGCTGTGTCTCCGTCTTCCGGGACGAGCTGTGTAATCTTTTCCCGGAGGACGAGGCCGCCCGGCGGCTGGCCGGCCAGACCTTCCTGCTCTCGGAGCTGCTGGTCCAGAAGGCCGGCGAGTGGCGGCCGCCGACCTTGCGGCGCAAGGCCCTGGTCCAGGGCCACTGCCATCACCAGGCGCTCTTCCGGCTGGACGACGAGGAAGAGGTGCTACGACGGTTGGGGCTCGACGCCTCGATTCTGGACTCCGGCTGCTGCGGCATGGCCGGCGCCTTCGGCTTCGAGGCCGGTTTACGGTACGACGTGTCGATCGCGGTCGGCGAGCGGGGACTCCTGCCGGCGGTGCGGGCGGCCGCGGCGGAGACCCTGCTGATCGCCGACGGCTTCAGCTGCCGGGAGCAGATCGCCCAGACGACCGGGCGGCGCGCCCTCCATCTGGCGCAGGTGCTGCAGATGGCCCTGCGCGTTCAGGATGTGCATTGACAAGGATGCGAGAATGGAGCGGGGAGAACGATCCATGCCGCCGCACGCTGTAGAGCCCCAACCTCCTGTCGCATCCCCTGCCGTCGACCCCGTCTGCGGCATGAAGGTCGATCCGGAGAAGACTCCGCACCATGCCGAGCACGCGGGCGTCACCTACCATTTCTGCGGCGTGGGGTGCCGGGAGAAGTTCCGCCAGGACCCGGAACGCTATCGGTCGGGCCAGGCGATGCCGACGATGCCGGCACCGCCGCCGGGAACGCCGCCGGGAAAGGCGGTCGAGTACACCTGCCCGATGCACCCGGAGATCGTGCGCGACCGGCCCGGCAGCTGCCCGATCTGCGGCATGGCCCTGGAACCGCGGACGGTGACCGGAGCGGAAGAGGAGGAGAACCCCGAGCTGGCCTCCATGACCCACCGCTTCTGGGTCGCGGCCGCCCTCTCGCTGCCGCTCCTCGTCCTCGGCATGTCGAAGATGGTGCCGGCCCTGGACCTCGCCCGCCTCCTCCCGGCCGGAACGGAACACTGGCTCGAGCTCCTCCTCGCGACCCCGGTCGTCCTTTGGGCGGGCTGGCCCTTCTTCGAACGCGGCTGGGCGTCGATCGTCCACCGCAGCCTCAACATGTTCACCCTGATCGCCCTGGGGACCGGGGTGGCCTATGCCGAAAGCGTCGTGGCGACGGTCGCCCCGGGTCTTCTCCCCGCTTCCCTGCACACCATGGGAGGCCGCGGGGAGGTGCCGGTCTACTTCGAGGCCGCCGCCGTGATCACCACCCTGGTCCTCCTCGGCCAGGTCCTGGAGCTGCGCGCCCGGAGCCAGACCTCGGGTGCGCTGCGCGCCCTCCTGGGCCTCGCCCCACCGGTCGCCCGCCGGCTGGCGGAAAATCCCGCCGATCCCGACGAGCGCGACGTGCCGCTCGCCGAAGTCCAGGTCGGCGACCGGCTGCGGGTGCGGCCGGGGGAGAAGGTGCCGGTCGACGGCGTGGTCCTCGAAGGCAGGAGCGCGGTCGACGAGTCGATGCTGACCGGCGAGCCGATCCCGGTCGAGAAGGTGGCGGGGGAGAAGGTGACCGGCGGCACGGTCAACGGCACCGGCTCCTTCGTCATGCGGGCCGAGCGGGTGGGGAGCGAGACCGTGCTGGCGCGGATCGTCGCCATGGTAGGAGAGGCGCAGCGGAGCCGTGCCCCCATCCAGCGTCTGGCCGACCGGGTGGCCGCCTGGTTCGTGCCGGCGGTGGTGGGGACCGCCGTCCTCACCTTCCTCACCTGGTGGATCTGGGGTCCCGAGCCCCGCCTCGCCTACGCCCTGGTCAACGCCGTGGCGGTCTTGATCATCGCCTGCCCCTGCGCCCTGGGCCTCGCCACCCCCATGTCGATCCTGGTCGCCACCGGCCGCGGCGCCCGCGGCGGGGTCCTGGTCAAGAACGCCGAGGCGCTGGAGCGGCTCTCGCAGGTCGACACCCTGGTCATCGACAAGACCGGCACCTTGACCGAGGGGCGGCCGAAGCTCTCCGGGGTCGAGGCGAAATCCGGCCTCGGCGAGGACGATCTCCTGCGCCTCGCGGCGAGCCTCGAACGGGGGAGCGAGCACCCGCTCGCCGGGGCGATCGTCGCCGGGGCCGAGGCGCGCGGCCTCACCCTTTCAAGCGCCGGGGATTTCGCGTCGCGCACCGGCCGCGGGGTGGTGGGCACGGTCGAGGGCCGGCGGGTGGCGCTCGGCAACCCCCGGCTCCTCGCCGACCTGGGCATCGAGCCGGGGCTCTGGGCGGGGCGGGCCGAGGCGCGCCGGGCGGCGGGGGAGACGGTGATGCTGGTCGCCGTCGACGGCGCCATGGCGGGCCTCCTCGCGGTGGCCGATCCGCTCAAAGAGTCGGCGGCCGCGGCGGTCCGCGAGCTGCAGGCGAGCGGCCTCGCCATCGTCCTCGCGACCGGCGACAGCCGCGAGACGGCCAAGGCCGTGGCCGCGCATCTCGGCATCTTCCCCGCCAACGTCGAGGCCGAGGTGCTGCCCGAGGACAAGGGGCGGCTGGTCGAGCGCCTCCGCGCTCAGGGGAAGACCGTGGCGATGGCGGGAGACGGGGTGAACGACGCCCCGGCCCTCGCTCAGGCCGACGTCGGCATCGCCATGGGCTCGGGGACCGACGTGGCGATCGAGAGCGCCGGCATCACCCTCCTGAAGGGCGACCTCCGCGCCCTCCTCCGCGCCCGTCGCCTGTCGATCGCCACGATGCGCAACATCCGCCAGAACCTCTTCTTCGCCTTCCTCTACAACACCCTGGGCATCCCCATCGCCGCCGGGGTCCTCTACCCCGTCTTCGGCCTCCTCCTCTCGCCCATGCTGGCGAGCGCCGCGATGAGCGCCAGCTCGGTCTCGGTGATCGGCAACGCCCTGCGGCTAAGGCGGATGGAGCTGTGAGCCGGCGATGAGAGGCCTGCCCCGCCGCCAGGCGGCGGGGCAGGCAGGTTGGCTCAGGGCTGCTCGCCCTCGACGACCCGGATGTAGACCTTCCCGTCCGCCGTGAGGATGAATTCGACCCGGTCCTCCCCGGGTACGCGGAGGCGCACCCGCACCTGTCCTTCGTGCGGCGGCAGGGCCCCATCCTCCTCTCGTTTCAGGAAGATGACACCGGGGCTCCACACGGTCCAGCAGGATCGTTCTTCTTCATCGGTCTTGGTCATGTTTCGTCTCCTTTCACCCAGGAGGACGGAAAAGACCTCGGCCGATCGCTCACGGCAAAGTGGAGAAGTCTTCACGCACCCCGCCGCCCCAAGGGGCGGCGGGGCGGTAGGGGGGTTGGTAGGCGGTGTCAGGCGAGCAGAGAGAAGCCGTCCGCGTTGCGCAGCTTGCGATCGAAGGTCAAGGTAACGTGGCAGCCGGCCCGCCGGTTGTGGCAGCCCAACAGGTAATCGGCGAAGTCAGCCTGGCCCTGTCGGTACTCCAGCAAAGCCTGGCGGGCGAGGTCCCGATCCTGGACTTCGAAAAGCTCGGTGCCGAGCATTCTCTGCAGCACAGCTGCGATCTCTGGGCGACGCAGCCGGTAAGGCTTGCTGCGCAGCGCCCATACCAACTCACAGAGAACAATCGAGCTGACGAAAAGCCGTTCCTCATCCTTGTCCGCCTGCTCGAAGAGGGCCTTCACCACTGCCGTCTTCGCCGGCTCATCGTCGGTGACGAAGCGCACGATGAGGTTGGTGTCGAGCCCCCTCATTCGCGACCTTCCCGGATACGTTGGTTATCCTTGGCCACTTCTTCGAGCAGCGCCTCCTCCATCTCTTCGATCGTCGGCGGCTTGATGCCCGGCTGGTGGACGCACCCGAGCAGGTCCAGGTAGGACCCGGTCACCGGCAGGACGTGGACCTGCCCGTCCGCTCCAATGACGAAATCCACCCGGTCGCCTTCGGATACGTGGAGGTGCTCCCGCACCTCCTTGGGGAGGGTGATCTGTCCCTTGCTCGTGATCGTCGCGGTCGCCATGTCCTTACCTCGCGTAAGGATCATAACACCGGGACTCCAGGTTGGCCAGCGGGAGGGTCTCTTCTCGTCGGTCTTGATCATGTTCCGTCTCCTTTCTACTCAGGAGGACGGAAACGACCCCCGCCGATCGCTCACAGCAAAGTTGAGAGATTTTTCACACCTCGATCCCGGCCTCCTTCAGGAGGGCGAGGAAGGCGTCCTCGTCCAGGGTCTTGACCCCGAGCTTCTGGGCGTCCTCGGCCTTCGAGCCGGCGTCCTCGCCGACCACCACGTAGTCGGTTCCCTTGCTGACCGAGGAGGTGGCGCGGGCGCCGAGCGACTCGACGAGCTCCTGGGCCTTCCGCCGGGCGATGCGGGAGAGGCCGCCGGTGAAGACGAACTTCTTGCCGGCGAAGGGGCCGGCCGCCGCGGCCTTGGTGGGGGCCGCCGGGGCGGTCTCGGCGACCTCGATCTTCTTCAGGAGGTCGTCGACCACCTGGGCGTTGCCGGGATCGCCGAAGAAGGTGGTGATCTGCTCGGCCATCCGCGGGCCGACGCCGGAGAGCTCCTGGAGGGTCGCCTCGTCGGCTTCGCGCAGGCGCTGGAAGCTGCCGAAGTGGCGGGCGAGGTCGCGCGCCACCGCCACCCCCACCTCGGGGATGCCCAGACCGTAGAGGAAGCGGGGGAGGGTGGTGTGCGACGCCTTCTCCAGGTTCTCGACCAGCTTCCCGGCCGACTTCTCGGCGAACCCTTCGAGCCGGACCAGCGGCTCCGGGCGGAGGTCGAAGACGTCGGGCAGCCGTTTGACCAGGCCCTCGGCCACGAAGAGCTTGGCGCTCTCCTCCCCCAGCCCCTCGACGTCCAGGGCGTCGCGCGAGGCGAGGTGGACGATGCGGCCGACGAGTTGGGCCGGGCAGTTGAAACCGTTGGGACAGACGGTGAAGGGGCCGCGCTCGCCGAGCGGCGTGCCGCAGGAGGGGCAGGTCGCCGGCATCTGCCAGACCGGGCCGCGCTCGCGGTCAGGCTCGTCGATCCTCTCGATCACCTGGGGGATGACGTCGCCCGCCCGCTGCACCCGCACCCGGTCGCCCTCGCGCACGTCCTTGCGCACCACCTCCTCGCGGTTGTGCAGGGTGGCGCGGGAGACGGTGACGCCGCCGATCTCGACCGGCAGCATCAAGGCGACCGGGGTGACCACCCCGGTACGGCCGACGCTGGGGACGATCGAGAGGATGCGGGTGACCTCCTTGCGGGGCGGGAACTTGAAGGCGAAGGCCCAGCGCGGATGCCGCGAGGTCCAACCCAGCCGCTCGCGGTCGGCCAGGTTGTCGAGCTTGATGACGATGCCGTCGATCTCGAAGCCTAAGTCGTCGCGCTTCTCCTCCATCTCCCGGTGGTAGGCGAGAATGTCGGCGACCGAAGCGCCCCGCCGCACCAGCGGGTTGACCCGCAGGCCCCAGAGGGCGAGCGTCTGGAGCACCTCCCACTGGGTAGCGACCTCGAAGCCGTCCCCGCCTTCCGCCACCTCATGGTGGATGAGGTCGTAGGCGTAGAGGTCGAGCGGCCGGGAGGCGGTGAGCTGCGGATCGAGCTGGCGCAGCGCCCCGGCGGCGGCGTTCCGCGGGTTGGCGAAGGGCTCCCGGCCCTCGGCCATGAGCCGTTCGTTCAACTTGTCGAACGGCCCGGAGTGCATGATGACCTCGCCGCGGATGGCGACCACGTGCGGATAGGCCGCAGTGCCGCCGCCCTCCCGCAGGCGCAGGGGGACGGCGGGGATGGTCCGGATGTTCTCGGTGACCCCCTCGCCACGCCGGCCGTCGCCACGGGTCGAGCCGCGCAGCAGGAGCCCGTCCTCGTAGACCAGCTCGACCGAGGCGCCGTCGAGCTTGGGCTCCAAAACGTAGGCGACGGGGATCTCCGGTCCCAGCCCCTTCCTCACCCGCTCGTCGAAGCGGACGAGCGCCGCCTCCTCGCGGTCCGAGTCGAGCGAGAGCAGGGGCGCCAGGTGCTCGACGGTGGGGAAGCTGGTGACCGGCTGGCCCGCCACCCGCTGGGTGGGGGAGTCGGGGGAGAGGAGGTCGGGATGCTCCTCCTCCAGGGCGACGAGCTCGCGGAAGAGGCGGTCGTACTCCTCGTCCGAGACCTCGGGCGCGTCCTTCGCATAGTAGAGATAGTCATGGTGGCGAATCGCCTCCCGCAGCTTCCCGATCCGCTCTGCCGCCCGCTTGCGCTCCATTGCCGTCCCTCCCTAGAAGCCGAAATCTAACACGGCCCTGGTACTCTGTGGCCGACGGAGGGGGAACGATGTCTCTGTGGACACGCGGCGGGCAGACCTGGAAGGACCTGATCCGGCGGATCTTCCTGCAGATCTACGAGGACCAGATCTTCGGCCACTGCGCCGAGCTCGCCTACTATTTCCTCTTCTCCCTCTTCCCCCTGCTCCTCTTCCTGACCACCCTTCTGGGCTATCTCGCCGAGGCGAACGACCAGCTGCGGGTCAACCTCTTCACCTACCTCGCCCGCATCTCCCCCAGCCAGGACATCATCAACCTCATGACCGGTACCCTCCAGGAGATCACCCAGGGGAAGGGGACGGCCAAGCTCTCGATCGGCTTCCTGGTCGCCATCTGGGCCTCCTCGAACGGCATGCTGGCGGTGGGCAACACCCTGAACCTCGCCTGTGGCCTGAAGGAGACCCGGCCCTGGTGGCGGCGGCGGCTCGGGGCCATGCTCCTGACCGTCGCCTTCGCCGTGCTCTTGGTCGCCGCCCTGGCGCTGATGATCGTCGGCGGCGACGTCGGCGAGGCCCTCGCCCAGCGGGTCGGCCTCGGCACCGTCTTCACCGTCCTCCTGCGGTTCCTCCAGTGGCCGCTCGTCCTCGTCTTCCTCTTCGTCTCCTTCGAGGTGGTCTACAACTACGCTCCGAACCTGAAAGGCCACGAGCGTGGCTGGGGGACCCCGGGGGCGGTGACCGCCGTCACCCTCTGGCTGGGGGCCACCCTGGGCTACCGCATCTACCTCGGCTACTTCCACGCCTACTCCCGGACCTACGGGTCCCTGGGAGCGGTGATCCTCCTCCTCGTCTGGTTCTATCTCACCGCCTTCGCTCTCCTGATGGGCGGGGAGGTCAACTCCGAGATCGCCCGCGCCCGGGACGATGAGCAAGAGCGCAAGAAAGCGCGGAACAAAGGGCGCGCCAGGGTGGCCGCCCGGCGCTAGGCGGCCTCCTCGAGCTCCATCTTCAGGGCGAAGAAGCGCATCAGGTCCTTCAGGGTGAGGATGCCGAGCAGGCGGTCGCCGTCGACCACCATGAGGCGGGAGGCGCCGTTGCGGTTCATTCGCGACAGGGCGCGCATGGCGTCGGTCTCCGCGGTCACCGTGTTCTCCGGGCTGGAGCGGGCGGCGAGAGCACCCACGGTCTGGCGGTCCCATTCCTCGCGCGGCAGCTCCTTGACCTGGCGGGTGGTGACGCACCCCCAGAGGCGGCCGGCGTCGTCGACCACCGGGAACATCTTGAAGTGGTGGCGATAGATGTAGTCGTGGACCAGCTCCTCGACCGAGATGCCGCGCGGCACAGTGACCGGATCGGGGCGCATGAATTTGGCGACCGGCTCTCCCTCCAGGGCACGGCGGAGGAGGAGCTGCTGGTAGGAGCTGGCCGCGGCGCCGCGCACGAAGAGGCCGACGAGGAGGAACCACAGCCCGCCCCACATTCCGCGCAGGATGGAGAGGAGCCCCAGGCCCATGAGCAGCAGGCCGAAGCCGGAGCCGATCGCGGAGGTGATCCGGGTCGCCCAGCGCAGGCTCTTCTTCCAGTGCCAGAGGGCCGAACGCAGCACCCGGCCGCCGTCTAAGGGGAAGGCGGGGACGAGGTTGAAAATCCCCAAAGTCAGGTTGATGAAGCCCAGGTAGGCGAGGACCCCGACGACCGGCACGGGCCAGCCGAGCGCGTGGCCCGCGGGGGCGGCGATCCCGGCCAAGCCGGAGAAGGCGAGGCCCAGAAGGACGCTCGCGACCGGCCCGGCGATCGCCATCCAGAACTCCGCCTTGGGGGTCGGCGGCTCGTCGGCCATCTCGGCCACGCCGCCGAAGAGGAAGAGGGTGATGCCGCGGATGCGCAGGCCATAGCGCCGGGCGACCACGGCATGGGACAGCTCATGGAGGACGACCGAGACGAAGAGCCCCAGGGCGCCGGCCACCCCCATCGCCCAATAGGTGGCGGAAGGCAGACCGGGATGGGCCTGGGGGAAGTACTGCTGGGCGAGCGACAGGGTGAGAAGGACGGCGATGAAGAACCAGCTCGGGTCGAGGTTGATGGGAAAGCCAAAGACCTTGAAGAGCTCGATGCGCCGCCCGAACATGGCGTGGGAGATTGTATCGCTTCCTAACTTCCTGTGGGCGGTTGGTTGGCGGCGGGTCCCGGGGTGGGGGACAGCCCCGAAGGGGCGAAGGCATGGAGCCTGGGGCGAGAGCCCCAGGTAGGTAAACACAAGAAAACAAAAGCCCCGAAGGGGCGACGGTAAGCCGGTGCGGACCTCCGCCGGAGATAAATCTCCGGGCTATGAGTTGCGCTGGATGAATCCAGCTTTGCGTGGGCGTGACGCTTCCTCTTGGCGCAACTTCGGTGGATTGGACACCGGCCAGGACGAAGCGGACGGGGGTCCGGTCCCTCCCCCCTGGGCAGGAGGCGGTTGGGTCAGGGGGGAGGTTAGGAGGGGGGCGCCGACCTGCGATGAGTCCCTTGAACACCGCCACCCGCGCTTGACTTCCGCCCCGCCCCTCAATAGAGTCGGCTGCAACGCAGCCTCTCGCCAAGGAGGTGTCCCGCCTCACCCACCAGCCACCGCAGGTCCCCACCCCAGAGCGGCCATCCCGGCGCGTGTCCGGAGAGGCCCGAACACCAAAGCGGCCCGGGCGAGTTCGTACCTCACCCGAGCCAGATCCCGCAAGGAGAGAACCCATGCGAGACCATGAAGATGGTAGCACCCCCCGTCCGTCCAACGCTTTCACCCCCGAGTTCCTCGCCCGTCTCGACCAGCAGGACGAACCGCTGACCGCGGCGCAGGCCGACGTTGCCGGCCCGTGGATCGTCGAGCCGATCCCCAGCCCCGGTTGGGCGGTCCTCCGGCGGGGCGAGAGCCTGGCCGCCGGCGACGTTCCCCGGGCGGTCTTCGTTCACCGTGAGCGGGCTCTCCTCGCCGCCGCGGTCCTTCCCGGCACCGGCTTCGATCGTCTCTTCCGTCTCCAGCACGAGCGGAGCCCCGAGGGATACGCCGTGGAGTCCGGCGGTCAGGTCGTCGGCCACCTCCGCCACTTCGACCCCGAGCTCGCCACCGCCATGCACATCGCGGAAGCCCTCGTCCGCCTCCCCGAGTGCCTCACCCGGCTCCTCGAGGCGAGCGGCGCCGTGGCTCTGGAGACGGCGGGCCGGCTGCTGGTTCGGACTGCCTGAGTCGGTGAGCCCGGAGGGGCGGCGGAACGAGCCGGACCGTCGCCCCTTCGGGGCTTTGGTTTCTGTGGTTTACGCCAACCTGGGGCTCTCGCCCCAGGCTACATGCCTTCGCCCCTTCGGGGCTGTGCACACCCGTCGTCCGAGGCCGGGCAGGTAGGGGCAGAGCCCCTGTGCCTGCCCTGCCCTCCACGTGGAACGGCGACGAGATTCGGGCGGAGCCCGAGGGCTGCATCCGTGAGAAGATCTCCGGCGCCTTGGAACGGCCTCGCCGCCCCTCCGGCGGCGCCGCCGCCCCCTCGGCGCCCGGCTGGACGCCCTGTGGATTCCCGCAAAACGGCTCCAAATGCATTTCGGGCGACTCGAAATTCAATTCGGGTGGCGCGAAATGCATTTCGGGTGGCTCCAAATGAATTTCGAGCGGTGCGAAATGAATTTCGGGCGGCTTTTTTTGAATTTCGAGCCGCGCGTTTTAGATTCCGCAGGGGGAGAAATGTATTTCGGGTGGCTCGAAATACATTTCGCGTGACGGTTTTTGAATTTCGAGCCGTTTCACCGCCATTTTGGCACCTCCCGGCGAGGTCAGGCGGCCCGGCGACCGTTCTCCGCGGGCGGACAGTTGAGATCGCGCCGCCTTTCGAGATCGGCGATGACCGCCCGCTTGAATCCCTCGGGGCCGGCCTGGGCGAGGAGGTCCCGGTGGTAGACGCCCAGGTCGAGCACCTCCAGGCGCATGCGGATCGTCTTCCAGAGGCGCGGCCAGCGCTCGCCGGGGACCTGGACGTGGTGGAGGCCGCCGCTGTAGGCGAGGAGCATCCGGCCGTCGCCGATCGACTCCAGGATGTCGGCGATGCCGCCGCGCACCGTCATCGGCCGCCCCTCAGAGTCGAGCCCGTTCGCCCGCTTCATCCGTCCCTCGGGGAGGATGACCACCATGGCGTCGGGGTCGATCCGGGTGAGCACCGCCTCCCAGCTCTCGTCGCGCTCGCGGGTGATCGAGATGACGTGCTTGGCGACCAGGCCGAAGAAGCGGCCGACGACCGCCCGGTCGGAGGTCTTCCGCGCGATGGGCAGCACCCCGTGGCGGGCCAGCCGGAAGAGGAACGAGGGGGGCACGCCACCCGCGAAGAGCGGCTCGAAGAGGCTGGTGTGGTTGAGGAAGGCCACCAGCCGGATGCCCTGCCAGGGCCGCGCCGGCACCTCGCCGAGGAACCGCATGTCGATGCGGTAGAAGAGGTTGGCGGCGACCTTGATGGCGAGCAGGAGGAGGAAGACGACGCCGTCGCGCACGGGTCTAGCCTGCCGGCCACCCTTCCGGGAACTCTGTGGGCACGCGCCGCGCTGCGGCGAGCAGCTCCTTGGCCGCCGTGACGTAGGGGAGGAGCCGGGGGAAGCTGCCGCGCGCCAGCTTGAGCTTGCCCGACATGACGCCGAAGAGCGGCTCGAGCCGCCCCTCCAGAACTTCCTTCCAGACGGCGGCCGCCGCGGTGACGACGAAGGAGGCCCCGTCCAGGTCCTCACGCGAGGCCGTCCGCGCGGCCCGGCAGACCCCGTGCCAAAGGTCGAGGTAGACCCCCCGCGCGGCGGCCAGGGCCTCGACCGCCTCGTCGGTCACCATGGCCAGCACCATCGCCCCCTCCCATCCCGCTGCCGCCCGGGCATAACCCTCGCTGGCGTCGATCTCCTCCCGGAAGGACCGGGCCCACTCGTCCCCGAACAGCTCCGCCATGACGTTTTGAACCTCCTCGTCCGCCGGTTTCGGCGGATCATACGGGAAAAGATGGCGCCTCTGATACGCTTTGCCTCTCTTTGGCCCAGCACCCGAGGAACCACCATGTCTCCCAAGGCCACAACTCCCAGTCCGACGCCGACGAAACGGCCGCCCATCTCGGCCATCATCACCACATTCAACGAAGAGGCCAACATCGCCGGCTGCGTCGAATCGCTCCTCTGGTGCGACGAGATCTTCGTCGTCGACTCCTTCTCGACCGACCGCACCCCCGAGATCGTCAAAAGCTTCGAGAAGGTCCGTTTCTTCCAGCGCACCTACTACGGTTCGGCCTCGCAGAAGAACTGGGCCATGGACCAGGTCGCCCACGACTGGATCCTCATCTTCGACGCCGACGAGCGCTGCACCCCCGAGCTGCAGCGGGAGATCGAGGCCCTCCTCGCCCGCGGGCCGGTCTACGACGGCTACACCATCAAGCGGCGGGTCTACTTCCTGGGCCGGGTCATCCGCTTCTCCGGCTGGCAGCACGACCGGGTGGTCCGCCTGGTGCGCCGCGGCTCGGCGCGCTACCCCAACCGCCGGGTGCACGCCGACATGATCACCCGCGGGCCGACGCCGGTGCTCAAGAGCCCGATGGAACACTACATGGCGGAAAGCCTGGACGAGTACGCCCGGCGGATCGAGAAGTACAGCTTCTGGGGGGCCTCCCAGAACTGGAAGGACGGCCGGCGCGCCGGTTTCGCCGAGGTCTTCGGCCGGTCGCTCTGGCGCTTCGTGCGCACCTACTTCTTCCAGTTCGGCATCCTGGACGGCATGCACGGCCTCGTCTTCTGCATGCTCCAGTCCTACGGCACCTACTTGAAGTGGTCACTCCTCTGGGGCTGGCACGTCAACGCCGCCCGCGGCCAGATGCCCAACCTCCCCATTTTCGACGAGGACAAGACGACCTGGCGTGGCCTGACGGAGGGGGAGGAGGGGGCCTCGGCCAGCCCGGGCTCGTAAGTCGGGCGAAGGCTGGACTGGTACAATAACCGCTGTCTGGAGAGGTGTCCCATGCCTGAAGATCGCCCCGTGAGCCTTGCCGATGGTAGCGTCATCCACGCAGATGCCGAGATCCTGGGGGGAGCTCCAGTGTTCGTGGGAACCCGGGTACCCGTTCAGACGCTGGTTGATTACCTCGAAGGGGGTTACAGCATTGACGAGTTTCTGGACAACTTTCCCAGCGTGCGCAGAGAGCAGGTCAACGCGTTTCTCGAGCAGGCAACCCGGGCCCTGCTGGCACACGTAGCGTGAGGCGCGTCCTCCTCGACGAGAACCTGCCGCGACTGCTCAAGCGGGAACTGCCTGGCCTCGAAGTGCGCACGGTCGCGGAGGTCGGCTGGGCCGGGATCAAGAATGGGAAGTTGCTCCGCCTCGCGGAGGCCGACTTCGACGTCTTTGTGACCGCGGACCAGAACCTTTCCTACCAGCAGACTCTCGCGACACTCCAACTGGGGATCGTGGTGCTGAGGGCGCGCACGACGAAGCTGGAAGATCTGCTGCCGCTGGTCCCCGCGATCCGGGAAGTGCTCGGTACCGTGAAGTCCGGGCAGGTCTGCCACGTTGATCCAACCGGTTGATGTTCGTCGCGGCAAACCGGCAGGACGCGGTCGGCCTCGTATCCACGCTCACGGAGGAAAGTGGAATGGCTCCGGCTCAGGTTTTCGTCCAGCTTGACCAGGAACCGACTCATGCGAGCGGTACCAGCTCTTCTTCCCGGGCCAGGGCGGCGGCATAGGCCATGGCCGCCCGCACGTCTTCCAGGCCGAGAGGCGGATAGTCGTCCACGATCTCCTCTGCCGAAAGACCTTCCGCCAAATTGTCCAGGATGACGGAGACCATGATCCGGGTGCCCCGGATGCACGGCTTGCCATGGCACACTTCAGGGTTCGATTGCACTCTCTCGCGCCAGTCCGTCATCGCGCCTCTCCTCCTCTCATGCTGCGGATAGTCTAGCAGTCTGCGCCGGGGTCCTCCGTGTCCGCGAGAATATTCCCGGCCCGATGGAACATTTCCCGACCCTCCGTCGTAAGGACTGGCAGGGAAGGGAGAGTGACCATGACCAACCTCATCGGTGATTTCCGTTTCGGCATCCGCATGCTCAAGAAAAATCCCGGGCACACGGCCGCGGCCGTCGTCGCCCTGGCGCTCGGTATCGGCCTCACGGCCTCGATGTTCAGCATCATCAACGGCGTTCTTTTGACCGGCCTGCCGTTCGCGCATTCCGATCGTCTGGTCAACCTGACGGCGATGAACGTCGAGAAGAGCCGGCAGCAGGCGCCGCTCCCCCTGGCCGACTTCATGGAGTGGCAGAAGCGGCAGACCTCGTTTTCCGGCATCTCGGCCTTCGACAACACCACGATCAACCTGTCGGGGACCGAGAAACCCGAGCGCTTCGACGGCGGCTACATGACCGCCAACGCCTTCGACCTCCTGGGGGTCCAGCCGATCCTCGGCCGCGCCTTCCTGCCCGGCGAGGACCAGCCGGAGGCGACGCGGATCGCCGTCCTGGGCTACGGCCTGTGGAAGGGCCGCTATGGCGGCGATCCGAAGATCCTCGGCCGGGTGATCCGGGTCAACGGCGAGCCCACGTCGGTCGTCGGGGTCATGCCCGAGGGCTTCGGGTTCCCGATCAACGAAGTGGTCTGGGTGCCGCTCCGGCTCGATCCCAAGAAGCTCCAGCGCGGCAGCGAGGCGGAAGGGGTGAACGTCTTCGGCCGCTTGAAGGACGGCGTCACGATCGCCCGGGCGCAGGCCGAGATGGCGACGATCGCCAAATCGCTGGCGCGGGAGTTCCCGGCGACCAACCAGGGGGTCACGGCGAAGGTCCGGCCCTACGTCGAGCTGGCGATCAACGACCAGATCAGCTCGCTCCTCTACACCATGCTGGGCGCCGTGGGGTTCGTGCTCCTCCTCGCCTGCGCCAACGTGGCGAGCCTGATGATGGCGCGCGCGTCGCTGCGCACCCGGGAGCTCGCCATCCGCTCGGCCCTGGGCGCCGGGAGGAAGCGGGTGCTCACCCAGATCCTGATCGAGAGCCTCCTCCTCTCCGCGCTCGGCGCGGCCCTGGGGCTGGGCCTCGCCTACTTCGGGCTCCAAGCCTTCAACGCCTCGATCGTCGACTCCAACCCGCCGTTCTGGTTCCACATCATGCTCTCCGGCCGGCCGCTCCTCTTCGTCCTCGGGATCACCCTGCTCTCCGGCCTGCTCTCCGGTCTCGCCCCGGCCCTTCAGGCCTCGAAGGCCGACGTCAACGAGGTGCTGAAGGACGAGGGGCGCGGCTCGACCAGCCTGCGCATGGGGCGCTTCTCCCGCTTCGTGGTGGTCTTCGAGGTCGCCTTCTCCTTCGCCCTCCTGGTCGCCGCCGGCCTGATGGTGCGGAGCGTCGTCAAGGTGCAGACCATGGACTTCGGGTTCGCCAAGGAGGACCTGCTGACCGTGCGGATCGCCCTCTACGAGGCGCAGTACCCGGAGAAGGCGAACCGCGTCGTCTTCTGGAACGAGCTGCTGCGCCGCCTGGACGGCCGGCCCGGCATCGCGGCGGTGGCGGCGATGGACACCGTGCCGACCAACGGCTCGGACACCGACCTCTACGCCGTCGAGGGGCGCGCCTATCCGACCGACCGCGACCTGCCGCAGGCGCACAAGGTCTCGATCTCCCCCCGGCTGTTTTCGACCCTCGGCGTGCGCCCGCTCTCCGGCCGCGAGCTCGGGCTCGAGGACCGCGAGGGGTCGCTGCCGGTGGTGGTCGTCAACCGGAGCTTCGCCGAGAAGGCCTGGCCGCACCAGGACCCGCTCGGCCGGCGCATCCGGCTGGGCAAGAACCGGGCCGGCGCGATCTGGCGGACGGTCGTGGGCGTCGTCCCCGATCTCCAGATGAACAGCCTGAACGACACCGACTCCGGCCCCGCCGGGTTCTACCTGCCGCTCGCCCAGGAGTGCCCGCAGCGCGTCAACGTCATCCTGCGGACGAGGGGCGGCGACCCGCTCGCCATGACCGCCACGGTGCGCGCCGAGGTCAACGCCATCAACCCCGACCTGCCGCTCTACTTCGTCCGCTCGATGGAGCAGGCGATCGCCAAGAACGCCTTCTTCTTCAACCTCTTCGGCAGTCTCTTCGCGATCTTCGGCGGCGCCGCCCTGATCCTGGCGGCGGTGGGGATCTACGGGGTGATCTCCTTCTCGGTTCAGCAGCGGACCCAGGAGATCGGGGTGCGCATGGCGCTCGGGGCGCAGAAGGGGACGGTCCTCGGCATGATCGTGCGCCAGGGCTCGCGGCAGCTCGCCCTGGGGCTCGCCCTCGGGCTGGGGATCGCCTTCCTCGCCTCGCGCCTCCTGGGGAGCGTCCTCTTCCAGGTCAAGCCGAACGACCCGGCGACCTTCGCCGGAGTCTGCCTCACCCTGACCGCCATCGCCTTGACCGCCTGCCTCATTCCGGCCCAGCGCGCCGCCAGGGTCGATCCGCTGGTCGCAATCCGCTACGATTAGGGCTCCCGTCCCGGGTCCCGGCCCTCCGGCCGGGACCCTCGCGCTCTCATGACCCCTGCCCTCGCCCCCACACTCCTCGCCCACTTGCGCGCCCGCCAGGGGGAGATGGTCGATCTCCTCTCCCGGCTCACCCGTCTCGAATCGCCCACCCTCGTCCCTGCCTCCCAGGGGCCGGTCTTCGATCTGCTGGCCGAGGCGCTGGACCGGGCCGGGTACCGGGTGCGGCGCCTGCCCGGGAGGACGAGCGGCGGCCAGCTCCTCGCCCTCCCCGTCGAGCGGCGGCGCGGGCAGGGGGCGCAGCTTCTCTTAGGCCACGCCGATACGGTCTGGGAGGAGGGGACGCTGGCGCAGATGCCGGTCGCCATGGCCGATGGCCGGCTCAGCGGTCCCGGGGTCTACGACATGAAGGGCGGGCTCGTCCAGGGGATCTTCGCTCTCTCCGCCCTCCGCGAGCTGGGGCTCGCGCCCCCGGCCACCCCGGTCTTCTTCATCAACTCCGACGAGGAGGTGGGGAGCGACGACTCGCTGCGCACCATCGAACGGCTGGCGCGCCGTATGCATCGGGTGTTCGTTCTAGAGCCCTCGTTGGGGCCCGAAGGAAGATTGAAAACCGCGCGCAAGGGAGTGGGGCGGTTCACCGTCACGGTCCACGGCCGGGCGGCGCACGCCGGGCTGGCGCCGGAGGAGGGGGCGAGCGCGATCGTCGAGCTGGCGCACGTCATCCTCCGCCTGGCGGCCCTGAACGACCCGGCGCGGGGGATCACGGTGAACGTCGGGCGGGTGCAAGGAGGAGTGCGCGGCAACGTCGTCGCTCCCGAGGCCTGGGCCGACGTCGACGTCCGGGTGCTGACCCAGGAGGACGGGAAGGTGGTCGAAGCGGTCCTCCTGGGACTGCAACCGGTCACCCCGGGGACCCGGATCGAGGTCGAGCGGTGGGTCGATCGCCTGCCTCTCGAACGGACGCCGCGCAACCAGGTCCTCTACCGGACGGCGGTCGAGGCGGCAGGGGAACTGGGGATCGAGATCGCCGAGGGGACGGCGGGCGGCGGCTCGGACGGCAACCTGACGAGCCTCCACACCGCGACCCTGGACGGGCTGGGCGCGGTGGGAGGGGGGGCGCACGCGGTCCACGAGTTCGTCTTCGTCGACCGGTTGCCCGAGCGGGCGGCGCTCCTGGCGTTCCTCCTGCTCGCGCCGGTCTGAGTGCTATCCTTACCGGATGACGAGAAGCTCTCTGCCCTCCAGGTCCCAGGGACCCTTCCGCGCCGACCAGCTGCGCTCCGGCGATCCGTACGAGCTGTCGAACGGCCACCCCATCGTCTGCCTGCCCACGGGGGGCCGGGGAGCGAAGGCCGCGAGCGTGGGGGATGGCGTGCTGGCGAGCGATCCGGCGGTTGAGGACGTGGGCGTCGACGCGGGGTTTTCCCCTTCCCCGGAGATCCTGCGGGCTCCCGATCTCGCCGTCGGCACGATTCCCGACCAGCCGGGCTGGATCCCGGGCGCGCCGCCCCTGGCGGTCGAGTACGCCGACACCGGCCAGGACGAGGCGGATCTGCGGTTGAAGATCCAGGAATTCCTCGCCGCCGGGACCCGCGCGGTCTGGGTGGTGCGGCTCACCGGTCCCCGGCGGGTGGAGGTGCACCAGCCGGGCCAGGCGATGCGCATCGCGCATCCCGGGGAGCAGCTCGAAGCGCCGGGCATCCTCGCCCACCCGGTGCCGGTCGAAGCGCTCTACGACCGCGCCGCCGCCCGCCAGGTGATCTTCCGCAATCTCCTGGAGCGCCAGGGCTACGCCAGCCTGGACGAGGTGCGTACCGAAGGCCGTACCGAGGGGGAGCTCCAGGGGCTCCGGCAGGCGGTCGTCTTTGTCCTCGCGGCCCGCGGCCTCGCGGTCGGCGCCGATCTGCAAAGCGCCCTCGCCCAGGTCGCCGACCCGGCGCGCCTCGGGGTCGTCCTCCGCCGGGCGGCCACCGCCGCTTCGCCGGCCGAGATCCTCGCCGCCCTGCGCGACTGAACCCCTCCTGGCACTGCTGTTGCTTCCCCTTCTGCGGTATCGTAAGGACGGGGCGGCGGGGGCCGCCCGGGAGGGGTTCGTACCGTGGCACAGGGGAAGTGGCAGCAGTCCGCAGCTCTCGGTCTCATCCTCGGAATCCTTCTGGGAACAGGTTCACTCCAGGCAGAGAAAGCCGGGCCGTTGACGACGGCGGAGATCCGCCAGGCCGAAGAACGCCTGGCCGCTCTCGGCTACTGGACCGGGCCGATCGACGGGCGCTGGGACGAGGTCTCGCGCCAGGCTCTGATCGCCTTCCAGAAGATCGACGGCCGCAAGGCGACGGGCCAGCCGACCCGCCGCGACCTGACGGCGCTCACCCGCGCCGTCCCGCCGCTGCCGCGCGAGACCGGACCGGCGCACGTCGAGGTCGACCTCGCCCGCCAGGTGCTGTTCCTCGTCGACGCCACCGGCAGGGTGGCGCACATCCTCCCCGTCTCCTCCGGCTCAGGCAGGACCTTCCACGAGAAGGGCTACCCGGAGACCCACGCCTTGACCCCCTGTGGTCACCTGGAGGTGTTCAGCAAGGCCGCCGGCTGGAAGACGAGCCCGCTCGGCGAGATGTTCAACCCGCTTTACATCGTCGGCGGGATCGCCATCCACGGCAGCCTGGACGTCCCCGCCTACCCGGCGAGCCACGGCTGCATCCGGGTGCCCATGTTCGCCTCCCACCAGCTGCCCAAAATGGTACCGCTCAAGACCCCGGTCCTCGTCTACGGCTGCAAGGACGAGGCGCCGCTGCCGCTGCCCGTGCTCGCCGCTAGCGCGGCACAGTGAAATCCTCGCTCAAGCGGGAGATCGTGCGATGCGCTACACTTGTCCTATCGCATGATGGCATGAGGGCACAGCACATGAGCACGACCAGCAAAGAAATCAAGACCGTCGGTAAGAGCGGCCAGATCTCCCTGGGCAAGGGGTACGCGGGGAAGACGTTGAGGATGCGGCGCCAACCGGACGGCAGCATCCTGTTGACGCCGGTCGCGGTCATCCCGGAGAGCCAGCTGTGGACTCTCCAGGAGCCGCATCGCTCGGCCATCGAGAGGGGAATGGCCTGGGCGGCGGACAATCCGCCGGCCGAAACCGACCTCGACGAGCTTCTGGCGCGGCAGGACCGGCGCACTGAGGAGAAGCGGTCCCGTGGCTCCGCGAGGTAGCCGCGTCCGGCTGGATCTCAATAACCCCCAGTTCCAGGATCATTTCTTCGCGCTGGAAGCGGCTGAGCTGAAGCAAGTTGTTGCATCGCTCCGGCGCCTGCGTCAGATGGATTGGAATGATGTCTACAGCCATCCCGGTCTGAACTGGGAGGCCGTGGATCACATCAAGACGCCGAACGGAGCCAAGGCCTGCTCCATTCGCCTCAGCCGCAAGATCCGAGCGATCGGCTACCGCGACGGAGACTTCCTCCGGCTCGTCTCCCTTCACCCGGACCACGATTCGGCCTACGAGTAGCCCCTACCCCCGCAACGCCAGGGAAAAGATCCCCGGCAGCTTGGCGAGCGACGGCGCGGCCTCGAAGCGGGAGAGCTTCGGGGTCAGCTTGTGGGCCGTCCTGTGGGTGGCGAACCAGACTGGCTTGGGGAGGACGCGGAAGGGGGCGCGGACCACCGATTTTTCGACCCGCGAGAACATCAGGGTGTTGTGGACCACGCCGGTGCCGGACTGGATGTCGGTCGGCTCGTGCCCGGGGTAGGCCCCCCAGGGGGTGATGACCAGGCCGTAGCCGATCGCCGCCCAGTGGTTGACGGCGACGGTGCCGTAGCGCAGGTCGGCGATCGCCGTCTCGACCGCCCTCGCCACCGCCGGGTCCTGGAGCGATTTGGGGTGGACGAGGAGGGTGGCGTTCAACGTCCCCCACAGGCTCTCGTTGGCGAAGGCCACGGCCTTCTCCAGGAACGCGGGGATGGACGGGGCGGCGAGCGGCGTCTCGCCGAAGAGGCCGCAGAAGGCCTCGGTCGTGTAGCAGATCTCGTCCCGCCGGGCGGAATCGAGCCCCGGGATCAGGGCCCAGGCCAGGTGCTCGCCCTGGGTCTCGCCGAACTGCTCGGCCTCGGGGTGCTGGGCGAGGAAGGCGGCGTAGCGGTCGGCGGCGCCGGGGTAGTAGGCCTTGCGCGTCGGCACCCGGGCGAGGATCTCCTTCACCTTCCCGAGGAGGCTCTCGCGCTGGCTCCAACCCGCGTCGGTCACGATCACCCGGGTGGCGTTGCAGTTGAACCCGGCGTTGTTGGTCAGCATGGTGACCAGGTTCTCGGCGTGGTAGGCGAGGTCGCCCTCGCTCCACGGGCCGGGGACGACGATCACCGGGCTGACGTTGCCGAGCTCGGCGGTGACCGGCTTGGTGAGGATGGGGCGGTTCTCGCGCTTCCTCGTCTCTCCCGCCGATCCGGGGCCGAAGACGATCGCCTCGTAGGTCTTGTCCGAGCCGGTGATGTGGATCTCGTCGACTTCCGGATGGGCGCAGAGGTAGGCCCCCTCGGCGGCGCCGCCGTAGACCTGGCGCAGGAAGCCGCGGTCGATGAGGGCGCGGAACCCCTCCTCCAGGAGCGGTCCCAGGTAGACGTTGACCGGGTGGACCTTGTAGACCACCACCCGGTTGTCGACGAACAGCTTGTAGAGGGCGTCCATGGGACCGATCGAGGAGACGTTGCCGCCCCCCAAAACGAGGCAGACCCCGCCGTCGTCCTTCTTTTTGTAGGCCACGGCCTGGGTGTCGGCGAGGTTCGCCGCCGTCACCCCCGGCTCCATCCAGACCTCGGCGGTGACGCCGGTATAGAAGATGCGGTCGTAGAGGTCCTGAGGGAAGACCCGCGCCGAGACCTGCCCCGAAGGCAGCGTCTTCACCGGTCCGGGGATCTTCGGAGTGCCGCCGGCGGAGATGCCGGCGAGCGATTTCTTCAGCAGGCGCAGGTTGCGCAGGATGAAGTAGGGGCCGACCAGGGCCTCCTCGCCGGCGCTCGGGTGGGAGGGATCGAGCCCCTCCGCGGCCAGGCAGGCGGCGGTCCAGCGGTCGGCGACGTCCAGGACGCCATGGAGGAGCTCGTCGAGCAGCGCGATCCGCCCGGCGACCGAGACCGCCACCCAGTCGGCCTGCCGCGCCTTCAAGCCGGCGACCGCGGCGTCCAGCGCACCCCGGGAGGAGGCGTCGAGGCTCCCAGAAGTGATGGGAGGCTTCGGGGTACCACGAAGGGGCGCGACAGTCATGGCGACCTCCTGGCGGGGAGCGAGGCGAGGCTCCCGGGCGGATCAAGATAGCACAGGGGGAGAGGGGGGCCGGCGCTTCGCCTCCGTGGTACCCTCGTCGCGGACGGCGGCGTTCTCGAACGAGGAGGCGGTATGGGCTTCACGCGCAACGAGTTCCTGAAGCTGGCGGCGGCAACCGGTCTCTCCCTGGGCGGCTTTCCGGGCCGCTCCGCGGCGCAAGCGCCGCCCCCCCCGGCACCGATCCCGGAAGCGGCTCCGCCGCCGGCCGCCCCGGTACTCGACGCCCGGGGCTTCCGCTCCGCCGTCCTCCGCGGCGACCTGGCGCGGGTCACCGCCGCCCTCGACCAGGACCCGGCCCTCGCCTACAGCCGCGACGAGCGGGGTCGCTCGGTCCTCGCCCTCGCCTACCTGGGCGGCCACCGGGAGGTCGCGGAGCTCCTAAGGCGACACGTCGGCGCGCTCGACCTCGTCGAGGCGGCGCTCGCCGGCGACCGCGAACGGGTGCTCGCGCTGCTCGGCAAGGCCCCGGGTCTGGTCAACGTGCCCGATTCGACCGGCTTCACCGTGGTACAGGCGGCGGTCCTCGCCGGCCAGACCGACCTGCTGATGGCAATGGTGACGCGCGGCGCGGACTGGAACGTCCCGTCGACCGATCCGTCCCGGCGGACGGCCCTGCGGCTGGCGGTCGAGGCCGTCGATCCCGCGGCGGCCGAGGAGATGACCGACATGATGCTGGGCAACGGCGGCGACCCCAACGCGCCGCAGGGAGACGGCGTCACGCCACTCCACGTCGCCGCCCGGGCGGGGGCGAGCGAGCTGATCCGGCTGCTCTTCTGGTCTGGCGCCGACACGGCGCGCCGGACGCCCCAAGGCGAGACGGCGCTCGACCTCGCCGTCGGCCACGGCCAGGGCGCGGCGGCCGAGCTGCTGCGCCAAGAGCGCACCCTGCCGCGCGCCCACCGCACCTCGCGCTTCGCGGCAACGGCGGACGGCTCCCGGTTCGAGCCGCGACCCCAGCCGGCGCTGCCGCAGGCGGTGATCAACGAGTACGTGGCGGTGGCCCATGGCAACCTGGCGCGGGTCCAGGAGCTGCTCGCCCTCTATCCTTCCCTGCTGCTGGTCAACGCCAGCTGGAACGAGCTCGCCGTCGAGGCCGGCGCCCACGTCGGCTGGAAGGAAGGGGTGCGGCTGCAGCTCGACCGCGGTGCGCCCTGCGCGCTGCCCACCGCGGCGATGATGGGGAAGGTCGACCGGGTCCGCGCTCTCCTCGCCGAGGACCCGGCGCGGATCCACGACTGCGGCGCCCACAACATGCCGCTCGCCTGGTTCCCGGCGATCGGCGGCGGCAGCCCCGAGCAGTTGGAGATCGCGCGCTTCCTCCTCGACCGCGGGGTCCCGGTCAACGCCCACAAGCGCGGCCAGACCGCCCTCCACTGGGCGGCGCGCGGCGGTTCCGTCGAGATGGCCGAGCTCCTGCTCCAGGCCGGCGCCTTGGTCAACGCCCGCGCCAAGCTCGCCCCCGGGCAGGAGGCGACCCCTCTGGCGGTGGCGCAGAAGGCGGACCAACGGGGGATGATCGAGCTGCTCCGGAAACACGGCGGCACGACCTAGAAGAACCGGCTCACGGCCGCGGCCGTCGTCCTCGCCACATCTCTATCAGCATTCGTCTACTTTCTGGACATCCGTCCAGGAGTCCTACACCCGCGCCGCTCCCAGCCTGGCTCCTCGATAGGATCAAGTCTTTTAAATTCAATAGTTTGCTTCAGCTCAGCCCGATGGCGCGGTCCATGCTTTAGAGGGCTGGCAGGCGAATGGATCGCCAGAAACAAAGTCCCCCGGTGGCCGGCCGCTTCTCCTGGCTTCCGGGGGACCTCTCGAATCCTGAAGGGGGTTTTTCATGTTCACCAAGAAGACATTCGTACTGTTCACCCTGTCGGTAGCCCTGGCGGGAGCCGCCAACGCCGCGACGACCCTGACTCTGCCGGATAGCAGCCAGACAACGTCTCTCTCGGCCACCGTCAGCGAGCAGGCACGGGTCACCGTTCCTGCCACCGTATCCTTCACGGTCAGCAACGTGGGTTCCTCCACCGCTTCCGCCAGTCAGTCGGTGACCGTCGACAACATCGTCCTCGCCGACGGGAAGAAGCTCAAGATCTCGCTGGAGGCCGATGCGGCCGACTTCACGGCGCCGACCGGCGGTACCGTCACCTGGGCGGCGACCGACGTGAGCTGGAACGCCGCGACCTGGGGGGGGACTGGAACCGGCAATGCCACGTCGCTGAGCGACTCCGCGTTCGGCGAGGTCGCGAGAAGCGCCGCCAACGATGCGACCTTGAGCTCGACCGACCTGGTGTTCACTCTCGCCGCCAAGAGCACCGTCGACCGCGCTGGCAGTCACACCCTTGGCGCCCACTGGAAATTCGAAAGCTTCTAGACCCTTTCTCTGTGCGCGGGGAGGGTGGCAGGAGCCACCCTCCCGCTTTGAGGAGCCCCGACATGAAACCGGCCTTCCCTCCCCTCGTGCTCGCCGCCGTCCTCGCTCTTGCGCCGGGCGGCCTGCGTGGGCTCGATTTCAGCTCGAGCTTCCAAACTTTCAAGGTCGCGGCCCGCCCCGGCACGACGGTGACCCGCACCTTCGAGCTCCGTCTCAGCGACCAGCAGCCACGGGTCCACTTCAAGGCGCACATCGAGGACTGGTGGCAGAGCGAGGACGGCACCCACTCCTTCTACCGCGAGCCCGGGACCCTCGCCCGTTCCTGCGGCCGCTGGATTGCGCTCGATCCAGGTGAGATGGCGGTCGAGACCGGCGGCACCCTGGCGGTCCGCATCACCGCCACGATTCCGGCGTCGGCCGGGCCCGGCGGCTACTGGTGTGCGCTCACCGTCGACGAGCTGCCCGACCCCCTGGCCCCGCCGCTCACCGGCGTCGGCATCCGCTTCCTGGCCTCGATCTCGACCGGCATCTTCCTCTTCCTCGACCCGGTGGTCCGCCAGATCGAGATCTCGGACGTCGAGATCGCGCCGCGCCGGGCCAGGCTCACCGTGCGCAACACCGGCAACGCCCCGGTCTGGGTCGACGGCCACGTCGAGATCTTCCGCCAGGGTTCCGAGGAGGCCCCGGTGGCCAAGGCGGACCTGCCCAGCACGACGCTCCTGACCGGGCCGTTCGCCCGCCGCTTCGTCATGGCCAGCCTCCCTGACCTCGCCGCTCTTCCCGCCGGTCGCTATCGGGTTCGGGTCATCCTGGACCTCGGTCTCGACCACCTCGTGGGAGCGCAGAAAGACCTGGTGCTTCCCAATGACCTCGCCAAGCCAACACCGGGTCGCTAAGCTGATCGGGCTCGCCCTTCTCTTCGGCGGCGCCACCCGCGCTCTCGCCCGAGCGCCGGAGTGGCGGGTCTTCTGGGCCGGGAGCGACGTGACGCGGATGGCCGCTCCGACGGAATCGGGAGGCGCCCTCTTCGTCGATGCCGCCGCTCTCGCGCCCACCCTGGGGATCGAGGTGCGGGTCGAGCGGACCGACGCCGTGGTGCGTGACGCCCACGGCCGCGAGTGGCGGGGGGCGGCCGGCGGCCTCTCCCTGGCCGGTCCGGGCGGCGAAGTCCCCCTCGTCCGGCCGCTGCGGATCGAGAACCGTTCCGTCTACCTGCCGGTCACCACTCTCGCCGACCTCGCCGACCTCAGCCTGGTGGTCGATCCCACGGCGCGGACCGCCCACCTGGACCGCCTGGCGGCGGCGGGCGAGGGCCTTCCTGACGACTGGCAGGCGGTGAGCTTCCCCAAATCGTCCGTGCGGCGGGATTCCGAATTCGAGGCCGATGCCGGATTCGTGGGTGCGCTCCCCTCCGTCCTCCCCCCGGCCCACGACACCCTGCGTCTCGGGGTGGGGGTCGAGCACCAGCTCGGCGCGGATTGGAGAACGGAGCTCACCGGGAGCGGGAGCCTGTATGGGATCGAGACGCGGCTCGCCGTGCGCGCCACCGCGGGCCAGCCCGGAGCGGGCGTCTACAGCGGCATCGTGGGTCTCTACCAGCCGGAGGGCTTCGGCCTCGAGGCCGGCGATCTGTTCAGCGGGATCTGGGGTCTGGCCCGGGGGGTCCGCTTCCTCGGCCGGGGGACCGGAGCCGATCCGCGGGGCCGGCTCGCCTTCTCTCTCTACCTGCCCTCGGTGAACGGCGGCAACGCCAAGACCGTCCTCGCCGGCAGCGACGAGGTGCCGCTCGGGCAGCGCACGACGCTCGGCGGCGAGGTCGCCTCGAACGGCGCGTGGCTCCTGCAGACCCACTACCGGGGGGAGGGCTTCGGCCTTTTCGCCTACGGCCGCCAGGCCGTCGGTGTCGGGGCGGCCGCCGGTCTCGCGGGCGCCGTGGAGCTCCCTGCCAACCTGGGCCTCCAGGCGAGCTGGAACCGGACCGTGTCCGGCAGCCAGGTGGCCACCTGGAACGACGTCTCCCTGCTCGTCCCCCTGCGGCGCGGTGCCAATCTGACCGTCGAGAGCTCGCACCTCGACGGCGAGACCACCCGCCTGCGGACCGACACGCTGGTCTTCGCTCTCCCCCTGGGTCCCCTGCTGCTGCGGACCACCTGGCTGCGGCGGGACGGCGAGGTCCGGCTCGCCAACGGGCGGAGCGCCTATGGCCAACGGGACCTGCTCTCCACCCTCGCCTATGACCTGAACCGTCACCTGCGCTTCGACCTGCTGGCCGTCGATCGCCGGCCGGACGGCGGACCGGCCGAGCGCTGGCAGCAGCTGACCGGTACCTGGCGACTGCGCGCCGGCACCCAGCTCCAGGTCATCGCCACCACCTCCGGCTCGCCGTACCACGATCCGCTCCACCTCCGCCTCGACCAGGTGCTGCCGCGCGGCTACTCCATTTTCGCCGAATACGGGCAGGCCTTCTCCTCCCAAGTCCGTGGCCATGTCGTGGTCGTGAAGCAGGTGGCGCAGCTGAAGCTCCTGGTGCGCAAGACCTTCGACGTGCCGACCCCGGCGGGAGGCGGCGAGGTTCTGGGGACGGTCGCGAGTGTCCTGGGACCCGTGGCGGAGGGGGTGCCCGTGGAGCTCGGACCCTACCGCACGGCGACCGACCCCCTGGGGCGGTTCGCCTTTCGCAACGTAGCGCCCGGCAGCTACAACCTCGCCGTGATCCCCCAGGGGGTACCGGCCAATTTCGTCGCCGGGACCGCGCAGACGCTCGCCGTGGCGGCCCGCGGCCGCCACGAGGTCGAGCTGCCGCTCACCCCCCTGGGCGTCGTCGCCGGCGAGGTCTACCTGGACCGGAACGGCAACGACCGTAAGGACGCGGAGGAGGGGCTCGCGGGAGTCGTGTTGCGCCTCGACGACCTGGCGACGGAGAGCACCCCGGATGGCACCTTCGCGTTCCACAACGTCCTGCCCGGAAGCCACCGGCTGCGCGTCGACGCCGACCGCCTGCCGCACGGGGTGGCGCTCACCATCCCCTCGTCGCTGGACCTCGGAATGCCGGCGGGGCAGGACCTCGCGGGCGTGCAGTTCCGTCTCGTGGAGAAGAAGAGACCGCTCATTTACCAAGAACTGGGGAAGCGGCCATGAAAGCCGGCATCGTCTTCCTGTGCGGCCTGCTGGCCGCCCTGCCCGCCCAGCCCGCCGGAATCTCCCCGGTCTCCCCGCTCGCCCCCAAAGCCGAGGAGGTCGAGCTCCAGCTGCCGCCCGGCCCGGTCTTCGAGGTAAACCTGCTCCACCCCGGACCGATCGCGGCGCGCGAGCCGTTCCTCCTCGTTTTCCGGCATGCGAACCTCGGGGCGGGGAGAGCGCTCCGCATCAGCCTGCAGGCCGAGACCCTGTCTCCCCCCGGCGCCCGGCTCTCCTGGAAGGCCCGGAACCCGCGCGGCGGCGCCTGCCGCGACGGCTCTCTGGCCTCGGCGGCGACCCTGCCGATCTTCGACAGCCTGCCCGGCGCCCTGGAGGGCGGGTGCGAGTTTCTCTGGAGGCTCGAAAACCCCGGCACTCCCCGCCATGCCGGTCGCTACACGATCACCCTGCACTGGCGGATCGAGTCGATCTCCGCCCCCTCCCGGACGTCCACGGTCGCCGGCGGCGGCCTGCGTACGATCTCGATCGGAGTCGCCCCGCCGGCTCTCGGTGGGAGCCCGGAGCCGAGAGAGCGGCCGGGGAGGCCGTCCCGGCCGGAGGAGCGGCGGTCGCCGCGCGGTCCGGGACGGTGAGGAGGGCGCCACAAAACCCGAGGAAGTCCTCCGGGAGACCTCCGGGAGCTTCCAAAACCTCTCCGGAAGCCTCCGGGACCTCTGAAAAGTCTTCCGGCACCCGTGGAAAGTCGTCCAGAGCCTCTCCGGGAGATTCCGGACGGTCTCCGGGGGCTTCCCGAGTCCCTCCAGACGCTTCCAGGACCTCTCCGGGAGGTTCCCAACCCCCTCCGGGCGCTTCCAGAAACTCTCCGGACGCTTCCAGAAGCCCTCCGGGAGCTTCAAAAACCGTGGAAAGTCTTTCCGGAAGCGAGGAAAGTCACTTTCCACGCCCGAAAAGTCGAGCTGCATGCATGGAAAGTAAAATACCACGCATGAAAAGTCTTCCCGGAGACGTGGAAAGTTACTTTCCATGGATGGAAAGTCGACCCGGACGGATGAAAAGTCGACCCGCACGCGTCAGAAGTCGAGCCGGACGGCTCAAAAGTCGACCCGGAGGTGTGGAAAGTCGACCCGGAGGGGTTCTGGAAGACTTTTCACGGGTTGTCGAGGACTTTCCACAGGTTCCCGAGGACTTTGGAGGGATTCCGGCGGACTTTTCCGAGGTTCGGGGTGCTCCCGGAGGGCTCGCCGGCAGATCCGGACCGATCTGTACCCGCCGGCGATGGCGGGGTCGCCGGCGCCGAAGGCAGGTAGAAGCTCGGGGTCGTAGTTGCGCAGGTAGCCGACGACCTGCCGCCGGACTCGATGGCGTCCCGCGGGGCTCCGTCCCTCCCCCCTGGGCGGGAGGCGGTTGGATCAGGGGGGAGGCCAGGAGGGGGGCGGCCCGCGGTATACACTTGTCCTTCAAATGCCGCCGAGCCCAGACGCCGGACCGGACCGCCCCGCGGTCTTCGTCAGCTACAGCCATAAGGATAAGAAGTGGCTGGAGGACCTCCGCACCATGCTGGCCCCGAAGGTGCGGGAAGGGGTGGTGGATGTCTGGTGGGATGGCGAGATCAAACCGAGTCAGCAGTGGCGACAAGAGATCGACGCGGCGCTGGCCTCCGCCCAGGTCGCGGTCCTTCTGGTCAGCCCGAATTTTCTGGCCTCGAACTTCATCGTCAACGAGGAGCTGTCGTATCTCTTTGACGCAGCGCAGCAACGCCGGGTGAGGCTCCTCTGGGTTCTCCTCGCTCCGTGCCTGTACGAGCAGACTCCGCTCCAGCACCTTCAGGCGCTCCATGACCTCGCACGGCCGCTCAATTCGCTGCGCGGGGCCGCGCGCGGCAACGCCTTGAAGGCGATTGCCCAGGGCATTGCGGAGGCCGCCGCCGGGACGACCCTTCCGAATCATTGCGTCTCCCTCGACATCGGCCGCCTGCCCACCTCCGGCCCGCTCTTCGTAGGCCGCGAGGCAGAGCTCGCCCGGCTCGATGCAGCGTGGGAGGCCCCGGGAACCCACGTGCTCACCTTCGTAGCCTTTGGTGGTGTGGGCAAGTCGACCCTGGTCGCGCGCTGGCTCGATCGCATGGCGGCCGACGACTGGCGCGGCGCCCGGCGGGTGCTCGACTGGTCCTTCTACAGCCAGGGCACCGAGGAGCGCGTCACCTCGGCGGACCGCTTTCTCGACCACGCCCTCGGCTTCTTCGGAGATCCGGATCCCATCCAGGGCGCGGCGCGGGACCGCGGGCTGCGGCTGGCCGAGTTGGTCCGGCGGGAGAAGACTCTGCTTATGCTCGACGGCGTCGAGCCCCTTCAGCATCCGCCGGGTCCCCTGGGCGGCCGGCTCAAAGACCCTGGTCTGGCGGCCCTCTTGAAGTCCCTGGCCGGAGGCAACCCTGGCCTCTGCGTCGTCACCACCCGGGAGCGCATCGCCGACCTGGAGAACTTCCCGAAGACCGCGCCGCAGGTGGATCTGGAGACCTTGTCCTCGGAGGCGGGGGCGGAGTTGCTGCGGCAGCTCGGGGTGAAGGGGAAAGAGTCCGAGCTGCGGGCCGCCTCTGCGGATTTGGGAAACCATGCCCTGGCGCTGACGCTCTTCGGAAACTATCTCGGTCGGGCCTGCGGGGGCGATGTGCGGCGGCGCAAGGAGGTGGACCTGGGGCAGGTGGCCGAGCGGCTGGGGGGCCATGCGCTGCGGGTGATCCGTGCCTATGCGCGTTGGCTGGGGGAAGGGAGGGAGCTGGCGATCGTCAGGCTGGTAGGGCTGTTCGACCGGCCGGCGGCCAAGGAGGCCTTGGCTGCCCTGCGGTCCCGACCGGAGATCCCGGGATTGACCGAGCCGCTAGTGGATCTCTCCGAAGAGGAGTGGCAGTGGGTCGTGTCGAGCTTGCGGGAGCACGGTTTCTTGCTGCCGGCCGATCCCCAGCAGCCGGGAGTCCTCGATGCACATCCCCTGGTGCGGGTCTACTTCCAGGAGGAGTTGGAGAAGGAGCGACCCGAGGCGTGGCAGGAGGGGAACCTGCGGCTCTATGAGCACCTGAAGAAGGCGGCGCCAGAGCTTCCGGAGACGCTGGAGGCGATGGAGCCGCTCTTCACCGCGGTGGTCCATGGTTGCCGGGCGGGGCGGCACCAGGAGGCATTGTATGAGGTGTTCCAGCGGCGGATCAATCGGGAGGATGAGGCATTTGGTTGGCGCAAGCTTGGGGCCTTTGGCTCGGAGCTAGCGGCGCTGGCGGGCTTCTTCGATCGCCCCTGGGACCAGCCCTCGGGCTGTCTCACCGCGGCGGATCAGGCGTTCGTCGGAAGCGCGGCAGCCTTCTGCCTGCGCGCGCTGGGCCGCCTAACGGAGGCCGTCTCGCCGATGCAGACCGGATTGGAGATGCGTATCTCTCTGGAGGATTGGACGAACGCTGCCATTCGCGCAAGCAACCTCAGCGAGTTGACCCTAACTCTGGGGGA
>DASQPA010000021.1:0-19839 GCA_035644215.1 Thermoanaerobaculia bacterium
TGCGTTTGCAGATGGCGCGCGAGAAGCGCCACCGTCGGCGCGTCGAACAGCGCCACGACATAGACGTGCTCGCCCAGCTTCTCCTGGAGCAGGTTGGTGAGGACCGCTCCTTTGATCGAGTTGCCACCGAGCTCGAAGAAATTGTCCTCCGCTCCCACCCGCTCGACACCCAGGACCTCGCGCCACAGACCGGCGACGAACCGCTCCGCTCCATTGCGCGGTTCGACGTAGGTCCCGGCCGCGGCGGGTCGCACCGCCGCCGGATCGGGCAACGCCCGCCGGTCCACCTTGCCCGAGCTGGAAAGCGGCATCTCGTCGAGAAAAACCAGGTGCTCCGGCACCATGTAACTCGGGAGACCCGCGGCCAGGAAGCCGCGCAGCTCGGCGGCTGCGACCGTCTCTCCGGGACGCGCCACGACGTAGGCCACCAGGCGGCGCTCGCCGCTCGCGCCCACCGGCGCGACCACCGCCGCCGCATCGACCCCGGAGTGACGCAGCAGGGCCGCCTCGACCTCGCCGAGCTCGATTCGGAAGCCGCGCACCTTGACCTGGTCGTCGGCTCGACCGAGAAACTCGAGCGCGCCGGCCGGCTGCCGGCATGCCAGGTCGCCGGTGCGGTAGAGACGGGCACCCGGCCGGTCCGAGAAGGGGTCGGGCACGAACTTCGCCGCCGTCTTCTCCGGTCGATCGAGGTAGCCGCGCGCCAGGCCGGCGCCGCCGAGCGCGAGCTCTCCCCAAACGCCGATCGGCACCGGGCCGAGGGTCGCATCCAGCACGTGGGCCAGGACGTTCGCGACCGGAAAACCGATGTCCGGCTCGCCCTCCCCAAGGCAGACCGCGACCGTCGCGAACACGGTCGCTTCCGTCGGTCCATAGCAGTTGAGCAGCCGCCGGCCGGGGGCCCAACGCCCGGCGAGCTCGGCCGGGCAGGCCTCGCCGCCCACGCTGATCGAGCGCACCAAGGCGAGCGGCAGCTCCGGCAGGACCGCGAGCTGCGCCGGCGTCAGCACTGCCGTGGTCACCCCCTGGCGAAGCAGGAGGTCCCCCAGCGCTCCCGGAGTCGACCGTTCCTCGTCCCCCACCAAGAGGAGGCTGGCACCGTGTCCGAGGGCGAGGAAGATCTCCAGCACCGAGGCGTCGAAGCCGATCGAGGCGGTCTGCAGCACCCGGCTCGGCGGAGAGATGCGGTAGAGCTCTCCGGCCTGGCGGATCAGCCCCACTGCCGACCCGTGCCGGACCATGACCCCGTTGGGCGCCCCGGTCGAACCCGAGGTGTAGATGACGTAGGCGAGCCCGTCCGGTCCGATCGGCCCGCACGGAGCGAGCGAGCGGCCGGGCTCGGCCATCCAGCCCTCCTCCAGGCAGAGCAGCTCGACGCCGGCTCCCTCTGCCCCGTCGCGCCGCCCGCGCCGGCTGAGCAGCAGGCGCACGCCGGCGTCGCGCAGCAGGTAGGAGAGCCGGCTCGGCGGGTGCGACGGATCGAGCGGCACGTAGACTCCGCCCGCCGTCATGACCGCGAGCAGCGCCACCACAAGGTCGAACGAGCGCTCGAAACAGACCCCCACCCGCTCCTCCGGCCCCACACCCCGCGCCGCCAGCCTGCGGGCCAGTTGCTCGACGCGGCGACCCAGCTCGCCGTAGGTGACCGACTCGGTCCCCAGGACCAGAGCGACCGCGTCGGCACGGAGGGCCGCCTGCTCGGCGACCAGGGTGTGCAGCAGGCCTCCGGCCCCGGCCTCCGGGCGCGCTGTGTCGTTCCAGCCGACGAGGAGCTGGTGGCGTTCCGCCGCGCGCAGCAGAGACAGCTCGGAGAGCGGAGAGTCGGCAGCCGTGAGGGCGGACTCCAGCAGCGCCTCGAAGTGCTCCAGCATCCGCAGGGCCGTGCTCGACTGGAAGAGATCGGAATTGTAGCCCAGGGTCACCGTCCAACCGGTCGCTCTCGTGCGTACCATCAGGGTGAGATCGAACCTGGCGATCCGATTCTCCAGTTGCAGCCCATCGACACGGAGACCGGGAAAATCGGGTGGGGTGAACTCCCACTCGTCGAGGACGAACATGGCCTGGAACAGTGGCGTGTGCTGGAGGCTGCGCTCGGGAGCCAGCTCCTCGACCAACTTCTCGAAGGGGAGATCCTGGTGGGCGTAGGCGCCGAGCGCGGTCTCGCGCACCTGGCCGAGGAGCGCCGCCAACCCCGGCTCGCCGGAGAGATCCCCGCGCAAGACCAGGGTGTTGACGAAGAGGCCGATCAGCGGTTCGACCTCCGTCCGGTTGCGACCGGCGATCGGGGTCCCCACGGGCACGTCGCGCTGCCCGGTATAGCGGCACAGAAGCGCCTGGAAGACCGCGAGCAGGGCCATGAACCGGGTGGCTCCTGAGCGCCGCGCCAGACTCTCGAGGCCCTCCACCAGGTGCGGCCGCAAGGCCACGCTCCGGCGCTCGCCGCGGAATCGGTAGACCGCCGGCCGCGGCCGATCGAGCGGCAGGGAGAGCACCGCTGGCATCCCGGACAGCCGCTCCCGCCACCAGTCGACCTCGGCCGCCAGGACCTCTCCGGCGAGCCAGTCGCGTTGCCAGACCGCATAGTCGGCGTACTGGACCGGCAGCTCCGGCAGGGCAGCCGGCCGGTCGGCGAGATGGAAGGCATAGAGCTCGCCCACCTCCCGCGCCAGGATCCCCATCGACCAACCGTCCGCCACCGTGTGATGGGCGGTGAAGAGGACGGTGTGCCGGTCCGCCTCCGAACGCAGGAGGACCGCGCGGACGAGGGGACCCCGCGCGAGATCGAAGGGCCGGCTCCTCTCCTCCGTGGCGAGCCCCACGATCGCGGCGTCGCGTACGGCCGTGGGGAGCGGCCGCAGATCGACGACGGGCAGGGCAGCGGCCGCCGGGGTCGCGACGGCCTGCACGGGCCGGCCATGCACCAAGCGGAAGGTGGTGCGCAGGGCCTCGTGCCGGACGGCCAGCGCGGCCAGGCTCCTCGCCAGCGCTCGCCAGGAGAGCGGTCCGCGCAGGTCGAGCGCCAGCGGCAGGTTGTAGAGCGGGCTCCCCGGACGCAACTGCTCGAGGAACCAGAGCCTCTCCTGGGCAAAGGAGAGCGGCCGCGCCTCGCCCGGGCGCCAGGCCCTGGCCGGGAGGCGCGCGCGCGCCTCCCGGCGGTAGCCGAGCGCGGCCGCGAGCTCCCAGGTGAGATCGCCCAGGAGGTCCTCCGCCAGGCTCTGCCGCCAACTCTCCGCGACCCGGGGCTCGATCTGCCGGTGCTCGTGGAACTTGACGTCGCCCAGCATGCGCGACTCGGTATGGATGCCATCCGTCATCCGCTCCCGCAGGCCTTCGTAGGGCCGCGCCATCGCCGGGACGTACTCCAATCCCAGGGCGTGGCAGAGACCCTGCAGGACCCCCTCCGGGTCGCGCACCAGGTCCTCGAAGCGGATGCGGTGCTGGCGCTTTGCCGGCACTCCCGACAGATGCTCCACGATGTTCTCGTGGCTCACCAGCCAGATCAGCTCCGCCAGTTCGCACCGCTCGAACGGATGGTCCCGGCGGAAAAAGATCTGATCGAGCTTGGCCTCCTCGAACGAGCGGATCATCCCGAGCGGATGCCGGACCAGGTGGATGTAGAACGGCTCGTCGAACCCCTCCTCCGCCCGTGCCAGCACCGCCGGGTCGAGCGCGTAGGAAGGGGTCTTGTCAACCAGCGTCCGCTCGCCCAGCCAGCCCTGGAGCTGAGCGTAGAGCTCGAGCGTCGTCGCCTCCCGCTCCGCTGCCGCGAGCGCCGCCTCCGCCCGCTCGGCGCTCCAGCCGCGAGCCTCCATCACCGCCCGCACCAGCCCCTCCAGCCAGAAGCTATCGCGTCCCGCGAACGCCTCTCGCCGTTCGGCCAGCGTGGTAAAGGACAACAGCTCCAGCTCCGGGGGAGCGAACAGCCCGGAGTGACCGCCCAGCATCACCCGCAGGAGCGTCGAGCCCGAGCGCGGGGGAGACAGCACGAAGATCGCCCGCCGGCTGCGCGGCACCGGTCGCGGCAGAGGGGCCAGCGGCCGGACCAGCGCCCGCAGCGCCGCCGCCTGCTCGCGGTCGACCCGCCGCCTCGGCGCGACCGTTTCCTGCTCTCGCTCCTCCCCCAGAGATGCGCGGCCCCAGCCCCGCGCCACCGCCTGGGAGTGTTGCGCCGCGAGATAGCGGGCGAGATCCGCCACCGTCGGCGCATCAAAGATCGCCACCACGTGCACGATCTCTCCCAGATCCTCTTGCAGCCGATTGATCAGGACCGCGCCGCGGATCGAATTGCCGCCCAGCTCGAAGAAGTCGTCCTCGATCCCCACGGCTCCCACCTGGAGCGTCTCGGCAAACCGGGCCGCCAGGTGGCGCTCGAGGGCCGTCCGCGGCGCGACCGGCGCCGGCCTCTCACCCGGAGATGGGGCCGACAGCCGCAGCAGCGCCTTCCGGTCCACCTTGCGGTTGGGGGTCAAGGGGAGGGCTGTGAGGAACACCAGCCCGCTCGGCAGCATGTATTCCGGCAGGGAACCGCCGGCCCAGGAGCGTAGCTCGCGCAGGCTCGGCGCCGCCCCCGGCTCTGCCACCACGTAGGCCACCAGGCGCCGGTCCTCGCCAACCTCCGCGCTCGCCAGCACCACCGCCTCCCGGACGGCCGGATGCCGCGCCAGCACCGCTTCGATCTCGCCCAGCTCGATGCGGAACCCCCGCACCTTCACCTGGTGGTCGATCCGGCCCAGAACCTCGAGCTCGCCGCTCGGCAGCCACCGCGCCAGGTCACCCGACCGGTAGAGTCGCCTTCCCGGCTCGCCGGCGAACGGGTCCGGCACGAACTGCTCCGCGGTCAGCTCCGGCCGTTGCAGATAGCCGACCGCAACCCCCGCGCCCCCGATCCGGATCTCCCCCGGCACGCCCACCGGCACCGGCGAGCCGTGCCGGTCCACCACGTGGACCGCGAGGTCCGGGAGCGCCCGGCCGACGACGCTGCCGGCGCCCAGGTCCCGCCGCGACAGCCGGCGGTAGCTCACGTGCACCGTCGTCTCGGTGATGCCGTACATGTTCACCAGCCCCGGGCGCTCGTCGCCATGCCGCGCGAACCACGGCGCCAGGCTCCCCGGCTCCAAGGGCTCGCCGCCGAAGATCACCCAGCGCAGCGACAGCTCCGCGTCCCCCCGCGCCCGCGCCGCCTCCTCCGCCCAGATCAACTGCCGGAACGCCGAGGGCGTCTGGTTCAGCACTGTCACGCCCTCCTGCGCCAGGAGGTCACGGAAGGCCGCAGGCGTCCGGCTCACTTCGTACGGCACCACCACCAGCCGGCCGCCATGGAGCAGCGCCCCCCAGAGCTCCCAGACCGAAAAGTCGAAGGAATAGGAATGGAACAGCGTCCAGACGTCGACCGGCCCGAACCCGAAGTGGCCTCTGGTCGCGGTGAGCAGGCGTACCGCGTTGGCGTGCGTGACCCCCACGCCCTTCGGCAGGCCCGTCGAACCCGAGGTGTAGATCACGTAGGCCAGGTCCCCGGGCTCCGGCCGCCCCACCGAGGGAGCGTCGCTCCCGCCTTCGCGCCGCTCCTGCTCTCCCTCCAGCACCACCACCCGCAGCCCGGTCGGCGGCGTTACGGCCGCGGCCAGCGACGCCTCGGTCACCAGCACCTGCGCGCCGCTGTCCGCCAGCATGAAGGCCAGCCGCTCTGCCGGGTAGAGCGGGTCGAGCGGCACGTACGCCGCCCCCGCCTTGAGCACCGCCAGGATCGACACCGGGATGCGCGCTGAACGCCCGAGGAGCAGCGCCACGCGATCCCCCCGCCGCACAGCGCGGCGCGCCAGCTCGCTCGCCAGGCGGTCGGCTCGCCGCGCGAGCTCGCCGTAGCTCAACCGGTCGCCGGAGACCACGGCCACGGCGTCCGGCCGCGCCGTCGCCTGCGCCGCGAACAGCTCGTGCAGCCCCCCCGGCAGGGGCGCCACCACACTCTCGTTCCACTCGCCGGCGAGCTGGTGGCGCTCTGCGGCCGAGAGCAGCGTCAGGTCGGCAACGGGCAGCCCCCCGCGCGCGGTCGCGCTCGCCAACAGTCGCCAGAGCCCCTCTGCCAGGCGGGTCACCGTCGCCCGGTCGAAGAGATCGGTCCGGTAGTGCCAGATCGACTTGAGCTCCCCCTCCCCTTGCCGCAGATTGACCACCAGGTCGAACTTCGCCGTCTGGCCGACCGTCTCTTCCTGGGTGATGGCGAGCCCCGGCAGCGCCAGGCTCGAAGGCGAAGCATTCTGGAGCTGGAAGAGGACCTGGATCAGGGGAGAGCGCGCCGGATCGCGCGCCGGCGTCAGCTCCTCGACCAGCTTTTCGAAGGGCAGGTCCGGATGCGCGTAGGCCCCGAGGGCCGATTCTCGCGTCTGTGCCAGGAGCTCGTCCCACGTCGTCGCGCCGGTGATGTCGGCGCGCATCACCAGCGTGTTGACGAAAAAGCCGATCAGATTCTCGATCTCGCGCCGGTTGCGGTTGGCGATCGTCGAGCCGACGAGCAGACACTCCTGCCCGGTGATGCGGTAGAGCAGGGCCTCGAAGGCGGCGAGGAGGACCATGAAGCTGGTGACGCCCCGGCGGCGCGCCAGCCCCTCCACGTCCCCGCGGAGAGCCGCCGGCAAGGCCGACTCGAAGGTCGCTCCGCCGAAGCTCTGCCGCGCCGGACGCGGCCGGTCGGCCGGCAGGTCGAGGGTGCCGGGTGCCCCGGCGAGCCGCTCCCGCCAGTAGCCGAGCTGTTCCGCGAGCACCGCGCCGGACAGCCACCCGCGCTGCCACAGCGCATAATCTGCGTATTGGATGCGCAGCTCGGGCAGGGGCGACGCGAGCCCGGCGAGGAACGCGCGGTAGAGAGCCGCCATCTCTCGCACCAGCACCTCGGTCGACCAATCGTCGGAGACGATGTGATGGAGAGTGAAAAGAGCCCGGTGCCGGAGAGGCGAGAGCCGTAAGAGGGTGGCGCGGAGGAGCGGCCCGCGGCCGAGGTCGAAAGTCTCTGCCGATTCGCGGCCGGCCAGCCACCGGGCCTCCGTCTCCTGACCGTGGACCGGGAGCGCAGCCAGATCGACCAGCGGAAAGCGCAGGTCCAGCTCGGCCGCGATCCGCTGGACCGGCTGCCCGTCGGCGAGGCCGAAAGTGGTGCGCAAGACTTCGTGCCGCCGCACGATTTCGCGCAGGCTCCGGATGAGGGCCGCCACGTCGAGCGTCCCCGCGAGGTGGACGACGGCAGGGATGTTGTAGGCCAGGCTGCCGGGCTTGAGCCGATCGAGGAACCACAGCCGCTCCTGAGCGAACGAGAGCGGCAGGCTCCCGGCACGCCTCGCCGGTTGCAGGGAGGAGAGCGGCCGGCGACTTTCAAGCTGCTGCGATTCGACGATGGCGGCAAAGTCGGCCACCGTGGCAGCCTCGAACAACTTGCCGAGCGGAAGCTCGACGCCGAACGCCTCGCGCACCCGGGACATCAGCTGAGTGCCGAGCAGGGAATGACCGCCGAGCTCGAAGAAGTCGTCAAACACGCCGACCTGTGCGATGCCGAGCAGGTCGCTCCACATCGCTGCCAGCCGCCCCTCCAGCTCGCCTCGCGGAGCCACGTAGGGGGTCTCTACATCCGGTCGGGCGTGGTGCCAGCCGCCGGGCGTCAGGCGCACGGTCTCGGCGAGGCGCTCCGCGGTCAGCCATCGCGCCCGCTCCAGTACCTCCGGCAGGGGCCGCACCGAGACCGCGACCTGCGGTAGATCGCCGAACGCGAGGATGCGGCCGAACGCCTCGACCGCCTGCTCTGGATCCATGCTGGCGAGGAGCTCTTCCATCTGAGGAGGCGCCGGCGGCGCGCCAGCCCGGTGCGCTCGGTCCCGCAGGGTCGCCGCCACGTCCACCCGCTTCAACGTGAACTCCTCGACCCGGACGCGCTCCACGCCGGTCTCGTCGAGCATCGCGACGTCGAAGGAGATGGTCTCCACCTCATCGAGCCCCTGCGGGCGCAGCCGGGCGTGGCTGTAGATCCGAGAGGGCAGCGGACCGAGCATCCGCAGGCGCTTGTAGGACAGCGGCAGGTAGTAGTTGCCCCGGGCGCCCGGCACGTGGTACTCGGCGAAGCTCGTCGCGGCGTCGAGAAGTGCCGGATGGAGCTGAAAGCTCAAGACGTCGTCGGCGAACTCGGGCGCCAGCTCGAGCACGCCCACCAGCTCGCCGTCTCGCCGGTAGATCTTCTTCAGCACCTCCCAGCGTGGACCCAGGCCGGCCTGTTTCAGGTCCTCCCGGTAGTCCTCGCCCAGCACCTCCTCCTCCCAGCCCGCGAGCGATGACAGCGACGAGACGTCGAGCCGGATGCACTCCTCGCTTCCCGCCGCGCTCGCCTGCCCCACCGCCCCGATCACGTGCTCCTGCCAGCCGTCGCGGTCGCGGCTGCGGGCCGAGAAACGATGGAAGCCGTCCCCGTTGCCGGCGCCATCGCGCAGCACGATCTGGAGCTCCCGGATCTCGCCGTCGCCGACCTGCAAAGGAGTGACGAACTGCACGTCGCGCAGCTCGATCGCGCCGGCCGTGCCCGAAAGCCCCCGGAAGGCGGCTCCCGCCATCTCCAGATAGGCCGTTCCCGGCACCACCGGGTGGCCGCCCAGCCGGTGCTCGTCCAACACCCAGGTCGTTCCCGGAGAGAGGTGGCCGACGAAGACCCCCGCCCCCTCCCCGTCGGTCCCCCGCTCGGAGAGCAACGGGTGGGGGAACGGCGAGAGATCCCCGACCTCGGCAGACCGTTCCTCCGCCTCGGGCCTCCGATCGGCCATACCCACGCCGCGCCATGCGTCCCAGTTGATCGAGACCACCGGCAGCTCGTCTTGGCGGGACTGCGCGAACGCGTCGAGGAAAGCGTTGGCCGCCGTATAGTCGGCCTGGCCGAGCCCGCCGACCAGAGCATTGAGCGACGAACAGAGCACCAGGAAATCGAGCGCGTCCTCGGCCAGGAGCTCCGCGAGGATCGGCGTGCCCTGGACCTTCGGCGCGAGCACCGCCTCCGCCTCCTCGGACGTCCGCCACTGCATCAGCCCACCACCCGGAACGCCCGCCGCATGGATCGCCCCGTCGATGTGCCCGAAGCGCTGGCGCGCGGCGCCGACCACCCGGCGCAGGGCGGCCGCGTCCGTGACGTCGGCCGCCGCGGTCCAGACCTCCGCCCCCGCCGCCTCCAACTCGCGGAGCCGCCGGGCGATCCGCGCCAAACGGCCCTCCCCTTGCGCCAGCGCGGGCCAGGCCTCGCGCTCCGGGAACGGCGCGCGACCGATCAACACCAGCTTCGCCTTCGCCTGGCGGGCCAGGAGACCGGCCAGCTCCAGGCCCACACCGCCCAGGCCGCCGGTGATCAGGTAGGTCCCTCCTGCACGCAGGGGGACCGGCCCCATGGGAGGCGGAAGACGCAACGGCTCGAAGGCCCGCAGCCAGCGGTCCAGGCCGCGATAGGCGACGACGGGGGCGGGAGGTGCGGCGGCGACCTCGGCCAGAAGCAGGTCCACGAACCGTCGCTCCCGCCGGCTACCGGGCGGGGAAAGGGTAATGTCGATCAGCCCGCAGGTGATCCCAGGATACTCCTGCGGGATGGTGATCGCCGGACCGAGCAGAGTCGCCCGAGCCGGGACGAGTTCCTCACTTCCCGTGATCCGCTGCACCCCGGTCGAAATGATCCCGAGATGGAGGGCGGGCCGCGCTCCCGCGGGGCGCCGGTCGCCCAGGGCTCTCGCCAGGTGGAGGAGACTGAAAAAGCCTCGCTCTTGCTCGCGCCCAGCACCCCCCGGCGCAGTGGAGAGAGATGGACCGGCGCTCCAGAGATGGACGATCCGCGCCGGGACGATCCCCCGCAGGGCGAGCCGATCGAGCAGGGCGCCGTAGTCCGCCGCCGCTTTGGGATGGAGCGCAAAGTCGCCCCCGTCGGTTTCCACGAACCGCTCCCCAGCATGGGCGACCACGACCTCCCGGCCGCGTTCCCGAAGGCGCGTCGCGATGGCATCCCCCAGACCAGTCCCGTCGGTGAAGAGCAACCAGCTCCCTTCGGCCGCACCGTCCGGCAGACCGTTTCCAGCTGGCGGGAAAGCCTGGCGCCAGAGCGGCGCCCAGAACCAGTCGGCGATCTCCCCCTCTCCGCCCACCGCGCGACGGTGCACCCGCTCCGCGCCCGTGTCCGGCTCGACCCAGTAGCGCTGGCGCTCGAACGGATAGGTGGGCAGTGGCACCCGCAGACGCCGCTCGCCAGCATGGAAGCCCGCCCAGTCGATCTCGACCCCCGCGAGCCAGAGCTGACCCAAGGTACGCAGGACCGCCGCATCGGCGGTCCCGCCGTCACCCAAAGTCGGCAGGCTGGCCAAGACCGATGGCGCTTCCGGACGCTTCGGATGCTGGCGTACCAGAGAGGTGAGGGCCCGGCCCGGCCCCACCTCCAGGAACACCGCCGAGGACCGCCCGAACAGCACCGAGAGGCCGTCCGAGAAGCGGACCGTCTCCCGCAAGTGGCGCGCCCAGTAGTCTGGAGACGTCGCCTCATCGGGACGGATCCACGTCCCCGTCAGGTTCGAGACGAACGGAATCTCCGGTGGGCTCAGGCGAAGGCCGGCGAATGCCGCCCTGAAGCGCGCGAGCACCGGCTCCATGGACGCCGAGTGGAAGGCGTGCGAGGTGTGCAAGCGTCGCACCTGGAGCCCGCGACCGGACAGATGCTCGGCAAGGGCCGCGACCTCGCCTGCTTCGCCCGCCACCACGCACATCGCAGGGCCGTTGACCGCCGCCAGCGACAGCCGCCCGAGGAGCGGCCGCACCCCCGCCTCCGGCAGCGGCACCGCGAGCATCGCCCCGCCCGGCATCTCCTGCATTAGCCGGCCCCGCTCGGCCACCAGGTCCAACGCGTCTGGGAGCGAGAAGACCCCGGACAGGCAGGCCGCCACGTACTCGCCGATGCTGTGGCCGAGCATCGCCGCCGGACGCACCCCCCACGCCATCCACAGCCGGGCCAGAGCGTACTCGACGACGAAGAGCGCCGGCTGGGCGAGCGCAGTCTGTTCGAGACGCTCCGGCGCCCGCTGTGGATCGCCGCCCTCTGGATAGAGCACCTGCCGCAGATCGAGGCCGAGCCGCGGCCGCAGGATCTCCGCGCAGCGGTCCACCGCGGAGCGGAAGACCGCCTCGCCGGCATACAGCTCGGCCCCCATCCCGTGGTACTGCGCGCCCTGGCCCGAGAAGAGGAAGAAGACCGGCCGCTCCCCCGCCTCTCGGGTACGCGTCAGCACCCGCTTCGGGTCGAGCGTCGAGAGCACTTGGGCGGCGTCGGCCGTGCTCTCGCAGACGACGATCCGCCGCGGCTCGAAGGCCGCCCGCCCCAGCTGCAGCGTGTAGGCGACGTCGGCCAGGCCGCCGGTATCGAGCTCCGGATGGCGCCGCAGGTGCTCGGCCAGATTGCGCGTCGCCTGCTCCAGGGCCGCCGGCGTGCGCGCCGAAAGGACCACGAGCTGGAGCGGCCGCGAGGCGCTCCCGGGCGCCACCTCCGGCGCCTCCTCCAGCACCACGTGCGCGTTGGTCCCGCCGATGCCGAACGAACTCACCCCCGCCCGCCGCGGGCCCGCCTCCTTCACCCACGGCGTCGCCACGACCGGCACATAGAACCCGCCCGTCGACAGGTCGAGCTGCGAGTTCGGGCGCTCGAAGTGCAGGCTGGGCGGAATCACCCCGCGCTCGACCGAGAGCGCCGCCTTGATCAGCGAGGCCACCCCAGCCGCCGCGTCGAGATGGCCCAGGTTGCTCTTGAGCGACCCCAGGGCGATCCGCCCGCCAGGCCGGCCCGGCGCGAAGACCCTCGACAGCGCCGTCACCTCGATCGGGTCGCCCAGCGGCGTGCCCGTCCCATGCGCCTCGATCAGACCGATCGTCTCCGCCTCCACCCCTCCCAGGGCCTGCGCCAGGGCGATCACCTCCGACTGGCCGTCGACGCTCGGCACCGTGTAGCCCAGCTTCCCCTCACCGTCGTTGTTGACCGCCGAGCCCAGGATCACGGCATGGACGTGATCGCCCTCGGCGACCGCATCCACCAGCCGCCGCAGGACCACCAGCCCCACACCCTCCCCCTCCGTTGTGCCGGTCGCCGACCCGTCGAACGGGCGGCAGTGACCGTCCTGCGAAAAGATGCTGCCGGGCTGGTACTGGTGCCCGCCCTTGCGCGGCACCAAGAGGCGCACCCCGCCCGCCAGCGCCATGTCGCACTCGCCGTTGAGCAGGCTCTGCACCGCGAGATGGACCGCCACAAGCGAGGTCGAGCAGGCCGTCTGCACCGTCAGGCTCGGACCCTTCAACCCCAGCTTGTAGGAGATCCGGGTGGAGAGGAAATCGCCGCCGCTCGCGAGCATCGCCTGGTACGAGCCCACCGCCTCCATCACCTCGCGGTTGTGCTGGAGGTTGGCGAGCAAGTAGGTGTTGATCCCCGCCCCGGCGAAGACGCCGACCGGGCCCGGGAAGCGCCTCGGGTCGTGACCGGCCTGCTCCAGCGCCTCCCAGGCGCACTCCAGGAGCAGCCGATGCTGGGGATCGATCACCTCCGCCTCGCGCGGCGTCAGGCCGAACAGCGCCGCGTCGAAGAGCTCGGCGCCTTCGAGCACGGCCCGCGCCCGCACGAAGGCCGGGTCCGCCAGCACCTCCGGCTCCACCCCGACGGCCCGCAGCTCCTCAGCGTTGAAGAAGGTGATCGACTCGACCCCGGAGACGAGGTTCGCCCAGAAGCGCTCGACGTCCGAGGCGCCCGGGAAGCGGCCCGCCATGCCGATGATCGCAACGCCGTTCAGTGAGCTGCTGGAATCGTTCATACTACAATTCCTGTTCGACGGCCCCCTGGCCGAGCCCCTCCCACTCTCTGCGACGGCTGCCTCGGCGAAGCCGCCCGCCCCACCGCCGCCAGGTATACTCGGCGCGCTCCCGGACCTGCTTCACCAGCGTTCCGGCTCGATCAGAAGGGCAGCCCGCAGACGCCTTGCTCAGGCGAGAAGGTCTGTCGATCGGACGCGAAAAGACAGTCGGGACATTATAGGCCCACTTTACCCTCAACCATACTTGTTCTATCATTTTAGCCACCTGCCATCATCGCGGGTCCGGTGTGTCGAGGCGGTTCACGGATCCGCCGTCAGCATCTTCGTGGTCGCATCGAAGCTACTACTGCAGCGAAGGGAAACCCTGGCAGGGCCGCGACGTTTTGAAGTTTTGGAACTGAGGAGATCCCATGAGCGCGATCCTGCGCGACCTTCGCTATGCCCTGCGTGCTCTTCGCGCCCGCCCCGGCTTCACCCTGGCCGCGATTCTCACCCTCGCCTTGGGCATCGGCGCCAACAGCGCCATTTTCAGCTTCGTCGAGGCCCTGCTCCTGCGGCCTCTCCCTTACCGTGCCCCGGAGAGCCTGGTCTGGATCGCCGATTTCATCCCCGGGTTCAACGCCGAGATGACCTCCGGCGCCGACTACCTCGATTGGCAGGAGCAGAGCCGTCTGCTCTCTCAAGTCGGGGCCTTCGACCGGCTGAGCTTCACCCTGCAGGGCCGCGAGCAGCCCGAGAGGCTCCAGGGGACGCGGGTTTCGCCAGATCTCCTGCCGATGCTCGGCATCAAGCCCGCAAAGGGGCGCGGTTTCCGTCCGGAGGAGGCAAAGTTGCATGGCTCGCCGGCGGCGATCGTCTCGGCACGCCTGTGGGAGCGCCTCTTCGGCGTCTCGGCCGTCCCCTCCGGCCAGCTCCTCCGACTGGACGGTCAGGCCTATCCGGTCGTGGGGGTGCTGCCCCGACATTTCGTCTTCCCCGGCAGCCCCGACATCGACCTCCTGGTGCCGCTCCAGCTCAACACTGCCGTCGAACACGGCCGCCAGCAGCTTTCTATCCTGTCGGTCGTCGGTCGTCTTCGCCCCGGGGCCACTCTGGAACAGGCGCGCAAGGAGCTGCAGGCGATCTCCGATCGGGCCGCGGCCGCGGCTCAGGCAGCGCCGGCGCTGTCTCCGGGAGGCCCGGCGCTGGCGCCCGGTCCGCGTCGGGGCAGCGGCATGCAGTTCCGGACCCTAGGAGGGCCGGGGGGTCCCGGCGCCAGGCGCATGAGCCTCGACAGCCAGGTCCGCATGGTGGGGCTCCACGAGGAGCTGGTCGGCAAGGTCCGACCTGCCCTTCTGCTCCTCGCCGGTGCAGTGGGCCTGGTGCTTCTCATCGCCTGCGTCAACGTGGCCCATCTGCTCCTCGCCCGCGCCGCCGCGCGCCGCCGCGAGATCGCCGTCCGCGCTGCCCTGGGAGCCAGCCAGCGGCAGATCGTTCGTCACCTGTTGATCGAGAGCGTCCTCCTGGGACTCGCCGGCGGCGCCAGCGGTCTCCTCATCGCATTGTGGGGGGCACGGCTCCTCGCCGCCCTCACTCCGCCCGATCTCGCGGGATCTCTCCTGCCGCAGATCGGCGTCGGAGTGAACGGTCCGGTGCTTCTCTTCACCTTCGTGCTGTCGCTCGCCACCAGTCTCCTTTTCGGCCTCGTCCCGGCGCTCTCCGCCGCGCGCGTCGACCTGCGCGAGCCGCTCCAGGCGACCGCCGCGAGCGGCCTCGGACGCGGGCGGGGCTTCCTGGTCGCCGGCGAGGTGGCTCTCGCCTCGGTGCTGCTGGTCGGGGCGGGGCTCCTCCTCCGGAGCTTCGCCCGCATCCAGTCGATCAACCCCGGCTTCCGCCCAGAGCGGGTGCTGACCCTGGCGATCGATCTGTCGCCTTCCGGCGGCTACGACTCGCCAGCGGCCCAGGCCGCCTTCTTCAGCGAGTTGGCGCAACGCGTCGAGGCCCTGCCAGGAGTCAAGTCGACGGCCTTCGGCGACTCACTCCCCCTCTCCCGGGTGTCGCGGATCTTTCGCGGCCTGAGGATCGAGAACCGGCCGCCGCGCGACCCGCGGGAGCAGCCCGAGGTGATGCTCTCCGCGGTGAGCCCCGGCTACTTCCGCACCCTGGGCACCACCCTCCTGCGGGGCCGCGCCTTCGACGCTCGCGACGCCTCCGCGGCGGCGCCGGTCGCCATCGTGAACCGGACGCTCGCCCACTCTTTCTGGGGGGACGAGGACCCGATCGACAAACGTCTCAGTATCGGCGGCCAGCCCTGGGTGACGGTGGTGGGCATGGCGGCCGACGTTCACCGCGAGGGCCTCACCGCGGCCCCCAAGGCGGAGCTCTACCGTCCCTTCCTCCAATCGCCAGACCCTTACGGCTTCCTCGCCGTACGCACCGCAGGCGACCCCGCACTCTTGACCGCGGCGGCGCGGAGGGAGGTGCGCTCCTTGAACGCCGAGTTGCCGGTCTTCGACGTCTCGACGCTCGAAGATCGCCTCGCCGCGACGGTCGCCGCGCGCCGTTTCGGCCTGCTTCTCTTGAGCACCTTCGCGGTCCTCTCCCTGGGACTTGCCGCGCTCGGCCTCGCGGGCGTCATCGCGTACGCCGTGACCGAACGGACGCGCGAGATCGGCATCCGCATGGCCCTGGGGGCCCGGCGGGGAGACGTGCTGTCGATGGTCCTCAGCCAGGGCCTGGTGATGGCCGCGGCGGGAGTCGCAGTCGGCCTCCCCGTCGCCTTCGGCCTGTCACGGTTACTGGGCAGCGCCCTCTACGGCATCGCCCCGAGCGATCCAATTACCTACCTCGCGATTCCCCTGGTCCTGCTGACGGTGGCCCTCGTCGCCGCCTATCTCCCGGCGCGGCGGGCGACGCGGGTGGATCCCGTGGTGGCCCTGCGGCAGGAGTGAACGCGGAGCCGGAGCAGCAGCCAACCGCAGGCGGTTGAGCCGCCATCATTGTGGTGCCTGACCCCGGCCCCAAGCCAAAGTTTCCGATGTTGCAGAAGAGGACGGTGCGACTCGGTCTTGCGAGATCTGGTATCCTGACCCGGTACCGCTTGCCACTCTTCCGGTTGACCGTTTGAATGGTTCCCATACCAACAGTGTACCGAATGGCGGAAGAGGGGGCTCCACGAAACCACTAAATCCCTTTGTTTTCAATAGTTGGCCATCAGAGACTCGAACTCCGGACCCGTGGATTAAAAGTCTGTCCGGGCCCATCCGCCACAATCCTCCACAACACGTCAACCCCCTCATTCTGCGTCGTTTACGCCACCTTTTAGGGTACCCGAAGGTTGTGGAAGATTGCCCAGGATTGGCCGGCACTGTACCGAAAGTGTACCGAATTTTCCGGCACCATGGCGCCACGTCGCCTGAGCAGGTGGTCCGGTGAACCGCGCGACCAGCCCGGTCAGCGGGCCTCCCGACCCGGGTTTCAGCACTGGCGTACCAGCGCCCCGAGGCTCCCCCAGCGGGTTGAACCCGCCCCTCCCGGGCAGTGTCCGCGGGACAAAGGCCCCGCCCCCACTTCCCTGCTCCCCCCACCCCGGCTCCGGCCGCCGATCCGCCCGACGACCCCAAGGCTCTCCTCCTCGCGGCCGAGGCCCTGGTCTTCTGTGGCTTCCCCTACCAGAAGAGCTCGTTGACCACCATAGTCCGGGAGGCCCACCTCGGCGCCGACACCCACCTGACCGTCTACCTCGCGACGACCGAGCCGGGCATCCCCACCCCCTACGGGGCCGACCGCGCTCTCCTCGCCTGGATCACCACCCTCACCTATGATACCGGCTTCGTCACCTTCACCAGCCTGCCTCCATCGCCTCTTGAGCTTCTCCCTCTCCTTCATCCTGCGCACCCCGGGCGGCGTATCCCGCCTCAACATGAGGCCCCTCCAGAGAGCCTACACGCCGAGGGATGGCGTCGAGGCGCGCCGGCTCCTCGCCGAGGAGACCCGCTCCCAACTCTCTCTCCTTCCCTCGGACGTCAAGCGCTACGGTATCCTCCTCGACCCGGCATTTCACGAGTGCCTGCGCAATAACCCCGTGGCCCTGCCGCTCGCCCTCATGCGGCGGTTCCACAACCGCCCTCTCTACTGGGATGCCGCCTCCTACCTCCTCTATCGTTGCTGGTCGGCCCGCACTCCCTGCGTGATCCCCTGGAAGATCGTCCGCCGCCAGCTCGCGAGTGTCGACCAGCTCGATCGCCGGCTGGCCCTCTCCTTGAACCGCGTGGCCGACGAGATCCGCGCCGACTATCCGGACTTCCCCGTCCGCGTCGAGCCCGGTTCGCACGATCTCCTCGTCGCGCCCTTCCGGCCGCCTCGGGAGCACTTCCGGCCTTGAAAAAACTTGGCGGACCCTCCGGCGGTGCCTCCATCTTTAGGTATCCCCAATGGGGGCGAGTTCGAACTCTCTCTTCGTCCTCCTCGCCGAGCTAAACCAAATCCGCTCTATGGGTTGGGGTGTCTAACCCATGGCGCCCTCACCCGGCCAGCGGGCCTCCCGACCCGGATTTCAGCATTGGCGTACCAAGGCCCCGAGGCTCCCCCCGGCGGGTTGAACCCGACTCTTCCGGCAACGCCCTCGGGACCATGGCTCCCGCTCCGTTTTCCCTGCTCTCCCACCCTACCCCGACGCCGGCCGTCGACCCCAAGTCTCTCCTTCTCGCGGCCAAGGCCCTGGTCTTCTGTGGCTTCCCCTACCAGAGGAGCTCGCTGACCACCGTCGTCCGGGAAGCCCACCTCGGTGCCGACACCCACCTCACCGTTTACCTATCGACCACCGAGCCGAATGTCCCCACCCCCTACGGCGCCGACCGGGCCCTCCTCGCCTGGATCACCACCCTCACCTATGATACCGGCTTCGTTACCCTCATCAGTGTTGGCCGACTTCTTCGACGCCTTTCGCCTCGCCCGCTCCGGCGTCCAGTACCGGCGCTTCGAGGAGCGCCTCCATCGCCTCCTCAGCTTCTCCCCTTTCCCTGATCCTCCGCACCCCGGGCGGCGTCTCCCGCCTCAACATGAGGTCCCTCCAGAGAGCCTACACTCCAAAAGATGGTGTCGGGGCGCGCCGGCTGCTCGCCGAGGAGACCCGCTCCCAGCTCTCTCTCCTTCCCTCGGACATCAAGCGCTACGGCATCCTCCTAGACCCCGCATTTCACGAGTACCTACGCAATAACCCCGTGGTCCTGCCGCTCGCCCTCATGCGGCGGTTTCACAACCGTCCTCTCTACTGGGATGTCGCGTCCTACCTCCTCTATCGTTGCTGGTCGGCGCGCACCCCCTGCGTGATCCCCTGGAAGATCGTCCGCCGGCAGCTCGCGAGCGTCGACCAGCTCGACCGCCGGCTGGCCCTCTCCTTGAACCGCGTGGCCGACGAGATCCGCGCCGACTATCCGGACTTCCCCGTCCGCGTCGAGCCCGGCTCGCACGATCTCCTCGTCGCGCCGTTCCGGCCGCCCAGGGAACACTTCCGGCCATGAAGAGACTTAGATCGCTTGGAGCCTCTGGCGGATGGCAGGACAGACGACATCACATGCCGCCAAGAAACAACCTGGCGTGATGCGGCGCTCGGCTCGCGCCCCATCTCTCTACCTTCGCACGGGGACAAAAAGACGGTCAAGGAAAGTACATCGATCTCATGGATTTGATCGGCAGCCCAGAAGGCGCGTTTACCGCGGGGATCGACGAGCGCGCTGGTCGCGACCCGCTCGTCCGTCAGCCCGGTCTGCAGGTCGAAGAACGATACCCGTTGCAAGGGTTCGTGAATTCGCTCCCGCTGAGCGCGAACGCTGTCGGTCGAGATCCGCGAGGGCCTCCTCGAGGCGATCGGGGCGGCGCAGAGCTCGGGCGCGGTCGAGGAGGGATTCCGCCTGTCCGTGCTCGTAGCCGCTCTGCCGAAGGACCTCGAGGGCCTCGTTTCGGCGGGACAGCCACGAGCGGCTGGCTCTCGCCGAGCACCTCCCCCTCAATCACCCGTAGGCTCCCGAGGAGGCGCACCCGATTGGCTTGAGTTGGACGATCTGAGCGGATGTCGTTTGTCGCGTCGTCCTCGACCCGGAATTCCATGTCTACTTGCGGAGCAACCCCCTTGCCCTTCCCCTTCCCTCGATCAGGCGGTTCCACAATCGTCCCCTCCTCTGGGATGGCGCTTCCTACCTTCTCTATAAGGTGCTGGTCGGCTGCCAATCCAACCCGGATCACCTAGCGGCGCATCCGGAGACAACTGGCGAGCATCGACCAGCACGACCGGCGACTGGCGGCCACACTGAATCGCGTTGCCTGGGAGATTCGCGACGTGTACCCGGACTTCTCTGCCTACGTGGAGGCCGGAAGGCCACGATCTTCTGGTCAGGCCCTGGAAACCGCCCCAGCGGCCGTTGCAAGCGGGTAGCACTCGCCCGAGTTGAGGCTGTATCGGCGCCGGCTTTCGCGTCGATGGAAGCGGGTGGGTAATCGCCGCAGTCGCCAGAGATCCAGTGAGGAATCGCTCGCAATAGCGCGGAGGTCGCGCTTGCGGAGACCGGAATGGGAGGGGGTGGCCATATAGAGGCCACTCCCGACGACCCCTACTCGCAGTCGAGGTAAAAGTCGGTGTGGTCGCCGCATTGTATCCATTGGTCCGCGGGTGCGTAGGTACCGCCAGGCTGGATCGGAGGGAGTACATACGCCCGAGGCAGTGATCTAGCATGAACTCCTGGGCGCGGCAACCCGCGACTTCGCGGAACTGCTGCCGCAGTTGGAGCCGCGCGCTCACCGAACAACCGGCTAGGCCGCTGCGCTTTGAAAGTGCCTTCCCTGCTGCAAGCACCAGGATCTGCGGTTGAGTGGGCACCGCCTGGCGCCAATGCAGTCTCCGGCGCCTACGTCTCGAGCATAACCCCATCCGCTGTGCGCGGTGTCTATGGTCTCAACCGAGCCTCGCTGTCATTGGCCAGGGGCATGCCCCCACCTGGGTGGGGTATTTGGCCAGAGCTAGGGA
>DASQPA010000022.1:0-6061 GCA_035644215.1 Thermoanaerobaculia bacterium
GACCGCGGTTGATCATGGGGGCGAGCAGGGTGCCCATGCCGGCAAGCACCCCCGCCCGGAGGAATTCTCTGCGATGCAACTAAAGTCCACTCGTAAAGTGGACCGATTCTACGCCCAGAGGGCCGCGGGCACCAAACGGCAATCCCTGGAGAGCTGGAAGGCGGCGGCAAAATCCTCGCCCGGCTTCCGCATCGCACCGCCGGCCCCTGAGACTGGTGATAAGGTAGCCGCCGCTTTACCACCATAGCGATTGCCGATCGAGCCCGGAGGAGGACCCGAGATGGCGTACTCTCTGTTTACCCGGAAACCGCTTCGCCAGCTGCTCGACGAGGCCGCGGATGAGGGGGAGGGGCGGCTGCGGCGGGCCTTGGGGCCGGTCCATCTCACCGGGATGGGCATGGGCGCCATCATCGGCGCCGGCATTTTCGTCACCACCGGCGCCATCGCCCGGCAGACCGCCGGGCCGGCGCTCCTGCTCTCCTACGTGGTGGCCGGCATCGCCTGCGTCTTCGCGGCGCTCTGCTATGCCGAGTTCGCCTCGATCGTGCCGGTCTCCGGCTCGGCCTACACCTACGCCTACGCCACCCTGGGCGAGCTCTTCGGCTGGATCATGGGCTGGACCCTGGTGCTGGAGTATGCCGGCGGCGCGGCGCTGGTGGCCGGCAGCTGGTCCGGCTACCTGCAAAGCGTCCTCGCCTCGCTCGGTATCACGCTCCCCAAGGCCATCTCCGGACCCGTGGTGCTCTACGACCCGCAGGTCGGGCGGCTCCTCCCCACCGGCTCGGTGGTCAACCTGCCGGCGGTCGGGATCGTCGCCCTCCTCCTCGTCATCCTCATCGTGGGCATCCGCGAAAGCGCGCGCTTCAACGCCGCCATGGTCGTCTTGAAGCTCACCACGGTGCTCTTCGTCATCGCCGTCGGCGCCTTCCACGTCGATCCGAAGAACTGGCACCCGTTCGCGCCCTATGGCATGACCGGCGTGGTCCTCTTCGGCAAGACCCTCTTCGGTCACCTCGACGCCGGCGGCCGGCCGGTGGGGATGCTGGCGGGCGCCGCCCTCGCCTTCCTCGCCTACCTGGGCTTCGACGCCGTCTCCACCCAGTCCGAGGAGGCGCGCCGGCCGCAGCGCGACGTGCCGATCGGCATCATCGCCTCGCTCTTCATCTGCACCCTCCTCTACATGGGGGTGATCGCGGTGCTGACCGGGATGGTCCCCTACGACAAGCTCGACCTCTCCGCCCCGCTCGCCAACGCCTTCGCGCAGGTGGGCCTGCCCTGGGCAAAGCTCCTGATCGCTCTCGCCGGGGTGGCCGGCATCACCACCGTGCTCCTCGTCCTCCTGCTCTCGCTGCCGCGCATCCTCCTCGCCATGGCCCGCGACGGCCTCCTCCCCACGCGCTTCTTCGCCGCCGTCCACCCTCGTTTCCGCACCCCGCATAAGGCGACGCTGGCAACCGGCCTCTTCGTCATCTCAGTCACCGCGCTCCTGCCCATCGACGTCATCGTCAACCTGGTGAACATGGGGACGCTCTTAGCCTTCGTCATCGTCTGCGCCGCGATCCCCATCATGCGCCGCACCCACCCGGACGCCCCCCGCCACTTCCGCGTCCCGCTGGTGCCGCTCATCCCGATCCTCGGAGTCCTCTTCTGCCTCCTCCTGATGTGCAGCCTGCCGGCCGAGAACTGGCTGCGGCTCGCCCTCTGGTTCGTGGTGGGAATGGCGATCTACTTCCTCTATGGAAGGAAGCACAGCGTGCTGCGGCGGGCGGGGGCGGGGAGCGGGAAGCCGGCGATGCCGGATTTGCGAAAAGCGTAAGCATGGCGTAAGATTCGCCTTGGCTGTTGGACCTCTCTTCATGCAAACCGCTGCCCTCTTCCCAGAGCTCGAGATCGAGAGTGCAGTCGCGCCCGATCTTCCCGCCCGGGCGAAGAGCTATCCTCAGCTCCGGTTCATGGGTAGCAAGCACCGCCTGCTTCCCTGGCTTCACGAGATCCTGCACCAGGTCGAGTTCGACACTGTCCTCGACGCCTTCTCCGGCACCGGTTGCGTGGCGTACCTCCTCAAGAGCATGGGCAAGGAGGTCACGACCAACGACTTCCTCAACTTTGCCAGCCTGCTGTCGACCGCCCTGGTGGAAAACTCCGCCGACGGCCTCCGCGCAGAGGACATGGAACGTCTCCTGACCAAACCGGCGAAATACGACCGATTCATCGAGGAGACCTTCCAGGGCATCTTCTTCACGCCGGAGGATCTTCGCTTTCTCGACCAGATCTGGGCGAACCTGCGGCGATCCCGCAGCCCCTACCGCAAGGCGCTCGCCCTGTCCGCCCTGATCCGGTCCTGCGTGAAGCGACAACCGCGCGGTGTCTTCACGGTCGCCGGAGACCCCGAGCGCTACAAGGATGGCCGGAGGGACCTCCGGCTCTCGCTGCGCGAGCATTTCGTCGAACAGGCCGAGGTCTTCAACCGAAGCGTCTTCGACAACGGGCGGCCGTGCCGGGCGCTCCACGGGGACGTCTTCGCGATCAAGCCTTCAGGTTTCGATCTGGTCTACATGGATCCACCCTACGTACCCCGGGCGGACGACAACTGCTATGTCAAGCGCTACCACTTCCTGGAGGGTCTGTCCTGCTACTGGAAGGGTATGACGATCCTGGAGGACAGCCGGGTCAAGAAGCTCAAGAAGCCCTACACTCCGTTCTCCTATCGGCGGGATTCGCTCTGCGCCTTCGACCGCCTCTTCTCCCATTTCCGCAAGAGCATTCTGGCGCTCTCCTACTCGTCGAACGGCTATCCGGATCTCGAGGAGCTGGTGCGTCTCATGCGCCGGTACAAGGCATCGGTCACCGTCTTCGAGAGGGAGCACCGGTATCATTTCGGCACCCACGCGGCGGTCCAACGATCGATCGTCCAGGAGTACCTGATCCTGGGAGTGTGAGTGGAACGCCGCCGCCAGACCTACGACGAGATCATCGGCAGCCTGTCGCGGATCGAGTCCGAATGGAAGGACGATCACGCCCGATCGGTGCTGGAGCTCCTTGATGGCATCAAGGAGAAGAGCTCGTATACCGCTGACGATCTCAAGAGGCTCCTCGCGCCAGACTACGAAGCCGGTATCACGCTGATCCGGCTCTTCCTCGATCTGTCGAAGGACGAGCTCGAAGGCTCGCTACGCGAGCTCGGAGCGAAGCGCAACCGCAAGAAACCCGAGGCTCTTCTCCAGGCGCTGATCTCTCTCGGCATCCTGGAAAAAATGCAGAAGCAGGTCGAGTCTCCGGTGACCTGGAAGGACGTGCTGGTCGAAAGGCTCAAGACGGGACGCGGGAGCGCCATCCGAGCCCAGGTCCGCGGCCGTTTCCTTGAGGACAAGACGGAGGAAATCGTTCGAGAGGTCTTCGGGATCGGCCACTACGATGCACGCTGCCGATTCGTCGGCGCCAACGGCCGGGAGGATGAGAAGGCTGACTTTGCCATTCCCTCCAAGCAGGACCCGCGAATTCTCATCGAGGTCAAAGCCTATGGCGCCACAGGCAGCAAGCAAACAGACATCCTGGGCGACATGGGCCGCATTGTCGGCCAGAAACGTCACGATACGACGTTGCTCTTCGTGACCGACGGAGTCACCTGGAAGCTTCGGCCAAGTGACTTGCGCCGGCTGATCGATATGCAGAACAAGGGGCATATCGCACGCATCTACACCTGGCAGATGTTCCCCGACCTCCGGCAGGACCTGCTCCGCTTGCGTTCCGAGCATGGTCTGGAGTCGGAGCTCTGAGCGGCCGAATCAGACCCGCTTCCCATCCTCGTCATACTCATACACCCCCCGCCCCACCTTTCTCCCCAGCCGGCCCGCGCGGACGTGCTGGATGAGGATATTGTTGGGACGGAAGGCCTCTCCGAGGCTCTGATGGAGGAATTCGAGGATCGAGAGGCGGACGTCCAGGCCCACCAGGTCGACCATCTCGAAGGGGCCCATGGGATGGTTCAGGCCGAGCTTCAGGGCCTTGTCGATGTCCTCGGCCGAGGCCACTCCCTCTTGCAGCATGCGAAAGGCCTCGTTGCCGATGAGCGCGTTGATGCGCGAGGTGACGAATCCCGGCGCCTCGCGGACCACGACGACCTCCTTGCCCATCCGCTCGCCCACGGCGCGCATCGTCGCGAGCGTCGCCTCCGAGGTCTCGAGTCCCCGCACCAGCTCGATCAGCTTCATGACGTGGACCGGGTTGAAGAAATGCATGCCGGCGAAGCGGTCGGGCCGGCCGGAGGAGGCGGCCATCTCGGTGATCGAGAGGGCCGAGGTGTTCGAGGCGAAGAGGGCGTGGGCCGGGGCCGCCGCCGCCACCTGGCGGAAGGTCTCGATCTTCAACCTCATGTCCTCCGGCGCCGCCTCGATCACCAGGTCGGCGTCGGCCACCGCGGTCGCCAGGTCCGGGGCGAGGGTCAGGGCCTCCCGCGCCCTTTCGGCCGTCTCGGGAGCGACCTTCCCCAGCTCCACCCCCTTGGCGAGGTTCTTGTGGATGGCTGCCCGGGCCTTCTCCAGCGCCGCGGGGAGCGGATCGTGGAGCCGGGTGGCATAGCCGGCGGCCGCCGCCACGTGCGCGATGCCGCGCCCCATCGTCCCGGCGCCCAGGACGGCGACGGTCGAAATCGTCTCGCCGGCCATCTTAAGAGACCGGGATGTTGTAGATGCCGGTCGTCTTCCCGGCCAGGTTGCGCAGCTCGTCCGCGATCGCCAGGGTGTTGCGCACCGCCGCCGCGGCAAGCTCCTGGAGGTCGGGGGTGGTCGCGTACTTGATGAGGATGTCCCGCCCCAGGTGGTGGTGGTGGACCTCCTCCGGCTGGATGGTGTCGGCGTAGAGCCGCGCCGTCTCCTCGTCCCCCACCGACTGGCAGAAGAGGACGAACTGGCTGTTGCGGATCTCCGCAATCGCCTCGCTGGCGAAGGGGCCGGCGGCGATCCGCTCGACCGTCGTGCGGAGGCCGCGCAGGTACTGGTAGAGCGGCGTGTGGCCGTCCGCCAGCGGATCGAAGTCCGTCAGGTCCTCGCCCAGCTCGACCAGGCGCTGGCTGATCAACGCGTAGTGTTTCATCTCGTCCCCGCACTGCTGGGCGAGGGCGAGCTTGGCGTCGACCTCCGGCGTGCTGGGCAGCCAGTAGCCGGCGAGCTCGCTCGCCTCCAGCTCGCTTTTCAAGGCCAGCTTCAAGAGCGAAACGACGTCGACCTTGCCCTCCGCCTCCGCCTCCAGCGTTTCGGTCTCGCCCAGACGGGCGAAGAGCCGACCCATCTCCTCCAATAAACCTGCAACAAAGTCCTTGCCATTCACGAGAAGTATCCCCCTGAGATGCCCGGCAGAGCACCGGGCTGGCGGTATTCTACTCCCGGTTCAGCCCGGAACGGTCCGCAGCACCGCCCGCACGGGCGAGGCGTCCAGGCCGGCGAGCTTCAGGGGGAGGGCGATCAGCTCGTAGATCCCCTCCGGCACCCCGTCGAGCACCAGCCCCTCCAGGATGGCGACCCCGCCCTTGGCGAGGAGGTGGTGGGCGTCGAGGCCGGGGGTGTCGTAGGGGTCGACGGAGGGGGTGTCGAGCCCTACCAGGAGCACCCGGCGCTCGGCGAGGAGATGGGCGAGCTCCGGGGAGAGGGCGGTGAAGCGCTCGGAGAAGACCCGGCGGTCGGCCAGGCTCTCGGTCTTGAACAGCAGCCGCCGCGGGTGGCCGAGATCCAGCCCCTCGACGTGGCGGGGCTCGATCCGGGCGACCGGCGGCACCTTGACCACCCGGCAGAGGCCGAGATAGGGGTCGAGCGGCAGCTCGGCGAAGCTCTCTCCCCGCGGCTCGGTGTGGAGGGGCGCGTCGACGTGCGAGCCCAGGTGCGGCGTCGTGGTGATCGCCGACAGGTTGACCGAGTCCCCCTGGGCGAGAGCCATGGTCAGGCGGGAGGCGAACGGGGTGTCACCGGGCCAGACCGGCGTCTCGGGACGGATCGTGGGGGAGAGGTCGTAGAGCATGGAGGTGCCCTCCGGGTGCATCCTACACCTCCCCTTGGGTTCGAACGGCCTC
>DASQPA010000023.1:0-27322 GCA_035644215.1 Thermoanaerobaculia bacterium
GTGGCGTGTTTGCAGGCTCTCAAGAAAGGAGCGAGTCGTGAAAAAGAAGATTACGAAGCTAAGTCTGAACCGGGAGACCCTCTACCTTCTGGGGGGCAGCGAGCTCAACCAGGCCGTGGGCGTCACCGGCCACCAGAACTCGTGCTTTGCTTGCACGATTGGGATTTGCGGTACAGGCACAGGCGGCGATACCGACAGCTGCGCCAGCTGCCCATGGGTTCTCTCTTGCGGCTCCTGCATCCAGGCCTCTTGCGGTTGTTGAGGTGAAGCGGAAACCTGGCCGGCGCCCTTTCTTCTGAGAGTTCTCCATGCGGCTCCGCCGCACCCCGAAGATGGATGAAAGGGCGTACCCCGATCCCACCCCCCTCCTGTCCTCCCCCCATCCCCACCCTCCCGCCCGCCCAGGGGGGAGGGACCCGATCGGCAGCCTCATCTCGTATCCTGACCACCAGGCGATGGCGCCGGCTACCACGTTCCTCCCCCCTGGGCGGGAGGGCGCCAGGGGATGGGGGGAGGACAGGAGGGGGGTGGCAGGCCGAGGGGGCACCTACCTCACAGGCTTTTTTCAGAGCAGGGCTCGAGAACCTGTCTCAGGAACCATGGCTTCAAGCGGAGGCGATCTTCAGCTCCGGCAGACCCTCCTCCAGCCTCGCCTGGAGCTCCGCCGGCAGCCGCCGGATCGCGGCCCGGACGGTGCCAGCGGCATTGGCGGCATCGGGGCGGCGGGCGAAGGCCTCCCAGGCCATCCGAATATCGTCCGGGCGGTCATCAAGGAGGAGGTCCAGGAGGTCGCCGGCCTGGTGGAGGTCCTTGGCCGCCTTGGTCTGCTCGGAGACCGGCCGACGGGCCGAGATCCAGAGCTTGTGGAGCGCAAAGCGGGCGGGGTCCGGCAGGTGGACGAGCACCCCGTTCCCGCCGACCACCACGGCCTCGGTGGGCGACTCGATCAGGTAGTCGAGGAAGCGCAGGGGAGAGGCGGAGACCCCGAAGGCCGGCAGGTAGACCGGCTCGCTCCGGTCGCGGCCGAGGAGAGGGGTGAGGAAGTCGACCCGCATCTCGCGGCCGCGGATCTTGAAGGAGGTGCTGGGCTGCCGGGGATCGAGCCCGGGGACCGGGAAGAAGCCGAGCCCCGAGTCGCGGAGCGACGCGTCGAGGTTCAAGGGGTTCGACTCGGCGGCCAGGGCGATGCCGACCGCGGGGTCCTGGGCGATGTCGACGTCCTGGGTGCGGAGGGAGGCGGCGGCGAAACGGACCCCGAGGAGGTTGCCATAGGCGCGGAACGCCTGGGTCCCCACCAGCACACCTCCCATCCGGAAGACACCGGCTTCGGCCAGCAGCTCGAGCACCCGGACGACCTCGGCGCTTTCCCGGGCCGCCCCGCCGGCCGCCAGCATGGTGACCAGCCGGGCACGCCCGGCGGCATCGGCGGCCGTGCCCTCTCGGGCCTGCCGGACTTCCGCCATCCAGGCGAGCAGAGAGGGCGACTCCCGGCCCAGGTACTGCTGGCGCCGCTTGCCTCCCTCCACTCTCTGCTGGTACCAGTAGGTCCCCCCTTTGATCGTCTTGGCGACGAACGACCCGCGCGCGCTCCCGCTCCCGGGCACCGCCGCCGCCTCGGCGGCGCCATGGACCGCCTGCTCGAGCAGCTCGGCGTAGAGCGTCTGGACCGATTCGGGGAGGCGCTGGTAGGGCAAGGGAAGATCCTCGTCGAGAGTTATACGCACTCACCCGTCGAGGTGCGTATAACTCGGGGATCTTACCTCAGGATTTCCCCGCCCTCGCGCCCCCCAGGGGAGCCCCCATTTTTTCAACCTCTTCTCCCGTGCCGGTGCAAATCCGACTGCGGAAATCCGGGGGAAATCCTGCGCAGATCTTGTGGACCTGTAATTCCTTCCTCGACGCATGGCTATTTATGGGGGCTCTTGCGAACCGGCACCACAATATCTTGTGGTCGGAGCCTTGACAGGCCCCGGAAACCGGGAGTAGGCTCATCGGGTTGATTCGAGCCATGTGGACCCAAGCACATAGACAGCAGTGACTTTGGCCGGTGAGGCGGGGCTCCGGCCCCTCCCGGACGTTCGTCCGTTCATTTCCGCAACTTGTGAGGAGAGCAGAGCATGGCGACCCAACCCGTTCACCCCGATCTGTCCGTTGGTGATACCCCGGTCCGGGAGGTGGCGGAGAAGGGGATTCGCTTCGAGCGCCGGTACACGGCGCCCGGGGTGGACCCCTTCGACGCCGTGGAGTGGGAGTTGCGGGACGCGGTGATCACCAACGAGCGCGGGGAGACGGTGTTCGAGCAGCGCGGGGTCGAGATGCCGAAGGCCTGGTCGCAGACGGCGACCAACGTCGTGGTCTCGAAGTACTTCCGCGGCCAGATCGACACACCGCAGCGCGAGAAGAGCGTCCGCCAGCTGATCGGGCGGGTGGCCGATACCATCGCCGAGTGGGGCAAAGAGGGGGGCTACTTCGCGAGCGCCGCGGACGCCGACACCTTCCACGCCGAGCTCACCCACATCCTCCTCCACCAGTACGCCTGCTTCAATTCGCCGGTCTGGTTCAACGTCGGCATCGAGGCGAAGCCGCAGTGCTCGGCCTGCTTCATCAACTCGGTCGAGGACACCATGGCCTCCATCCTGGGTCTCGCCAAGACCGAGGGGATGCTCTTCAAGTACGGCTCGGGCACGGGGAGCAACCTCTCGACCCTGCGCTCGTCGCGCGAGCCGCTGGCGGGCGGCGGCACCGCCTCCGGCCCGGTCTCCTTCATGAAGGGCTTCGACGCCTTCGCCGGAGTGATCAAGAGCGGCGGCAAGACCCGGCGGGCGGCCAAGATGGTGATCCTGAACGTCGACCATCCGGACATCGTCGAGTTCATCCGGTGCAAGGAGACCGAGGAGAGGAAGGCCTGGGCGCTCATCGACGCCGGTTTCGAGGGCGGTTTCAACGTCACCGGCGGCGCCTACGACTCGATCGCCTACCAGAACGCCAACCACTCGGTGCGGGTGACCGACGAGTTCATGCAGGCGGTGGAGGCCGACGCCAGCTGGTCGACCCGCGCCGTCCGCGGCGGCCGGCCGATGGAGACCCACAAGGCGCGCGACCTGATGAAGATGATCGCCGAGTCGACCTGGGTGTGCGGCGACCCCGGCATGCAGTACGACACCACGATCAACGACTGGCACACCTGCTCGAACACCGCCCGCATCAACGCCAGCAACCCGTGCAGCGAGTACATGTTCCTGGACGACACGGCGTGCAATCTGGCGTCGCTCAACCTGATGCGCTTCTACGACGAGACCGTCGGCTTCGACGTGGCGAGCTTCCGCCACACCTGCGAGGTGGTCATCTCGGCGCAGGAGATCCTGGTCGATTTCGCGAGCTATCCGACCGACAGGATCGGCGAGAACTCGCACCGCTTCCGCCCGCTGGGGATCGGCTACGCCAACCTGGGAGCGCTCCTCATGGCGCGCGGCCTGCCCTACGACGGCGACTCCGGCCGCGACTACGCGGCGGCGATCACCGCGCTCATGTCCGGCGCCTCCTACGCCCAATCGGCGCGCATCGCCGCCGCCCTGGGGCCGTTCGCCGACTTCGAGGTCAACCGCGAGCCGATGCTCCGGGTGATGCGGAAGCACAGGGACGCGGTCAAGCGGATCGACGCGGCGCACGTCTCGATGGAGCTGCGGGAGGCCGCCAAGCACGCCTGGGACGACGTCGTCGAGTTGGGCGATCGCCATGGTCTGCGCAACAGCCAGATCTCGGTCCTGGCGCCGACCGGAACGATCGCCTTCATGATGGACTGCGACACGACCGGCGTCGAGCCCGACATCGCCCTTGTCAAGTACAAGAAGCTGGTCGGCGGCGGGATGATCAAGATCGTCAACAACACCGTGCCCAAGGCGTTGAAGCGGCTGGGCTACGACAAGGAGCAGGTGCGCGAGATCGTCGAGCACATCGACGAGAACGACACGATCGAAGGCGCCCCGCACCTCAAGGAAGAGCACCTCCCGGTCTTCGACTGCGCCTTCCGGCCGGCCAAGGGATCGCGCTCCATCCATTACATGGGGCACTTGAAGATGCTGGCGGCGGTCCAGCCGTTTATCTCGGGGGCGATCAGCAAGACCATCAACATGCCCGAGGCCTCGACCCCGGAGGAGATCCTCCAGGCCTACGTCGAAGGCTGGCGGATGGGCTTGAAAGCGATCGCCATCTACCGCGACAACTGCAAGCGCAGCCAGCCGCTGTCGACCAAGAAGGACGTCAAGGAGGCGGCCACGCCGCTGGCGCCGGTTGCGACGCCGGCGACGCCGGCGATCACCGAGCGGCGGGCGGTGCGCAAGAAGCTCTCGGACGAGCGCCAGGCGATCACCCACAAGTTCTCGATCAACGAGCACGAGGGGTACCTGACCGTCGGCCTCTACGAGAACGGGCAGCCGGGCGAGATCTTCCTCGTCATGGCGAAGGAGGGCTCGACCATCTCGGGGCTCATGGACTCCTTTGCCACCTCGATCTCGATCGCCCTCCAGTACGGGGTGCCGCTTCAGACCCTGGTCGACAAGTTCAGCCACACCCGGTTCGAGCCCTCCGGCTTCACCAAGAACCCGGAGATCCCGATCGCCAAGTCGATCACCGACTACATCTTCCGCTGGCTGGCCTCGAAGTTCCTGTCGCGCGAGGGGAAGGCGGCGGCGGGGGTGATCCTGCGCGACGACCTGCCGCCGGCCGAGGCCCCGGTGACCCTGACGCTCCTCGGCGGCGGCAAGCTGGAGCCGGTGGGGCCCGCCGCCGTGGGCCTGGAGCAGACGACCAAGGTGACCTTCCTCTACCAGCAGGACGCGCCGAGCTGCCACGAGTGCGGCGCCATCATGGTCCGCAACGGCAGCTGCTACAAGTGCAATAACTGCGGCTCGACCTCGGGCTGCAGTTAGGAGAGTTGATCCATTTAGGGGCTCATCGGACCGCAAGCTCGATGAGCCCCCCCGATCGGGAAACGAAGGAGTACAGTATGGATGACATCGAGCTTCAGCAGGAATTGGAAAAATTACGCGCCCAGCTCGACTCTGGCATTGTTGAGGCCACACTCGAGCCTGAGTTTCAGGGGATCAGCGATGAAAGGATTGTCGAAGATCTTCGTAGGCGCTACCCTGACTTCGATCACCCTTACTCTGTGCGCACCGAACTTTCGCAAGCGGAGAAAGTGGCGCGAGGGATGAGCCGGTTGCGGGGCATCGGAGTTCGGCGACCAGCCTAGCTCAACCGCAAGGGCGCCTGTGGCGCCTTTCGTGGGTCTGGAGGCGGACAACCAAGGTGACCTTCCTCTACAAGGCGGCGGCGAGGAGCAGTGCAGGCTTCCGGATCGTTCTCATGGCCGGCATTATGGAGAGGAGGGGAAGCTGCTACAAGTCTTGCATCCTGGCGCGGCCGGACCGGCCGGGAAATTCCCGTCCGCGCCGCCCGGTTCACCTCGATACGGCCCCCCGCTTCCGTGCCGGGGCGGCGATGCCGTATGCTTAGGAGATCATGAACATGTACCCTCGCCTCTCCTCCCGGTCCGTGCTGACCGCCGCCTTCGTCTCCTCCCTTCTCCTCTTCGGCTGTCGCGAGGGGGCGACCGCGGGAGCCGCGAGCCCCGGAGGGCCGCCGGCGCCCGGTGCCAAGGTGGCCTTCCAGCTCCAGACGCTCGAGGGCCGGCCGATGGGTCCCAAGGACTTCCCCGGCCAGGTGGTGGTGGTCGACTTCTGGGCCACCTGGTGCGGCCCCTGCCACATCCAGGCGCTCATCCTGGAGGACGTCTACAAGGACTACCACGGCAAGGGAGTGCAGTTCCTCGCCGCCAACGTCGGCGAGGAGACCGAGGCGGTGCGCCGCTTCGTCAAGGAGAAGCCGTTCTCCTATCCGGTGCTGATCGACCCCAAGGACGTGGCCGGCCAACTGGGCATCGAGGCCCTGCCCACCCTGATGGTGATCGACAAGAAGGGGAAGCTGTCCTTCTTCGAGGCCGGCCTGACCGACGGCGACACCCTGCGGCGGATCCTGCACCAGGCCGGTGCGTAAGCGCCCCAGGGCAACTTCCGGCGTACATAGAGAAGCTTCTCGACCTCCGCCACCACCTCCCCCTCTTCCGAGAGGACCTGGACGGTGAAGCGGGGCTCGGTCTTCCCTGCCGCATCCACCGCGGCGCGGATCTCTTCCACCCGCTCCGGGGGGAGCTCGAAGCGGGCGCGGACGGTGCCTTTCCCCGGGCGCTTGAAGCGGATGGTCGCCTCCTTGTCCCACACGATGTAGCCCGGCCCCAGCGCCTCGATGAGGAGGAGCATGAAGAAAGGGTCGACCAGGCTGTAGAGCGAGCCGCCGAAGTGGGTGCCCACGTAATTGCGGTTCCAGAGGTGGAGCTTCATCTTCACCTCGATGGCGGAGAGGTCGGGAGCGACGTGGGTGACCCGCACCCCGGCTCCCAGGTAGGGAGGGTAGAGGCTCAACAGCCGGAAGAGCCACCGCTGGCGCCATTTCGTCCTGCCCGGTCGGGTCTCACTCGCTGCCATCTCGTCCCTCCTCCAGGCGTACACTACCCCAGCGCAGGTTTTCGCCCGGCCGCGGGTTCCAGAGAGCGTGGGGCACCCCGGCCCCGGCGTAGGAAAGAGAGACCTCCATGAGATCCACCCACAAGACCCTGATTGCCGCCGCCGTCCTCCTCCTGGCGGCCGGCGTTCCCTGGCTGGCGAAGGCCGCCGCCTCCGGCCCCACCCCCCTCCACCTGCCGTGGAAGGAGGCGGGGCTCACCGAGCGCCAGGCCGCCGCCCACCTGCTCTCCCGCTTCACCTACGGCCCGCGCCCCGGCGACGTCGACAAGGTGGTGGCCCTGGGGCTCGACCGCTGGTTCGAGCAGCAGCTCCAGGCCAACCTGCCCGACCCCCAGGTGGCCGAGCGCCTCCGTCCGCTCCAGGCCCTCGCCATGTCGAACGAGGAGATCTTCCGCCGCTATCCCCCCAATGGGATGATCCTCGCCGAGATGCGCCGCGAGGGGCTCCTGCCCGGTAAGAAGGCGGGCAAGGACGACACCCCTCAGACCGTCGCCGCGGATCTGGCCGGTCTCGACAAGAAGGAGCTGCGGCAGAAGACCCTGGCCTATTCCCGGGAGAAGGGGTACCTTCCGGAGAAACAGCTCCTGGGCCAGGTGATGACCCAGAAGCTGGTCCGCGCCGTCTACTCCGAGAACCAGCTCGCCGAGGTGATGACCGACTTCTGGTTCAACCACTTCAACGTCTCGCTGACCAACAACAAGGTGCGCCCCTACCTGCTCTCCTACGAGCGGGACGCCATCCGGCCGAACGTCCTCGGCCACTTCCGCGATCTCCTGGAGGCTACCGCCCGCCACCCGGCCATGCTGGTCTACCTGGACAACGCCCAGTCCTCGGCCGCCATGGAGGCGCCGACCACCATGGCCGGCGAGCTCGAGCGGCGACGCGCCTTCAACCGCCGCCCGGGGAGGTTCGCCCCGCAGGCCGGCGCCGGCGCCGGCGCCGGAGGCAAGGGCAAGAAAGAGCACGGCCTGAACGAGAACTATGCCCGCGAGCTGATGGAGCTCCACACCCTGGGGGTCGACGGCGGCTACACCCAGGAGGACGTGATCGCGGTGGCGCGTGCCTTCACCGGCTGGACCGTCCTGCCGCCCGGCCCGGCCCGGCAGCAGGCCGAGAACCGCCTCGCCCGGGTGCAGCGGGTGGGCGGCCTCGGTTTCCAGGAGCAGGGCGACTTCCTCTTCCGCGCCGACACCCACGACGCCTCCGCCAAGGTGGTCCTCGGCCAGACCCTCCCCGCCGGCCGCGGCATCGAGGACGGCGAGCAGGTGCTCGACGTCGTGGCCGCCCACAAAGCGACCGCCCGCCATCTCGCGACCCAGATCGCCGCCCGCTTCGTGGCCGACCAGCCGCCCCCCGCCCTCGTCGACCGCCTGGCCGCGGTCTACACCCGGAGCCAGGGCGACGTCCGCCAGATCCTCCGCGCCCTCGTCGAGTCGCCCGAGCTCTGGAGCCCGGCGGCGCGCGGGGTGAAGATCAAGTCGCCCTTCGAGCTCGCCGCCTCGGCCCTCCGCGCCGTCGACGGCGATCTCCGCGATCCGAAAGAGACCCTCCAGTGGGTGGCGAAGATCGGCCAGCCGCTCTACGCCTACCAGGCGCCGACCGGCTACCCCGACCGTGCCGAGAGCTGGGTCAACACCGGGTCGCTCTTGAACCGGATGAACTTCGGCCTGCAGCTCGCCGCCGGCCGGGTGCGCGGGGTGAAAGTCGACCTCGCGGCCCTGAACGGCGGCAAGGAGCCGGAGTCGCGCGAGCAGGCGCTCCACACCTACGCCGGCCTGCTGATGCCCGAGCGTGATCTCACCGAGGCGATGAAGGTCCTGAAGCCGATGGTCTCCCAGCCCGACCTCGCCCAGAAGATCGACGAGGCGACCCCGGCCCCCCCCGACACCAAAATGGCGAAGGCCGGGGAGAGCCTGGACGACGAGGAAGAGATGATCTTCGGCGACAAGCCGGTCGATGCCGGGGATTCCGGCGGCCCCAAGGGGGCACGCCGGGCGGGACGGCCGAAGCTCGACGAGCCGACCCCGGTCGAGCAGGTGGTGGGAGTGATCCTGGGGTCGCCCGAGTTCCAGAGACGCTGAGACGTACAGGCAGGAGATACGACCATGTTTTCACGCCGAGTGTTCATGAAAGCCGGTGGCATCGCCCTCTTCTCGTTGGGCGCCGGCCCCAAGTTCCTCACCCGCGCCGCCCTTGCCGCCCCCGGCCCCGGACCTGCCCAGCGCCGCAAGGTGCTGGTGACCATCTTCCAGCGCGGCGCCATGGACGGCCTCGCCGCCGTGCCGCCGGTCGACGCGGCGACCCTCCAGGGGCTGCGCCCGCGCCTCGCCCTCTCCGCCACCCGCGCGGCGGCCGTCGCGGCCCCGGAGACCGCGGGTCTCCTCGATCTCGGGGTGGGCTTCGGGCTCCATCCGGCCCTCGCCCCGCTCCAGCCGCTCTGGCAGGAGAAGCGCCTGGCGATCGTCCACGCCGTGGGCTCGCCCGACCCCACCCGTTCGCACTTCGACGCCCAGGACTTCATGGAATCGGGGACCCCGGGACGGAAGGGGACGGCGACCGGCTGGCTGAACCGCGCCGTGGGTCTTCTCGGTCACGAGGGGACGCCGCTGCGGGCGGTGTCGATGACCCCGTCTCTGCCGCGCTCGCTCTACGGCGACCAGCCGGCGATCGCGGTGACCAACCTGAACGACTTCAAGCTCCGCCTGCCGGGGGCGGACCAGGCGGTGACCGCGGCGGCAGGGCAGGGTTTCGAGGCGCTCTACGGCCAGGCCGCCCAGGGGCTCCTCCACAACACCGCCAACGAGACTTTCGAGGCGGTGCAGATGCTCTCCTCCGCCGAGATCGCCCGCTACCAGCCGGCGAACGGCGCCGACTACCCGCCGAGCCCGCTCGGCCAGGCCCTGAAGCAGATCGCCTTCCTCATCAAGGCCAACGTGGGCCTGGAGATCGCCTTCGCCGAGTCCGGCGGCTGGGACACCCACGTCCAGCAGGCGGCGACCTTCACCCGCCAGGCCGGCGACCTGGCGAAATCGATCCACGCCTTCTGGACCGATCTCGGCACCTACCAGGACGACGTCGTCCTCACCACGATGACCGAGTTCGGCCGCACGGTGCGCGAGAACGGCTCCGGCGGCACCGACCACGGCCACGGCTCCTGCCTCTTCGTGCTCGGCAACCACGTGCAGGGGGGCAAGGTGCACGGGGAGTTCCCCGGGCTCACCCAGGGCGCCCTCTACGAGGGGCGGGACCTGCCGGTGACGACCGATTTCCGTGCCGTTTTCTGCGAGCTGGCCGGCAAGCACCTGGGCATCCGCCGGGACGACACGCTGTTCCCAGGGTGGACGGGGAAGCGTTTGCCGCTGATTGCGTGATCCAGAAACCTGCGGGCCGGCCCGTCGCGTCGCCCCCCTCCCTCCGGGAGCGCGGCGGGTTCGGCCCGGAGGCGTGGGGTGGGGGCCATGCCATTCTTTTCCGATCCAGCGCTGGAAGCGGGCAGCCCCGAAGGGGCGAAGGTTGGTAGCCTGGGGCGCCAGCCCCAGGAAGAGGGAGAAGAAGAAATGACAGCCCCGAAGGGGCGGTGGTAGTTCGTCTCCCTTTCATTCAGCCGGCTTACCGCAAGGACGGGATTACCTTGCTCGGGCGGCTCAAGACCAGATCATGGTTCGTCTGTAAGCCGATCCAGAACTCCGGAGTCGTGTCGAAGGCCTGAGATAGAAGCCAAGCGGTTTCCGGTGTCACACCACGCTTGCCACGAACGATTTCGTTGATTCGCTGGACCGGGACCAGAGCCGCCACCCTGCCGGCGAGACGCCAGCGTTTCCAGGGAGGAGATGCGAGCCGGCGGTGGGGGTCACCATGCAGTCGGTCGGCCACCGCCGTCGTCGCGTTGCAAGAGACGAGAGAGAGCTCCGTCATCGCGCTCCTCGCGGTAGCCTCTGCGGGCTGGAGCGCGGTCGTCGGCGTCCCAGGGACAATCACAGCCAGCCAGCGCGCGGCCGTCGGCGTTCGAGGGGCAGTGACCGCCCCCTGAAATTCAGTCGTCGCAATTCGAGGGGCAGCGACCGCCCCCTGAAATTCAGTCATCGCAATTCAAGGGGCAGCGACTGCCCCCTGAAATTCAGTCACCGCAATTCGAGGGGCAGCGACTGCCCTCTGAAATTCAATCGTCGCAATTCGAGGGGCAGTGACTGCCCTCTGAAATTCAGTCGTCGCAATTCAAGGGGCAGCGACTGCCCTCTGAAATTCAGTCGTCGCAATTCGAGGGGCGGCGACTGCCCCCTGAAATTCCGTCATCGCCGTCCGCCGCGCGGCCACCGCCAGCGAGCGCTCCGTTGTCGCCATCCTGGCGGCGATCCCTGCCGGCGGGCATTCGACCGCTGAAGGGGCGGTGTCTCCAACGATACAACGACTTACGAGGTCCCGGGGGCGCCGCGGCGCGGTCCCGTTCCAGGGTGGAACCACGTGCCGGCAGGCGGCGACGCCGTCCACCGCACCGCCCGGCGCCGGGTCGTCCCCGTGGCGCATCGCGCGCCCGGCGCAACCTTTCTCCCGCCGCCTCCGTATACCCTCTTGACGTTCAACTACCGCGGTAGTACTATCTCGGTAGTTGAATGGCAGGAGGAACGATTCCCATGGACGAAACACCCCATCACCTGGGCGACCTGCAGCTGGCGATCATGCGCTCCCTCTGGCGTAAGGGGGAGGCGACGGTCGCCGAGGTGCACGAGGACCTGGAGCCCGAGCGGGGCCTGGCCCTGACCACCATCGCCACCATGCTCGTCAAACTGGAGAAGAAGGGGGTCCTGGATCACCGTATGGACGGCCGCCGATTCGTCTACCGGCCGCTGGTCGACGAGGACCGGGTCCGCCGCTCGATGGTCGCCGAGCTCACTTCGCAGCTGTTCCGGGGCGACGTCACCGCCCTGGTCAACCATCTCTTGTCGGAACACGAGATCGACTCGGCGGAGCTGGCGCAATTGAAAGCGCTCATCGCCGCCCGTGAGGAGGGACTCTGATGTTCGAGCATGCCGCCGCCTGGCTCCTGACCTACGCTCTGCACAGCACCCTCCTCCTGGGGCTCGCCTGGCTGGCCTCCGGGCCGCTCGGGCGCCGCTCGCTCCGCCTGGAAGAGGCGGTCTGGCGGGTGGCCCTTCTGGGCGCCCTCGCCACCAGCACCTTCCAGGTGGCGACCGGCTGGCACCCGGCCGCCACCCTCCGCCTGCCGGCCGCCGCCGTGGCGCAGGTCGAGACCCCGGCCCCCGCGCCGATCGCTATCTATAAGGAAGAGGCCGTGGCCGCCCCGGCTCCGGTCGCCGCCTTCTCCATGCCGACTGCCGATCTCCCGACGCCACCGGTCGCGGTGTCCCCCGCGCCGGCACCGTCTCCGGCACCGTCCGCCGTCCGCCGGCCGCTCTGGATGCAGGGATGGACCCTGGCCTGGGCGTTCGCCGCCCTCCTCCTCAGCCTGCGCCTGGGGTTCGCCCATCTCGGGCTGCAGCGCCGGCTGCGCTCCCGGCTCCCGGTCTCGGGCGGCACCATGATCCGCCTTCTCGACCGGCTGGCGCAGGCGGCGGGGCTTGCCCGGCCGGTCCGGCTCAGCTGCTCGCATGAGCTGCCGGTGCCGGTCGCCCTCGGGGTGGTGCGGCCGGAGATCGCCGTGCCGCCGCGCGCCCTGTCGCACCTCTCGGAGGCGGAGCAGGAGAGCCTCCTCGCCCACGAGCTGGCGCACCTCGTCCGCCGCGACCCGGTGTGGCTGGCCGGCGGGCAGCTCCTGACGAGCGTCCTCTTCTTCCAGCCGCTCAACTGGGTGGCCCGGCGTCGCCTCCGCGAGCTCTCGGAGCTGCTCTCCGACGAGTGGGCGGTGGGGCGGACCGGCGAGCCGCTGTCGCTCGCCCGCTGTCTCGCCGAGGTGGCCCAGTGGTCGCTCGAGCCGGCGCGCCTGCTGCCCGTCCCGGGTATGGCCGACCGGCCGTCGAACCTCGGCCGGCGCATCCACCGGCTGCTCGACGGGGAGCGCGAGGGAGCCCTGCCGCGCTGGGGCCTGGCGGTGCTCGGCGCCCTCCTCCTCTCGGTAGCAGTGGTCGCCCCCGGGGTCTCGGCACCCCCGCCGCCGCCGCCACCCCCCCCGCCGGCTCCGCCGGCCGCCGAAGCCGCCCCCGCTCCGGAAGCCCCGGTGGTGGCGGAAGCCCCGGAGCCTCCGGAGGCAGCTCCGGCCCTGGCGCCAGTACCGCCGGCACCACCGGCACCGCCCGTTCCTCCTTCGCCGGCCGTGCACCCCAAGCTCGCGCCGGGCCACGCCCCCCGGCACCACGGCCTGACGCCGGAGGAGAGAGCGCACCTGGAAGAGGCTCGCGAGCATGCCGACGAGATGGAGAGGAGCGGCCTGTCCGAGGAGCAGGTCCGGCGGATCGAGGCCGAGGCCGACCGCATCTCCCAGGAAGTCGAGGAGCACCTGAAGCCGCAGATGGCGCAGATCGAGAAGCTTGCGGCCGAGATGGCGGCCGAACGGCCGAACGAGGAGGAGATGCGGGCGCTGGAGCAGAAGATCGACGCCGCCACCCGTCACCTCCGCTCGCCCGAGGAGGAGGCCCGCTTCGAGGCCAACGTCCGCAAGCTCGCCGATTCCGCCGCGAAGATGAGCCCGGAAGAGCGCCAGCGCCTCCAGCAGGAGGTCAAGAAGATGGCCGAGTCGATGCGCCCGAGCCCGGAGGAGCTCGCCGCCATCCGCCAACTCGCCGAGCGGCACCGCGAGATGTCACACCAGATGACCGCCGAGCAGCGCCAGAAGATGGAGGCTGCCCGCCGCGACATGGAAAAGCAGATGAAGGCGATGCGGGAGACGATCCGGCAGCAGATGGACCGGCTGCACGAGGAGCTCCGGGAGGAGCGGGGGAGCCTGCCCCGGCCGCCGCGTGCTCCGCGACCGCCGCGCGCTCCTCAGGCCCTGCCGGCGCCGACGCCCCATCCCCATCCCCATCCGCAGGCCACCCCGCGACCGGTACCGACGCCGAGGGCGCCGAAGGCACCTCGGGCACCTCAGGTTCCCCCGGCGCCTCCCGCTCCTCCGGCTCCCGGCGCGGTTCCCCCGCCGCCGCCCTCGCCGCCCGCGCCTCCCGGAGTGGGCATCCCGGGCGGAGTGAAGGGCGGCGTCCAGGGTGGGGTTGCCGGCGGGGTGGAAGGTGGGGTCGCCGGCGGGGTGGAGGGTGGCATTCCCGACGGAGTCGAGGGCGGAGTGGAGGGCGCCGTGCCCCCAACGCCCCCTCCTCCCCCTCCCGCCCGGCTCCGCTAGGGGCTAGGAATTCGCCGCGGGGCGGACGCTCTTGAGTAGCGAGAAGAAGGCGTCGCGCTGCGGAGCCAGCGTCTTGTCGGGTCCGGTGGCCTTGATGAACCAGGGGCCGCCGGACCCTTCGACCACCGCCCCGAAGAGGCGCGCATCGGGCACCGGGTTGGCGGGTCCCATCCCCATCGAGCTGGGTTTCAGGGTGCCGTGGACGTCCACCCAGGTCACCTTGAGCCCATGGCTCTCCAGGGTGCCACGCTCGGGCTTCGGCGCCCCGGAAGCCGCCTCCATCTGATCGATCCAGCGCTGGATGTTGGCGTCGACCGCTCCTCCCTGCCCGGCTCCCAGGTAGAAGATCGCGAGATCCGCCGCGCCGGCCGGCCCGGGGAGGGTGGCCTGGGCGAGCCGCATCTTGGATGTGGGCTTCTCCGCGGTCCACCCCTTGGGCAGGTCGAAGCCAAGACCGGCGTTCCCGGCGGCCGGCCCGGACGGCGGCGGAGTGCCGGGAGTGGCGGTCCCCGGGGCGGGGGTGCCGGTCGAGGAGATCGGTCCAATACCTGTATCGGGGGCCGGGGCCGCCTTAGGCGCCGCCTCGGTGGCGGTGGGTGCCGGAGCCTGGGCGGTCTGGGAGGAGGTCGACTCCGGGTGGCCGCCGCAGGCGGCGAGACCGAAGAGGAGGAGCGGAAGCAGGGCGGCGGGTCCGGCGGGTCGGGTCATCGTTCGAGTCCTCGTGGAATCCCGGGAGAGTATCACCAGCCCCCGCGGGCGCGTATGGGCTAGAATCCGCGCCGGAAGCGCTCGGGGGCTGGTGCCTCTCGCGGTCTTCAAAACCGTTGTCCCGTACCGGTTGCGGTCCGGGGGGTGGGTTCGATTCCCATGCGCTTCCGCCATTCGGTTCCATCACTTCCATGGGCCCAGGGAGGGAAGGCTGAGCCGAGTCACGAAGGCCGGGACCGCAGGATCGGGCGCGCCGGGATATCGGGCCGTGCGCGCCTTCGTGCGCCTTCTTCTCGCGCTCTTTTACTGGCGCATCGACGTGGTCGGGATCGAGAACGTGCCGGCGGACGGGGGGCTGGTGGTGGCGGCCAACCACCACAACTCGGTGGTCGATGCGATGCTGCTGGTCGCCCGCCTGCCGCGGCGGATCCGGACGCTCGCCAACGCCCCCCTCTTCGGCCATCCGCTCATCGGCCCCTTCCTCCGCCTGCTCGGCGCGCTGCCGGTGCACCGGCGCCAGGAGGCCGGCATGGACCCGGCCCGCAATACGGCCCTCTTCGCGGCGACCACCGCCACCCTGCGCGGCGGCGGCGCGATCGCCATCTTCCCGGAAGGGCGGACGCAGCCGGAGCCGGTGCTGCTGGAGCTGCGCACCGGCGCGGCGCGGATGGTGCTGGCGGCGGAGGAAGGCGCCGCGCAGCCCTCCGTGACTCTCCTGCCGGTGGGGCTCGTCTTCACCGCGCCGGGCACCTTCCGGGAAGGCCAGGCCCTGGTGCTGATCGGTACCGCGGTCCCGACGGCGGCGGCCGTGGCCCTGGCGCGCTCCGCGCCCGAGCTGGCGGCTCGCCGGCTCACCGGCGAGCTCGCTGCCGCCCTCCGCGGTCTGATCGTCGAGGCGGACGACCGCCAGACGCTCCGTCAGCTCCGTTTCGCGGAAGAGCTCTGGCGCGCGGAAGGCGGCGTGATCCCGGTCGATCCGGCCGGCCGGGTCGCCTGGCTGCAGCGCACCATGCGCAGCTACCGACGGCTCCTCGACCGCGCGCCGGACCGGGTCGGCGCCTTGCGGCGGGACCTCGAGGAGCTGGCCCGGGAGATGGAGAGCTCCGGGCTCGGTCTGGACAGCATCGCGCGCCCCGCTTCGCCGGCCCGCCAGGCCGGCCGGCTCGCCGCAGAGGCCATGGTGCTCTCCCTGCTGGCCCTGCCGGCGCTCGCCGGGATCGCGCTCCACGTCCTCCCCTACGGGCTGACGGACCTCGCGGTGCGGGCGATGAAGCGCACCGACGAGGAGGAGGCGACGGACAAGATCGCCGTCGGTCTCGTGCTCTACCCGCTCAGCTGGGCGCTCGAAACCTGGGCGGCTCTGCATTGGGGCGGCCGCTGGGCCGCGGTGGCGCTTCTCGCGTTGCTCCTCCCGACCGCCGGGATCGCCCTCGACGGGCACGCACGTCTGAGCAGGCTGCGGCGCGACGCTCGCGCGTGGCGCAGCTGCCGGCGCGACCGCGGCCTCCCCGCGCGGCTGTCCGCGCGGGGGCGGACCCTCGCGGCGGAGATCCGGGGTCTCGCGGCTCTCGTGCCGGAGGAGTGGCCGGGAGCATGAGTGTGCCTCTGTGGGCCCTGCGCGCCGGCCTGGTGGCGGGCAGCCTCGCCGCCTGGTTCTGGACCCAGTCGCTCCTCGCCAAGCGCGCCGCCCCCCAAGGGCGGATCGGCGACGCGCTCCTCGCCTGGACGGCGCCGCTCAACCGGTACCTGCACGAGCGGCCACGGAGCGCCGACGCGCTCTTGATCGTCACCTCGGCATTGATCGATCTTCTCGGCCTGTTCCTGGTGGGCGAGGCGATCTTCGGGCCCAGCGCCCGGCCCTTCGTCGGCCTCCTGGTCCTTTTCGCACTGCGCCAGCTCTGCCAGGGTCTTTGCGCGCTGCCGCCGCCCGAGGGGATGATCTGGCGCGATCCCGGTTTCCCTTCCCTGCTGGTCACCTACGGCACCGCCACGGACCTCTTCTTCTCCGGGCACACCGCGATCGCGATCTACGGCTGCCTGGAGCTGGCCCACTGGGGTGGACCGGTGGCGGCCTCTGCCGGCCTCGCGATCGCCCTCCTCGAGGTGAGCGCGGTCCTCGTCCTGCGCGCCCACTACACCATGGACGTGTTCGCCGGCGTGGTCACGGCGCTGTGGGTATGGAGCATCGCCTTCGCGCTCGGCGGCCGGCTGGACGCCCTGCTGGCCCACCTCGCGGCGTCATAAAGCCGCCTCTATGGCACCGCAGCCGCTTTCGGCTGCAGCTGGGCCTTGATCCAGCTGTCCACGCGCTCCTCCAGCAGGTCGAGCGGCAGCGGTCCGCCGTTCAGAATTTCGTCGTGGAACGCCTTGATGTCAAAGCGCACTCCGAGCTTCGTCTTGGCGCGCTCCCGCAGCTCGCGGATCTTCAGTTGCCCCATCTTGTAGGCCAGCGCCTGCGCCGGCCGCGCGATGTAGCGGTCGGTCTCCGTCTGCGCGAGGACGTCGTTGACGTCGTTCTCGCGCATGTAGGCGATCACCTGGTCGCGCGTCCAACCCTTGTCGTGGATGCCGGTATCGACCACCAGCCGCACGGCGCGGAACAGCTCCGAGCTCAGCCGGCCGTAGTCGGACACCGGGTCCTTGTAGAGGCCGATCTCCTTGCCCAGGTCTTCCGCATACAGCGCCCACCCCTCGGAATAGGCCGCCAGGCCGCCGCCGGAGAGCACCCGGAATTTCGGCAGTCCCTGGAGCTGCTGCGCCACGCTGTTCTGCATGTGGTGCCCGGGCACGCCCTCGTGATAGGCGACGGCCTCATCGTTCACCAGGGTGCGATGGGTCGGGTCGGCGACGGCGACCACCACCCGCCCGGCCCGCTTGCCGTCCGGAGTGCCGCGGACGTAGTGCGTCGACGCGGCCTTGTCGAAGTCGGGAATGGCCTCGACCGTCACCGGCGACTTCGGCAGCAGCCCGAAGAGCTCCGGCAGCCGCGGTTGCATCTCGTCGATGTACTTCTTGAAGTCGGCGACGATCTGGCCCTCGCTCTTCGGCTGCCACTTGGGATCGCCGTGGATCGCGGTGCGGAAGGCGGCGAGGTCCTTGTAGCCCTGCGCCTGTGCCAGCTTGGTCATCGCTGCCGTGATCCGTGCGACCTCTTTGAGGCCCAGCTGATGGACGGCCTCCGGCGTGACGTCGACGGTGGTCATCGCCTTCACGGCTTCGGCGTAGCGCCGCTTGCCGTCCGGCAGGCTCTCGACCGAGATCGCGGTCCGCCCTTTCGGCACGTACTCGTCGCGCAGGAACGCCGCGAGCTTCTGATAGGCCGGAAGGACTTCCTCCTGGGCTGCCTGGGTCATCGCGGCCGTCAGCCGCTGTTTCTCCTCCGCGGAGAAGCTCGCCGGAAACTTCTTCTGCGGCAGCAGGAACGGGTTTGCCGAGACGATCCCCGCGCACTGCTCCGGCATCTGGCCCACGACGATCTTCGGCGGCATCAGGCCGTCCTTCATGCCGGCGCGCAGCACCTCCGTGGTCTGCTGCAACACCCGCGGGATCTGGTGAAGGCGCGCGATGTAATCCTCGTAGTGCTGCACCGAATCCAAGGGCACGCTCAACGGCAGATCGGCCAGCGCGGTATGGATGCCGCCCTGCTGGTTGAGCGGCATCTCGTAGTTCTTGAGCTCGTAGCCCATGTTGGCGCGGAGGAGTTGCCGCTCCAGGAGCTCGTGCGACACCCGGTCGGTCTCCGCCATGCCGGTGGTGGGGATGGCCCGCAGTCGCGCCAGGAAAGCGTTGTTCTCCGCGTGCTGCCGCTCGATCTGCGCCAGCGACGCATCGCCGAGCTGCGCGTTGTAACGATCGTCGCCAGCCGAGGTCGCCCGCTCTGGCGCACTCTTGAGACCGGCCTGATAAAACTCCTCGAACAGCGCATTCTGTTGCGCCACGCGCGCGGTCACGGAGGTGTCCTGGGCATGGGCTGAGGAGCAGACGCTGGCGGCCAGCAGAAGGCAGGCAAGGTTTCGCATGAGCCCAAGACTACTATACCGGGCATGCGGGGTGACGCGGGAGCTGGCGGCGGTCACCCTGGAGGCTCGAGGAGCACGGGATCGTTCACTGCGACGCGGCCGGGTTCCACGGTCGAGCCGTAGACGCCGAGGCAGCCCTGACGATCGCGAGCGACCGTGTGCAGGATCGCGGGGTTGCGCTCCGTCGTCACGGGATCGATGGTGATGACGACGCAGCGACCGTCGCGTTTGTCGACGCGCATGCGCATGCCGCCAATGCGCAGGACGCCGCCCACCCAGCCGTCCTCGACGAACGGTGCCTCGTCGGCTGCCTCCACCAAGAGGTTGGGTCGAAAACGCTGGACGTCGAGCCGGGCGCCGACCCTCTCGCCAAGTTGGGCCATCGTCTGGGTCGTGATGAGGGACAGCGGGAAGGTGTCGAAGATACCGCGGTTCTGCTTGATCACCCGTGCTCCGCGCGGATCGAGCTCTGCCGCGAGCGCCGGGTCCGCGACGTCGAAGAGGACCCCCGACGGAGTCCGCACGACCGTGGGCGATTTGTCGGGTTGAGCCGGCTCGACGAACGATGGGCGGTAGTGGCTCATGTCCGCGCGATCACGCAGCGTGAGCCAAGGGAACCCGCTCTGCGCCACGCCGTTTTGGAGGAAGGCCCAGCGGCGATCCCCAGCCAGGCCATGCCACGACACGTCGACTTCGGACAGCGCCTCGGCTCCCATCGACTTGACCGGGTAACGCCACAATCCCACGACGCGGCCGACCTGCCTGCCGTTCGGATGCATAGGGGCAACCTCTTGGAAAGGCGCCCTTATCCTCCGAACCAGCATCGAGCGTGGCGGATGGGAATCCGCTGCAGCGCCTCTCGACGGCGGAGTGCGCTGCCAACGGCAGCGCCACGGAGATAACCTACGAAGTAGACCAAGAACGGGGGTAGCCGTCAAGCTCCCTGCGCTTCGATCTCGGCGGGGACGAAGCGGTCGCGGGCGCCGGGATGGACAGGCATGCCAATTCGCGCTAGCTTACATCCTCCAAAGGAGCTTCCCATGGTCAAGCGCGATCTCGGCAGGGTTGCGCTCCTGCTCATCGCCGGAGCCGCTCTTTCGTGTCAAGCCTCCGGACCGGAGTCGACCGGAGCCGCAAGCGGATCGACTGCGGGCGCCCCCTGCGCGGTAGACGACGGTGCCATCCGCCAGTGGATCCAGCAGCCGTCCCTCCCCAGCGATCCGGCCGGCACGGGCAACGCCTGTTTCTGGAGCTTCGCCTGGCAGGAGCTCTTCGCCGTGGCACAGCTCCAGGGCGGCACACCGCAGTTCGCCACCTGGCCGAACGATCAGGAGCTGTTTCCCGCGAGCGGTGCCCCGCAGCCCTGGCGGGCCGCTCCCCGCAGGATGCGGGTCCGCCTCCTGCGCAAAGGGCTCGGCCTGCCCGGCTCGGGAGGCGTGACGGCGGATCAGGTCGGCGAGGCGGCGGCCCTCACGCCCGTCGTGGATCAACGGGGACGTTGGGCTCACTATTCGATCGTGGTCGACCACAAGGAGTACGACTACGTCCGCTGCTGCGAGCTGTACCAGGGCGGCTGCTTCAACCAACAGGGGGGAGTCGCGACGAGCCCGGCGGGGGCGTCCCAGATCAAGCTCCCCACCGGCTCTCTGGAGCTGAAGCTGGCCTGGCGGGTGCTGGAGACCTGCCACCTGCCCGATTCACCGACCCCCTGCACACCCGAGGACGCGAGCCGTTTCCTCACCGTCCAGGGGGACGTCCAGCCGTACTCGCCGAGCCTCCCGCGGGTGGAGAACGTCACGTTGGGGCTGGTGGGAGTGCACGTCGTCCAGCGGACGCCGCAGCACACCGGCGCGATCTGGGCGACGTTCGAGCATCGGGACGACGATCCCGACTGTCCGCCGGCCGGCGGCTCCTTGCCTCCCGGAGCCTGGCAGCTCTACAACCCGGCCTGCGATCCGAAAGATCCGCACTGCCAGACCAACGCCTACTGTCCGCCCGAGCCGATCAAGGTCCCCGCGGCCGTGGCCCAGGCCTTCAATGCGAAATACCCGAAAGAAAAGGACAAGGACAGGAGGATTCCCATCGCCCCGGACGGCGAGGGGATCATCGTCTGCACGGCGTTTCCCAACGACTTCAACCAGCCGGTCATGGTGAACGACAAGCCGGTCTGGATCCACCTTTTCGATCCGACGTCCAAAGCGCCGCCGATCCCCACCCAGGTCTGCCGCTCGACGCCGATCGATCCGCAGGTGAGCGCGCTCAACACCCAGGTGCGGCAGGTGCTCGGTCAACTGGGCGGTGCTACCGGCGTCTTCGCCAACTACCAGCTGGTGGGCATTCTCTGGTCCGACGGCCCCAAGGACGTCGAGCCGTCCGGCGCCACGCCCCCGCTCCTCGCCAACACCACCATGGAGACCTATCTCCAGCCCTTGCCGAACGGTTGCCTGCTCTGCCATGCGGACCAGGTGAACGCGGTGCCGAACCGGCGGCCGATGCAGTACAACTCGGGGCTCGCCAACCGCAGCTTCCTCTTCCAGCAGATCCGGCAGTTCGGCGGCACCTGCAGCGCAAACCAGCCCGCGAAATGCAGTTCGTGGGCACAGGGGTGTCCGGCGGGCTAACCGCACGCGCAGCAGGAAGGCGCAGCTCACCCGATCCCTAGCACCTCGCCCCCGCCCGGACCGGCCGCGCTCGACCAGGGCCCTTGAGCTCCGCCTCGAGCGCGTAGCCGTTCGCCGGTTGTGGGCTCGGGCTGATTGAGAGTCCGATTGACAATCAGCCCCAAACCGCCGAAGATGGTTCGATGATCCCGCGGGTCCTTGAGGCGCGGTTGCGCGAGCTGTCTGGCAAGTTCCCCATCGTCACGGTCACCGGGCCGCGGCAGTCGGGAAAGACGACGCTTTGTCGCTCGGTGTTCCCCGACAAACCCTACGTCTCCCTGGAGGCCCCCGATGTTCAGGAGTATGCGCGAAGCGATCCGCGCGGCTTCCTGGACGAACGCCGCGAGGGCGCGGTGCTCGACGAGGTGCACCGGGTGCCGGAGCTCCTTTCCTACCTGCAGCCCATGGTGGACGAGCGACCTGACCGTGGGCGCTTCATTCTCACCGGATCGGCGAACTTCGCTCTCCTCCAGACGCTCGGGCAGTCGCTGGCCGGGCGCACGGCGCTCCTCGAGCTCCTGCCGCTCTCCCTGGAGGAGCTCCGCCGCTTCCCGGAACCGCCCGACGATTTTCTCACGCTGCTTTGGCGCGGCAGCTATCCGGCCGTGTATGACCGGAAGCTGGAGGCCGGCGACTGGTATCCCAGCTACGTCGCCACTTATCTCGAACGGGACGTGCGGGCTGTCCTCGCGGTGGGCGACCTCCTCGCCTTCCAGACCTTCCTCCGGCTCTGCGCGGGCCGGGTCGGCCAGCTCGTGAACTTCTCGGCGCTGGCCGCGGATGCCGGAGTGACCCACAACACGGCGCGCTCCTGGCTGTCGGTCCTCGAAGCCGGCTATGTCGCGTGGCGCCTGCCGCCCTTCCATGCCAACGTGTCGAAGCGTCTGGTGAAGACCCCCAAGCTGCACTTTCTGGACTCCGGCCTCGCCTGCTACCTGCTGGGCATCCACTCGCCCGACCAGCTCCGTGACCACCCCCTGCGCGGCGCCGTCTTTGAGACCTGGGTGGCGTCGGAGATTCTGAAATCCCGGGTGCACCGGGGCCTACCACCGAGCCTCTCCTTTTTCCGTGACAGTAAGGGGCTGGAAGTCGACGTCGTCATCGAAGACGGCCGTTCGCTCCTCGCCGTCGAGACGAAGTCGGGCCAGACCGTAGCGAGGGACTTCTTCGCCGGCCTGGAGAGTTTTGCGACCTTGATGGGCGCCGCTCGTCCGCCTCGCCGGTCGAGGGCCCTGGTCGTTTACGGGGGAGCCGAGACGCAGAAGCGATCCGCCGCCGAGGTCGTCTCCTGGTCGGATGTCGACCGTTGCCAGTGGTGGGAGGGAGAAAGCACCTCGAACGGGCGAAAGGAGTACTGATTTGATCCCAAAGGCTTTCGCGTCTATCGATATATCAGATATTAACGCGCTCGTCACAAATGCTGCGCCAGAGACGAGAACTATGGATTTTAAGTTAGCACTCCCCGGGCGCGACGATAATGCCAAGAGGGAGTTCCTGACAGACGTTATAGCGTTCGCAAATAGCGGCGGTGGCGACATCATCTATGGCTTGGACGAAGAAGATAGTAGGGCTAAGTCGGCAACAGGCTTAGGAGCATTGGATGTTGCAGCTGAGATCGTTCGGCTCCAGCAGATCATGGAGCAGATTCAGCCTCGCATTAGAACCAACGTGAAGGAAGTTCCCGGTGGAGACACGGGGCCTCTTGTTCTGCTGAGGATTGAAGAGAGCTCGCGCGGGCCGCACGTCTTTGAGGTTGCCAAAGGCACGTACCGAATCTTTGCGAGAGCAGACGGAGCCAAATACCCAATGAGTCTGGATGAGATTAGAGCCTCTTTTGTCAGGTCTGCTTCTATTCGTGAACAAGTTCGAGAGTTCCGTGCTAAGCGCAAGGAATTTATCCATGGATCAATACCGCTGGCATTACGGCAAGGGCCATGGCTGCTCGTTCACGTCATTCCTTTTTCTGCGTTCAGCGGCGGCCTCGTGATACGAACTGAGGAGTTAAGAGAGGCTAGTCAGGATCTAGCAGTACTAGGATACAGCGACCAACGGCCTAACATTGATGGCTGCTTGCGTTGGCTGCAACAAAATTCAGGGCAAGCAGAAAGATACTGCCAGATCTTTCGTAATGGTTGCCTTGAATTTGTCGAGACAGATATTAGCAGAGCAGAAGAAAAGGGGGCATGGCTTTTCGGCAGCCGTGTCGACCTGGCTGTTGTGCGCGCGGCCACGCGAGGATTCGTATTATTGCGTAAGATAAGAGTGGAGCCGCCCTTACTTGTATGCCTAACGCTCGCTAACGCCCAAGGGTATGAAATGTATCAGGGTTCTGATGATTTCTTTGTTAGTGTGAGGAGAATCGATCGTCCAATGATCGAGCCTCCTGAAATATTCGTAGACGATCTAGAGCCCGATATCCCCGGCCTTTTAAAGCCCGGCCTTGATCTTCTCTGGGAGGCATCAGGTCATCAAAGGAGCCTTTCCTATAATGAGGCCGGTGTCTGGCATAGAAATGTTTGGACGTAGTGGCGGGGGAGCTCGTTCACCCATTCGTGCCACGCCCCTGGGCGGTCAGACGCTGCCGCCAGAACTCAGCTTGATCCGAGTTCGCCCGGATCTCGGCGTCGACCGCCGCCTTATAGCGGTAGTAGTAGGCGAGGGCGGCATGGACCTGAGACAGGCCGAGATCGAACTGAACGGAGAGCTGATCGGGAGTCAGACCGGCAAGGGTGTGATACGCCGCCAGGTCCGAGACGCGCAGCGTGGTGCCGGCAAGGACCGGCTGGCCACCCCGAGTCTCGGGGTCGCTCACCACGGATTCAATGGGTAGAACCTGGGCTGGCATAAAATCCTCCTTCGCTAGAATACCAGCACGAGGCCCCTTACCCAATCCCCCAGCACTCGCACCCATAAGGGAGCCCCAGGCCAGAAGTAGGGAGCTAGAGCTCAGAAGTAGGGAGCTACAACTCAGAAGCACGGAGCCAGGAATCAGAAGTAGGGAGCTACAAATCAAAAGTAGGGGGCTTCTGCTGAAAAAGTGGGGGAGCCCCACGACAGAAGTAGGGAGATCCAGAGCAGAAGTAGGGAGCTGGAAGCCAGGAACAGGGGACTCGGCGGCCGGGACGCCCCTCTTCCCCGTCGAACTACCCCCACCCGAGTGCGAAGCTCCCCCTCCTGGCCGCCGGAGGCCCCTCCGTGCGGCCCGGTGACGCCCCGCCAGCCGGCGATGCCTGGGGCTATCCGGGCAGCTTGGCGGTGAGGAGCAGCCATCCCAGGGCGATGAGCAGGACGGCTGCGGGTGTGCACAGGAAGATGGGAACCAGCCAGAGCAGGCTCCAGCGCGCGATCTTCGGGTGCTGTGGATCGCCCCGGCGATAGATGAGCTTGATCTCGTCATCCTGGAGACCCTTCCAGCGGGCGGGTCGCTCGTGCGACAGGGTCACCCGATACACCCTGCCGCGCTCGTCCCGGAATGAGACAATCGGCAGGGACTCGGAGTTGTCCGTGTCGATGCCGCCCTCCCATCGCACTTCTTTGTAGCCGACGATCCTCGCCGTCACCCGCAACCCGTTGCGGAGGAAAAGCCAGATCCTGATCGAGACCAGAAGACCGATCGCCGGCATGAGGAGAAAGACGACAAAGGCGAGGGCTTCACCCAATCCCCAATACCTCGCACCGCCCCCCCGCCGCCATCGGCGCCGCCCCCGCCTTGACCCGCACCAGGCCGGTACCGCAGGCGTAGGCGGCTAGGTCGTGCGAACCCTTGGGCGGGGCGGGGGTGGCGTAGAGGGTTCCATCCCGGGCTTCGATCTCGGCGGGGACGAAGCGGTCGCGGGCGCCGGCTCCGGGGAGGGGAGCGGCGAGGGTGGCGGTCAGGGCGCCGTGCCAGTAGCCGTCCGCGTGACCCAGGAGGCGGCGGAGGGCCGGCCGCACGAAGAGCCAGAAGGTGACCATCACCGAGGCCGGGTTGCCGGGGAGCCCGAAGACGAGGCCCTTGTCGCCTCCCTTCCGATCGTGGACCGCGAAGACCAGCGGCTTGCCAGGCTGGATCGCCACCGCGTCGAAGACCGCCCGGCAGCCGAGCCGGGAGAGCACCCCCTCGGCCAGGTCGAACTCGCCCATCGACACCCCGCCGCAGAGGAGGAGGACGTCGCTTTCGAGGCCGCGCTCGACGAGGGCGGAAAGCTCGGTCTCGCGGTCGGGGGCGATCCCCAGGGGGGTGAAGGCGAGCCCCAGGGAGGCGCCGGCGGCGAGGAGGAAGTCGGTGTGCGAGTCGCGCAGCTGCCCGGGTCCGGGCTCCACCTCGGGGGGGACCACCTCGTCGCCGCTCGCCAGGATGGCGACCCGCGGGGCGCGGTGGACGGGGAGCGTCCCATAGCCGTGGGTGGCGAGGACGGAGAGGGCGCCCGGGGTGAGCAGGGCACCGGCCGGCAGGAGGGCGCTCCCGGCGCGCTGGATCTCCCCCCGCCGCCTGATGTGCTGCCCGGGCTCGCCGGCCTCCCGGAAGACGACGGAATCCCGATCCTCTCCAGGTTGGGTCGCCTCGACCGGGATCACCCGGTCGGCCCCCCCTGGAACCGGGGCGCCGGTCATGATGCGGGCGACCGCCGGCGGCTCCAGGGTGAAGCCGGGGGGGTCCCCGGCCGCGATCGTCACCGCCACCGGCCGGCGCTCCCCGGGGACGACCGGCCCGGCGACCGCGTAGCCGTCCATCGCCGAGACGTCCCCCCCGGGTACGTCCACCCGCGCCGGGAGGGCCTGGGCGAGCACCCGGAAAGCGGCCTGCCGGCGCGGCACTTCCTGGGCGGGGAGCGGCGCGAGATGGGACGCGATGGCCTGCCAGGCGGCCTCGGGGGGGAGCAGCATGGAGACGCAATGGTATACTCCATGAGCTTTTCTGCAGAATGGAACTTTCGGATCTCAGGAACGCGGGGAGAGGGACCCGCTACCGATGGAGAACTTCCAGTATCGAGGCGACCTGGCGGAGACCGCTCTGCCCGAGATCCTCTATACCATCGACCGCTTCCAGGTGCCGGGCATCATCCGGGCCAGTCGGGAGGGGATCGTCAAGCAGGTCTTCATCCGCGAGGGCCGGGTGGTCCATGCCACCTCGACCGACCGCAACGACAGCCTGGGCGCCTTCCTCCAGAAGAGCGGCATGCTCTCCCCCGAGGCCTACGCGGAGACCATGCGCGAACGCGAGCGTTCGAACAAGCGCTACGGGGTGCTGCTCATCGAGAGCGGCGTCCTCTCTCCGCTGGAGATCTACCGCGGGATCAGGAAGCAGATCGAGAGCATCGTCTGGAGCCTCTTCTACTGGCAGGACGGCGAGGTCACCTACAGCATCGGCGAGTTCCGCGAGGCCGATGCGGTGCGCATCCAGCTTCCCATGCGCCAGGTCGTCCTCCAGGGCATCAAGCGCGCCCCCAACGCCAAGGCCCTGGTCGCCCGGCTGGGCCGGAAAGAAACTCTCTTCGAGCCGTGTTACCGTACCGAGGAGCTGATCGAGACCGCGCTCGACGCGGCGGACATGAAGCTCCTCGCGCTGGTCAACGGCAAGCGGACCCTCTACGAGATCTGTACCCAAGGGCCCCACACCCCGGCCGAGAACGGCAAGCTGCTCTATGCTCTCCAGGTGCTGCGGCTGATCAAGAGCGCCGGGGTGGCCGAGGAGGTGCCGGTGCCAGCGGAGCACCGGCCGCGCGAGGAGGCGACGGGCGCCATCAAGATCCGGTTCAAGACCGAGGGCGGCCGGTTCGGCTCCTGATCGAGACTCCGAGGAGATTCTGAGATGCCGCTGTACGAATACCAATGCCAGGCGTGTGGCAAGAAGACCGAGCTGTTGCAGAAGATGAACGATGCCCCGCTCGCCGTCTGTCCCGAGTGCGGCGGCGCGGTCAAGAAGCTGTTCTCGTCCCCGGCCGTCCAGTTCAAGGGGACCGGCTGGTACGTCACCGATTACAAGAAGGGCGGCAGCTCGGGCAGCGGGTCCAAGTCGGGAGAGGGTGGAAAGTCCGAAGGCGGTGGCAAGGCCGAGGGCGGCGGCAAGTCGGAAGGCGGCGGCGA
>DASQPA010000024.1:0-25708 GCA_035644215.1 Thermoanaerobaculia bacterium
CGTCGAGAAGAACCTTCATGAGGCTGCGGCCAGCAGCCGATCCTTGGCCTCTTCGAGGAAGGCGATGACCTGCTCCCTGTGGACCGAGGGAAAGCCCTCCAGGAAATCGTCGATAGAGTCCCCGGCCTCAAGGTAGTCGAGGAGGGTCTGGACCGGCACTCGGGTTCCACGGAACACGGGAGCTCCGCCCATCACGGCGGGATTGCGCGAAATCACAGATCGGTCCATGAGGGAAAGAGTACCTCCGAGGAGCCTCAGCAGCAACAAGGCGGCTTGCGACCCCAGCTCTCACGCTACAATAGGAGCGCTTCTCCCCCATCATGTCCGCCCCTCGCCCACCCGAGACCGGCAGTACTCACCCTCTGCCGTTCGAGAAGCTTTCGCCGGATGCCTTCGAACGCCTCTGCTACGCGCTGGTCGAGCGTGAGGGCTATGAGGATGTCGAGCACGTTGGAGCTTCCGGCCAGGACGAAGGCTGCGACATCGTCGCCGTCCGGAAGGGCGAACGGGTGGTCTTCCAGTTCTTCCAGCTCCCTGGGGAGAACCGTCTAAATCTCAAGCGTTACTTGAATCGTCGGGTTGTAACTACCGATAACCGCGACGCCATTCGGTCCGATCTGGGGTCGTGGACGACCTCACCACCTGAAGCATCGCCGAGGAGGAGGGCGACGGTCTCCCTCCTCCTCCCGTCACCGGCCGTCGGACGGCGGTAACAGAATTCCGAGGGGCAGTCGCTGCCCCCTGGACGCCGATGACTGAATGAAGAGGGGCAGTCGCTGCCCCCTGGACGCCGATGACCGAATGAAGAGGGGCGGTCGCTGCCCCCTTGGAGCGGAACAGCGGCGCGGAAGTAGCCGGCCGTGTCGCGCAGTCGCGCAGAACCTCCCTGCAGGACGGCGGTTCCGTAGAGCCGCCCACGCGCGAGGATCTCGCGGCAGCGCGTCGCGTTTTGCCCTTCGACGCCCCCCACGGGTGGGGGCGCTACGCCCGCCGCGGAAGGCGATGCCACCTTTACCCGCCGGCGAGTGCCTACCGCGAGCGCGGCCGGAGACGCGTGCCCGATGTCCAGCGTGGGCCCACGGACGTATACTCCCTCCATGGCCGTCGCCCTGCTCAAAGAGCCTCCCTTCCCTCTGCCCACAGAGCTGGGTCCCTACCGGCGCGCGGACTACGACGCCCTGCCGGACGAGCCGCGTTGCGAGCTGATCTTCGGGAGGTTCTATTTGAGTCCGAGCCCTACGATCCTGCACCAAATCGTCGTCGGCGCTCTCCATCGCATCCTGGATGAGATCGCCGACGAGTCGGGAGGGCTGACGTTGCAGGCCCCGATCGACGTCGTCCTCGCGGATCATTCCGTGGTGCAGCCGGACGTCCTCTACCTCTCGGCCGCCCGCCGCGGCATCGGGGAGGACCGGCTCGAAGGCGCGCCGGACCTCGTCGTCGAGGTCCTCTCCCCGCGTACGATCCGGCGGGACCGGGACGAGAAACTGGCGCTCTATGCCCGCTCGGGGGTTCGCGAATACTGGATCGTCGAGGCGATCGGACGCCAGATCGAATTCCTGGTGAACCGGGAGGGCCGGTTCGTCGTCGCCCTGCCCTCCGACGGCGCGTACCAGTCTGAAGCTCTGCCGGAGATCGAGCTCGACCTCGCGGCCTTCTGGCGCCGGGTCGAAAAGAAGCTCGGCCGCTGAGATCGTGTCGGCGCGCAGGACCGGAGATCCCGCGAGGCAGGGCCGACACCGGTGCGACCCTGCCTCCTTCTCCAATTCAGAAGGGACGGAGACCTCAATACGGGACGCAGTTGTGCAGCGCCCGATTGCAGAAGCTCGCGCCTTCGCCGCCGATGCAATGCGTCCAGCAATCAGTATCCGTATAGCAGTAGAACCCCGAGCAGTAGACGGCGGGGGGTGCGAACGGCGACGAGCTCTCGGCCAGGACCGGGGACGACATCGTCGCGGGCGCCGGCGAGATCGACTGGACCAGCTGGTGCACGAAAGCCTGGTCCTGTTGCGCGTGCGCGGGGTCCGCCGCAACCGGCACGGCGAGCGACGAGGCGAGGACCAAAGCCACCAACCACAGATACTTCTTCATGCGAGTCTCCTCACTTTGGAGCACCAGTTCATCTGATGCTCTTCGAAGCGAGGACTCTACAACACCCTTCGGATCGAGGCGGCCTTCAGGGCTTGCCGGCGGCGGGCGGAGAGCCCAAGGGCTCCAGCGTGGCCCAGATCCGGAGCGGGTGCTCCGCCTTCCCCTCCGCCGCGTTCTCCTGGTCGACGCTGACCTCGATGCAGAGGGTCGGGCTCGCCGCGGTGGGCAGGTGCTGGCGCAGGTCGATCCCGAAGTGCTGGGGCTCGGGCTGGCCGGAGGTCTGGACGTCGGGCTGCATCGCGAGGTCGTCGACCGGGACCGGCTTCGCCTTGCCCGGACCGAGCAGGGCGATGTGGAAGGGCCGGCTGTAGACGACCGCCGGCGTCTGGTTCTGGATGTGGAGGACGAGGCGGGTCTTGCCGCTCTGCAGCGCCGTCCAGACCTCTGCCTTGACCGGTACGCAGAGCCGCACCGGCATCTCGCGGTAGGAGGTCCGCACGCCGGAGGGTGCGGAGGGCGCGGGCGGCTGGGCCTGGGCGCAGGCGGCCGCGACGAAGACCAGGAGGAGGAGCCCGCAGCCGCGGAGGAACAGGTCGGAGGGTGTCGAGAGCATGGGGAAGGCCTTCCGTCACCGTGGGCCGACCCCGGACCCCCCGAAGGGAGGCCCGGGATCACCCCAGTCAAGGACACTTTACACGATCGGCAAGCGTTAGAGCTCCGCGATCTCGATCGAGGCCGGCACCACCGAAGCCTTGGCCGCGGCGGCCCCCTCCCGCAGCACCGGCAGCAGGACGACGCTGATCGTGTCGTCCTTGATCTCGCCGGCGAGCTTGCGCAGCGTTGCGGTGAGATCGACCAGCGCCGACGGCGGCGCCTTGTGGTTCATGTCGTGCTCGGAGTGCTGGAGGATGCCGATCTGGTCGACGAAGTGCGGATCGCTGTCCGGCGTCGACGCGGTGGCGTTGGGGAGGTTGACGAACACCCGGACGGCCTGGACGTCCGCACTCACCTTCATGTCGCGGATGATGGCGTAGACCTCGGTACCCCGCTGCCCCTCCGGCACCGGCGCGACCATCGTGGCTCCCAGCTTGGGGAGCTTCAGCTCCTTGCGCAGCGGCTTGGCGGCCGTGCCCGCCGCGCTGTTGGGAGCGCGGAGGAGCTGCATTCCCTCCACCTTCTGCCCCGCGGTGGCGAAGAGGGCGTGCAGGCGCTTGGCACGGTCGACGTCGAAGACCTTCTTGTCCGGCGCCTTCGGCAGGTTGTCGTAGGTGTAGCCGAGCGCCTGGAAATTCTGCAGGTCCTTCACCACCGCGCTGTACGGCGTGCCGTCGGGCTTCAGGTAGTTGTTCTTGAAGTTCATGTTGAGCCAGAGATTCTGGTCCGTGGGGCTCATGCCGCTGAGGTTGCTGCGGCCGAGGCCGTTCCAGTAGGCCCAGATGCGGTCGATGTTGCCGTGGTGCATCATGAAGATGGGATCGCGCGGCGAGCCGGCCGACGGCATGTAGTGGCCGATGAAGTTGTGGATGTTGTTGTGCGGCGTCCGCTCCAGGATGCCCTGGATACCGCCGCCCCGCACCACCCAGCTCATGTCGAGGTTGTTCTGGGCCGGGTTCTTGCTCGTGCCGAAGGCCTGGAAGTCGGTCTCGGCGTAGACCTTGTCGATCACTTGCGTCTGCCCGACGATGCTGTCCTTCAAGGGCCAGTTGCTGGTGGTCAGGGTACGGCCCGCCACGTAGAGCGCGTTGGGTTTGCCCTTGTAGGTCGCGTCGCTGAACGCCTTCGGGAAGGTGCGGTCGACCGTCCAGTCCCAGTAGGGCATGGCGAACTTGGCATGGCCGGTGACCGAGCGGACGGCCTGCTCGTACATCACCACGTACTCCCGGTGCCAGGGCTGGAAGTACCAGTCGCCGTGGGGGCAGTACTTGTAGCCGCCCCCGTAGGTCCCGTGCTGGAGCGAGAAGCCGAGCCAGCTCGCCGGCTTGGACTGGCTCGTCTTGTTCAGGAAGATGTCGACGAACGTGCGGTAGGCGTCGAGGTCCGGATCGTCGAGCGCCATGCCGTGGAGGGTGCGGCGCATCGGGACGCTGGCCGTCTGGGCGAAGGCGCGGAGCCCCCCCAGCTTGCCGAGGAAAACCTGGGCCGCGCCGGCCGTCACGATCGCCTTCAAAACCGTTCTTCGCGTCGTCAAGCCTGCCTCCTTCTCCCTAGGCGGGAGGGTGGGTCCCGTGCCGGCGGGCGTCGGAGCGCCGTCCGGAGGGGACGGTTGATTGCGCATGGGCTGTTGCTTTGAACGGAGAATAGCACAACACGCGATCGGTCGGATGCGCAACGACCTTGCAAACAAAGGGCCGGAAGGATGCCTCCCTCCGGCCCTTCCCGTTTCGCGACGCCTCTCCCCCAGCTCACTCGCCGTGCAGCGCGACCATCGGCTGGATTCGCGCCGCCCGCTGCGCCGGCACCCAGCAGGCGAGGAGCGAGACGAGCCCCAGGAGGACCGGCGTGGTGACGAAGACCGCCGGATCGACGCCGCTCACCTGGTAGAGCATGCCGGAGAGCACTCGGCCGAGCCCGAGCGCCAGGAGGAGGCCGACAGCGGAGCCGACCGCGGTGATCACCAGGCCCTCGCGGAGGATCAGGCCCAGGGCATCGCTTTGGCTGGCGCCGATCGCCATGCGGATGCCGATCTCGCGCGTCCGCTGCGCCACGGTGTAGGCCCGCACCCCGTAGAGCCCGACCGCGGCGAGGAGCACCGCGACCAGGCCGAAGAGGCCGAAGATCCGCGCCGCGGTGCGCACGATCCAGAGGTCCATGCTGGCTTCCAGGTGATCCTGGAGGGTGCGGAACGCGAGCACCGGCACCCGGCTGTCGACGGCGCGGATCTCCCGCCGTACCGCCTCGAGGACGAGCCCTTCGGCCTCCGGGCTGCGGGCGGAGCCCGGCTGCAAGGCGAGGTGGATGTGCATGTTCGACTGCGCCTCCGGGCCGAAGGGGACATAGAGGTGCGGCTGCGGCTTGCCGCCGACGATGTGATCGCAGATGTTGGCGACGACGCCGACCACCTCGACCTCGCGCGTCTGGGCGTTGCCGTCTCCCTGGACCATGCGGAGCCGCTGGCCGATGGGGTTCTCCCCCTTCGGCCAGAGCTTCTCGGCCGCCAGCTGGTCGATCACCGCCACGCCGGCCGTCTTCTGGCCCGCCAGGGTCTCGGCCTCCCGGAATGGCCGGCCGCGGAGGATCGGGATGCCGAGCGTCGCGAAGTAGTCGGCGCCGACGATGTTGAAGCTCGTTCCCACCCGGCGATCCCGTTTCGCCGGATCGCGGAGATCGGAGACCGGATCGCTCGCCCGCTGGACCGTCCGGCCGAGCGAGGTCATCCCGAACGGCACCGTGGCGGCGAGGCTTGCCGACTCGACGCCGGGGAGGGCGCGCAGCCGCTCGACCATCGCCCGCGTCACTTGTGCGCTCCGCTCCGGGTCGTACCCGGCGAGGCCGGGGTCGATCTCGACGACCGCGCCGCGCTCCATGCGGAAGCCCGGCTGGAGGGAGAGCGCCGCGAGCGAGCTGCGGACGAAGAGGCCGGCGGCCGCGAGGAGGGCGAGCGAGAGCGACAGCTGGCCGATGACCAGGAGGTTCCGGCGCGAGAGCAGGCGCCGCTCCCGGCCCTGCGAGCCCGTCTGCTCGTCGGCCTTGAGCTGGGTGGCCACGTTCGGCCGGGCGAGCGCGCGCGACGGCCCGAGGCTGAAGAGGAGCGTGCTCACCAGGCAGAAGCCGAAGGTCGCGGCGAGCACGCGGACGTCGGGGGTGGCGTCGAAGGCGATCTGGATCGGCGCGATGGCTCCCAGCGAGCGGATGAGGAGCGTCGTGCCGGCCGCGGCGACGAACGACCCGGCGATCCCGCCGAGGAGGGCGAGCATCAACCCCTCGGTCAGCCCCTGCGCCACGATGTCCCGCCGCCCGGCGCCGAGCGCCAGCCGGATGGCCATCTCCTTGCGGCGGCTGTTGCCGCGCGCCAGCACCATGTTGGCGACGTTGAGCGAGGCGATCAGCAGCACGACGCCGGCTAAGGAGAGCAGGAGGAGCGAGGGGGCGCGCAGCTCGGTGTCGTCGGTGGGGTTGGTCGACACGCTGAGGCGAGAGAGCGGGCGCACCACGAGGGCCTGGTCCCGGTCGTCGGGGAGCGGCTTTTCGAGGTGTGCGGAGGTCGCCGCGAGCTGGACGTCCGCGGCCTGGAGATCGAGGCCGCCGCGCAGGCGGCCGATGGCGATTAGGGCACGGTTGTCGCGTGCCGCGAGCGGGCGGCGCTCGCCGCCGAAGTCGTTGACCACCGCCTCGTACATGCCGAGAGGGAGGTAGATCTCGGGGCTCACCAGGGCGAGGGTGCCGGAGAAGCCCTGGGGTGCGACGCCGATGATGGCGAGGTCCCGGCCGTTGATGCGCAGCCGCTTGCCCAGGGGGGCCGGGTCGGCGCCGCGCTTCACCCAGAAGGCATGGGAGAGGATCGCCACCGGGATGGCGCTCCCCGGCCGCTCTTCCTCGGGGCTGAAGGTCCGGCCCACCCGGAGCGGCACGCCGAAGGTGGCGAAGAAGTTCGAGGTGACGAGGTCGGCCATGATCCGGCGCGTGGAATCGCCCTCGGTGAGCCCGACGAGGGCCATGTTGTGCGCCGCGAGCTCGGTGAAGACCGAGTTGGCGCGACGGATGTCGGCCATCTCGGGATAGGAGAAGGAGCGATAGGTGTCCGGCTTCTTGGTGTCCTTGCTGTACAGGCCGACGATTCGCTCCGGCTCGTGGATCACCAGTGGCTTGAACAGAAAGGCGTTGACCAGGCTGAACATGGCCGTGTTGGCGCCGATCCCGAGCGCCAGGACGAGAACCGCCAGAGCGGTGAAGCCCGGGCGGGCGGAAAGCTGCCGGGCGGAGTAGCGGATGTTCTGAAATATGGAGCCCATGGGGAATCTCCCTCCATAGGTCTTGACGCCGGGAGGCGGGGAAAAGTTTCGTGGGGAGGATTGTCGGCGCGCCGACTGACCCTCAAGGATTGCTTGAGGGGTTGGGGGGGTGGGCCCTTGGGCGGGTGGGGGTCCCTGGGAGCGCCGGCCTGAAAGGCCGTGTTATCTCAGCCCAGGGCAACGCCCTGGGTCAGGTGGCAGCCTGGAATCGGCGGCCTGAAAGGTCGCGTTATTCGGCTCTCCGCAGGGAGATAACGCGGCCCGTCAGGCCGCCTGCCGGATCCGGCAGGCCAACCCAGGGCGTTGCCCTGGGCTGAGATAACGCGACCCTTCGGGCCGGCGCCCGGGCGGGGGGTCCCCTGGCGGAATCCGCGCCGCTGCTGTCACGTCGTTTGGCCCTGCGGGACCGGAGAGGGTAGACTTCCCTCTGGAGGAGGCCCTCAATGCGAGCCCTGAAGCTAAGCGAGGACGTACGGCCGCTGTCCGATCTTGAAGCTCGCCCTACGGAGATCGTCGAGCAGGTACGCGCGACCGGCCGGCCGGTCGTGATCACCCGGGAGGGCCGGGGAGTCGCCGTGATGCTCTCGATCCAGGCCTTCGAGGAGCTTCAGGACTCGGCGGAAACGGGTGAGCTGCAGCGCGCCGTGGAGGATGCGGAGCGCGATATCACCGAAGGCCGCTGGGTCGAGCACTCGGAGGTTCTCGCGAAATTGGAGCGGTGGTCCGCCGGTGAGGCCTAGCCGGAGGCTCCGGTGGTCTCGCCTGGCTGACCTCGACCTGCAAGCGGCGCACGCCTTTCTGGCGGCGCGGAGCCCGGAGGCTGCGCGCCGGTTCGCGGTAGAGGTCCTGGAGGCGGTTCACCACATTCAAGAGTTTCCGGAGATGGGGGCGACGGCCGCCGATCTCCTGCCGGCAGGCCGGTATCGGCACTACGTTTGCGGGCGCCATCGGATCATCTACAGGATCGATTCCGAGGTCATCTGGGTTCTGCGAGTCTGGGACAGCCGCCGGAATCCCGCGGACCTGAAGCCAGAATAGAAATCGCTGGAACCATCCCCCTCCTGTCCTCCCCCCATCCCCAACCGCCCCCCCGCCCAGGGGGGAGGGACGCGGTAGCGGGCGGTGTGCCTTTCCGAAGAACGAGAACGCCGCAGGGTGGGAGGACGGCGACAGGGCGACGCGCCAGACTCGTGTCGGGCAGCTCGGGAACGCCTTCGGGAGCCCCGGATACACATTTCGCGCGTCCGGATGTGTATCCGGGGCTCCCGAAACCGTTTCGGGTGCGCCAAAAGTCGTTCCGGAGGCTCCGGAAACCGTTTCGGACGCGCCAAAAGTCTTTTGGAGGCTCCGGAAACCGTTCCGGAGGCTCCGGAAGTCGTTCCGGAGGCCCCGGATACACATTCCGCACGTCCGAATGTGTATCCGTGGCTCCGAAAACTGTTCCGGGCGCACCAAAAGTCGTTCCGGAGCTCCCGAAACCGTTCCGGACGCTCCGGAAGCTCTTCCGGACCTTCCGAAATCGTTTTGGCGACGCCCGAAGACGTTTCGGGCTCTCCCCCACCCCCCGGCGGGCGGCTCAGAAGCCGAGCCGGGTCGGTTGGTAGCTCCAGGTGCCGATCGTCGTCGTGGGGAGCGGGCTCCCGGCGGAGATCTTGGTCGAGTAGGCGATACCCCTGAGCCTCCCCTCGCGCAGGGCCTTGGCGAGGACGCGCGCCCAGTCCTGGCCTCTCGCCCCGCCCTCGGCGTAGAGCCGCTGGATGTTGCCCACCACCCATTCGTACTCCATCTGGCCCGGTTTCAGGCCCGCGGTCCCCCCCTTGTACTCGACGACGTAGACGTCCCCGAGGTCGAGGCTCGCCCCCTTGTGCAGCACGTCGTCGAAGCCCTGGTCGAAGCCGCCGATCTGGATCGGGTTCTCGAAGCCCACGTCGACCATGCCCTCCGACTGGGCTTGGAGCTCGCCGTACTTGACGCCGAAGTCGTGCGAGCGCCGGACCACCTCGGCGATGTAGGCCGGGTCCTCGTAGGGCCGGACCCGCGAGATCCCCCCCTCCCCCTCGGTGTTGTAGAAGGCGAGCCAGCCGTTGAGCCGGCCCACCGTCTTCGCCTGCTCGAGCCCGGCGATCGCGCTGTCCAGGAGGTCCCGGCGGTCGTAGAGGTACTGGCGGAGAGCCGCCTCGTCGTAGCCGGGGCCGAGGGCGCGCAGGTAGCGCTCCAGACGCTCGATCTGCGCCCGCGTGGCGTTCGGCGGGAAACAGGACGAGCTGCACTTCTTGAGGACGGCGGCGGCGAGCGGGCTCTCGGCGAGCGCTCCGCGGAGAGCGTCGTTTTTCTCCAGGACGGGCTTCGTCTCCTCGGTGACCGGACCCAGCCGCTTCAGGTCCTCCTCGACGGCGTAGCGGTGGAACATCTCGTCCACCGTGGCGCGGACGGGCGGGCCGGAGGTGCCGCCGGCGGGTGGCAGGGCGAGCTGCGGTTTGGCCGACCCGCCCGGATGCGCCGGAGCGGGAGCGGAGGTGGGCAGGGCGCAGGCGCCGTAGCAGGTGCTGACGATGACGACCCCGGGGGTCGCGTCGATCGCCGCCAACCGCTGATCGTGCGTCCACTCCGAGGTGTCGACGATCTCCACGTCGGGGTACCTCTTGCCGAAGAACTTGGCGTCGTCGAGAGCGAACCGCTTCTCCGGGAAGGTGCCGCCGCCGGCGGACCCGTAGTAGCCGGTGACGAGCGTGACCTTCTTCCCCTGGCGCCGGGCCCAGACCACGAGCCCCTCGACATGGGCGGGATCGGCGCTGATCGGGGTGAGCGACTTGAACACCTGGGCACCGACCGCATTCGAGGCGAGGACCCAGTCCGACTCCTTGCCCAGCTCCGCGGCGGAGGCGGAAGACGGCGGCGTCTCCCCCTCCGGCACGATGTCGCGGATGCTGGGCCGCTTGCCCTCGGCGGCCCCCGGGCGGAGCCCGGCGGTCATTCCCGGCTCCAGCGGGGCGGGGCGGGCACAGGAGCCATAGCAGGTGGCGACGACGACGACGCCGCGGGTCGAGTCGATCAGGGCCAGGCGCTCGTTGTGAGACATCTCCGACGTGTCGATCACGGTCACGTCAGGATACCTCTGTTGATAGTATTCCTTGTCATAGCGGGCGAACTCCGGAGCCGGCTTGGTCTGGCCGGCGGGCGTCCCGTGGTAGCCGGTGATGATCGTCACCGGTCGTCCGGTGCGCCGGGCACGGACCACGAGACCCTCCAGGTGGGCGGGAGAATCGGAGTCGCCCGTGATCTGCGTGTCCGACCGGAACACCGTGGCGCCGACCGAATTGGTGCCGACGGTCCATTCCGATTCCGGCCCAAGAGAGCCGGGCTGCGGGGCCTGGGTAGAAGGCTCGGGGTCGATGTCGCGGTTCGGGCGCTTCTCCTCGGCCTCGCCGGCTGCGGGAGGGTGGGGGGCCGTCTCGGAGGGCACGGGAGGCTTGACCGGCTCGGCGTGCGCCGGAGCACCGTCCAGGGGCTTGACCGGCTCGACGGGTACAGGAGCCCCCGGGGAGTGGACGGGCTCGGCGTGCGCCGGGGGGTCCTTGAGGTAGACGGGCTCGGCGGGGACCGGAGCGCCCGCGGGGAGCCGGGCCGGCTCGGGGTGGCCGGCCTGGGCCCGGGCCTCCAGGCGCGCCTGGTGGGCGCGATGGGCGAGCGCCCCGCCCACGGTGATGCCGACCGAGAGCATGGTCTGGCCGAGGAGCATGGTCAGGGCGGCCGCCCGCTCCCCCTCGGGGAGACCCTGGAGCGCGTTGATCTGGTCGAGCACGCTGGCGCCCATGAGCACCGCGCCCAGGGCGTCGGCGCCGAAACCCAGGATGAGGAGCCCGCGCCCCACCCGCACCAGGCGCAGCGCTCCGGCCCCCACCCGGGCGATGCCGATCACGCTCCCCACCACGTTGACCAGCTCCAGGGCGTTTTCGAGGTCGAAGTTGAAGGTCCCCGCCTCGATCTTCTGGACCACCCGGTAGGCCGCGGGGACGGCGCCGACCACCCCCAGGGGGATGAGCAGCGCCAGGCTGGCGCCGTCGGTCAGGGGGGCCGCGACCACCGCGGCGAGCGAGAGCACCAGGGTGACGTTGTCGATCGACTCCATCAGGAGGTTGCCGAGGCTCGCCTCGATCCGCTGCGTGTGGGTGACGCCGCCCAACTGGATCGCCACGCGGCCGCGCCCGTAGCCGTGGGTGCCCTGAAGGAGAGTCTTCAAGGCGGCGAGGATCGCCTCGTCGCGGGTCTTGCCATAGCCATCTTCGAGGCCGCTCTTGTGCGTCGTCAGGTCCGAGATCTGGACGTGGAAGCGCGGGCCGGAGTGGGGTTTGTCGACGATCTCCAGGTTGAGCGGGAGGGTCTGGCCGAGATCGGAGACGAAGTGGGCGACCGGCGACTCCCCGGCCGGGAGATTCCTCCGCTCGCGGACGTCCAAGATCTTGCCGATCTCCCCGAGCTGCTCCTTGGCCGCGCCGAGGTCGCCGGTTTGATCGCCGGTCTGGCGCCCGGCTTCGAGATCGGCGACGTACTGGGTGAGCTCGGCCTTCTGGTGCTCCAGGGCGGCGCCCACCGGACCCAGGGCGCGCGCCAGGTTCGCGCGCTCGGCGAGGAGGGTCTGGCGCTCTTTGTCATAGAGGACGGTCTGCAATTTGTCATCGATCTCGGCGATCCGGGTCTTCGCCGCCTCCCGCGACTTGGCGGCCTGCTCCACCCCGGCGGTCGCCATCTCGTCCGGATCGCGGGCGAGGACCGGGAAGTAGGCGACGCTCGGCGCCCGCACCACCTCCTCCTCGCCGTTCAGGTAGGCGCTCATGATCCCGCGCACCAGGTAAAGCCCGGGCTCGGGGAAGACGATCTGCTTCTGGTCCTGCGGCCGGCTGAAGATCTCGATGGCGAGCTGGATGCCGGTGCCGACGTAGCGCAGGATGGCGTTGGCCCCCACCAGGGTGACGGCCCCGACGCCGGCCGGCCCGAGGTCGGCCTGGGTCTCGTCGATGACCTTCTCGATGTCGGCCTTGGCGTAGCGGGTGGCGCGGCTGAAGCGCACCGACGCCACCTCGCCGGTGGTCGCCTTTTCGCCTTCGAGCGTATCGGGATCGACCGGCTGGCCGATCTTGTCGTCCGGGATGCGCACCCGCTCCCAGCCGAAGCCGTAGCTGCCGAGGGCGGTCCAGACGTCCGGGAACTCGACCTGGTGGGTGAAGCGGTGGTCGGTGCCCAGGGCGGCGTCGTAGAGCGGCGCCTTGACCGCCGGCACGACCGAGAGGGTCGAGGGGATGGGCGGGCGGTTCGCCCTGCCCGCAACGTCGCGGATCTGCTGGTTGCCGCTCGCCGGTCCCTTCGGGGACAGCTGCCCGAGGTAGCGCCCGTAGCGTTCGAGGAGCAGGATCCTCCGGCTGGGATCGCTCACCGCCTGCGCGGCAACGTTCTTCTGGCTGCGGACCCAGGCGAGGAAGAGGCCCGCCGTGTTGGCATTGACGATCTGGGTGGGGACGGAGACGGCGCCGTCCGGCCCGGGCGCCGCGACGTTCCACAGGCGGGCGTAGACGTCGCGGGTCTTCTCGTTGCCGGCGAGGCCGGTATCGGTGCGGATCGCCTCCAGGACCTCGATGGGATCGTCCAGGGCGGCGCGGATCTGCGTGATCGCCAGGAGACCGACGCTTTCCGCCACCTGCCGGTCCTGCGGAATCAGCTGGATGGCCTCCTGATACAGCTTGAGGAGCGCCCCCTGCTGCCCCATCTCCTGAAGGAACAGCTCGAGGGTGTACCAGGGGGGGAGCGGCCGGTTGTGGAGCTGTGCCTGCTGCCGCAGGAAGCCCCAGGCGTCGACCGTGGCATAGCCCTTCCGGAGGATCTCCCGCTGCTCCGGCGAGAGGTCGACCTTGAGCTTGCGCTGCCTCTCCAGATAGTCGAGGAGGACCGAGACGGTGCCGAGCCGGAGCTCGGTCCGGCCCAAGGGCTCGCCGGCCTGGGCCGTCTGGCCCTCCCTGAAGCCGCCGTAGCGCTGTTGCTGTTGGCTGTCGAGGTAGGCGTTGACCTGGGCGACCATCTCCGGCCGGTACTGGCTGCCCAGCAGGCGGTTGAGCACCATGGCGAGGAGCTGGGGCGACTTGGGACCGGCGGCGAAGACCTCTTGGCCGGAGGGCTCGAAGGAGATCCCCTCCAGGCTGACCGAGACGGCCGCCGCCGCCGGCTGGGCCACGGTCGGGAGCCGCGGGGCGCGCTGCAGCGTCCCCGGGGAGGGCAGCGGCGCCCCGCGGACCTCCTGCTCCTGCTCCTTCTCCTCCTGGGCCTCACACTTCGCGCACTTCCGCTGCACGGGCGCGCGCCTCTCGGAGGCCAGGAGGTGCTGGACGTAGCGGTTGCCGTGGCTCCGCTGGAGCTTGAGGAGGTTGTCGCCGGGCGTTCCCGCGAGGCTGCTCCCCGGCGCCGCGAAGCTGGGTTGCGCCAGGTCGCGCTGCGGAGACGAGCGGCTCGCCTCCGGGCGCTTGGCAGCTGCCTCGGGACCGTTCGGCTTGGTTTGCAGCTCGGCGTAGGTCATCGGTTCGCGATAACGTAGAGAAGCGTAGCATGCGCCGCGGACCAATGCGATCCGCGGCGGCCCGCTACCGGGAAGATCGAAATCCGTCGGGAAAAGACGACAGGCTCCGGTACGGGAGGGTTTTGGTAGAGACGCCCCTGCCGCCGTCCGGGCACCCCCCGGAACCACCGCCGGCGGGGCGTCTCCGCAGGCCGGAGACGCTGCGGTGACGGGGGCGTTGAGACGCCCCGACGGATGGGTCACGGCAAGGTTTTCGATAGCGCCTGGGGCGTCTCTACCCTCTCGGCTGCAGGACAGCCGCCGGGGTGAGGGCTCCCCTACCGGGAGATGTCCCGGTGGATCAACCGCGCCGGCCAGCCCAGCGCCTCCAGCCTTCCTTTCAGCAGCTCGGCCACCGCCACCGAGCGGTGCCGGCCGCCGGTGCAGCCGATGGCGACCGAGAGGTAGCTCCGGTTCTCGCGGCGGTAGCGCGGCAGGAGGAAGGCGAGGAGGTCGGTCAGCCGGTCGCCCAGCTCGCCGTACTCGGGCTGCCGCTCCAGGTACTCCTGGACCTCCCGGTCCTGGCCGGTCTGCTCGCGCAGACCGGGGACGAAGTGGGGGTTGGCCAGGAAGCGGACGTCGAAGAGCAGGTCGGTCCCCTTGGGAACGCCGTGCTTGAAGCCGAAGGAGACCAGCGACACCACCATCCCGGGCTCCGTCTCCGCTCCGGTCGCGAAGTCGCGGTAGACCTGGGTGCGGATCTCGTGGATCGAGCAGTCGCTGGTGTCGATCAGCAGGTCGGCCCGGGCCTTCAATTCCGCCAGCAGCTCGCGCTCGCGCTCGATCCCCTCGCTCGCCGGCCGGTCGAGGGCGAGCGGGTGCGGCCGCCGGGTCTCGGAGAAGCGCCGCACGAGGATCTCGTCCGAGGCTTCGAGGAAAAGGAGCGTGACGTCCAGGTGCGCCAGGTCGATCTCGCCGATCAACCGCGGGAACTCCTCGGCGAAGCCGGGGGCGCGGACGTCGGTGACGACGGCGATGTGGTCGTAGCCGCGCACCAGCTCCAGAGGTCGACCGAGGAAGTCCCGCAGAAGCGGCAGGGGGATGTTGTCGACCGTGTAGTAGCCGAGGTCCTCGAAGCACTTGGCGACCGTGCTCTTCCCCGAGCCCGAAAGGCCGGTGATGAGGACCAGCCGGGCCTTGCTAGGCTTGGCGGAGGGACTTGCGGTTGCGCTCAAGCTGCTCCTCCAGTTTGCGCGCGAACTCCCGGGCGGAGTGATGACCCTGGAGCTTCAGGACGTGATTGCGGGCGGCGATCTCGACCAGGATGCCGATGTTCCGCCCCACCGTCACCGGCATGCGGATGTAGGGGCAGGGGATTTCGAGGATGTTGTAGAGGGTCTCGTCGAGCCCCAGCCGTTCGTAGGCCTGGCCCCCCTCCCAGGGCTCCAGCTCGATCACCAGGTCGATCCCCTTCCGCTCGCGCACCGAGGCGAGACCGAAGAGGTCCTGGACGTTGATGATGCCGATGCCGCGCAGCTCCATGTGGTGGCGCAGCGGCCCTTCCGAGAAGCCGATCAGGTCGCCGTTGGGATAGCGCTTGACGGTCACCCGGTCGTCCGCCACCAGGCTGTGGCCGCGGGTGATGAGGTCGAGCGCCGCCTCGCTCTTCCCCACCCCGCTCTGGCCGATGAGCAGCACCCCGATGCCGTAGATCTCCAGCAGCACCCCGTGGAGGGTGGTCGAGGGAACCAGGTGGTCCTCCAGGAAGTAGCTGATCTCCTTGATCACCGTCGAGGAGAGGGCGGTCGAGGAGAGCGCCGGCACCTCGCGCTCCTGGCAGGCGCGGAGGAACCCGTCGAGCGGCGCGATCCCCTTGGTGATGACGAAGACCGGCACCGGGAGCGAGGCGATGTGCTCGAAGCGGCGGTGGCGCTCCTCGTCGTCCAGGGTGCGCAGGTACTCGGTCTCGCTCTCGCCGATGATCTGTACCCGCCCCGGCTTGATGTAGGCGTAGTAGCCGGCGAAGGCGAGCCCCGGCTTCTGCACCCGCGGATGGCTGATCAGGTTGTCCAGGTGGGAGTCGCCGGAGAGGACCCGCAGGTGGAGCTCGGAAAGCTCGGCCGAGAGCAGCTCCTTGACTTCGACGTGGGACGGTGTCGACACCATGTCAGCCTCCCTCCTGGAGGAGTCCATAGACGGCCTCCCGGTCCGGCAGGGCGAGCAGTTTCTGGACGTGCTGGTCGGCCTTCACCCAGCGCGAGATGGCGGCCAGGACCTGGAGGTGCTCGGCCGGCGACTCGCTGGGCGAGACGACGAGGAAGAACAGCTGGACCGGCCGGCCGTCGACGGCGGCGAAGTCGACCCCCTGGGGCGCCACCCCCACCGCCACGATACCCTTGGCCAAGCCTTTCAGCTTGCAGTGCGGGATGGCCACCCCGGCGCCCACTCCGGTCGAGCCGAGCTGCTCGCGCTCCCAGAGCTTGTCATAGAGCTCCCCGGCATTGTGCACCAGCCCCGCCGCCGCCACCCGCTTGGCGAGGTCGTGGAGCACCGCCTGACGGTCGGCGGCGCAGAGGTCTAAGAAGAGGAGCTCCGGCCGCGTCAGGGAACCCAGGCGCACGGGGAGGCTCAGAAGATCTGCTTGCGGTCGGTCGACGAGGGGATGGCGAGCTCGTCCCGGTACTTGGCGACGGTCCGGCGGGCGATCTGGATGCCCTCGCGGTTCAAGATCCGCATCAGCTCGCTGTCGGAGAGCGGCCGCTTGGGGTCCTCGGACTGGATGAGCTGCTCGATCTTCCGCTTCACCGTGAGCGACGAGATGTTCTCGCCGTACTCGCGGTCGATGCCGCTGTGGAAGAAGAACTTCATCGGGAAGAGGCCGCGCTGGGTGTGCATGTACTTGTTCGACACCACCCGCGAGACCGTCGACTCGTGCATGCCGATGTCCTCGGCCACGTCGCGCAGCACCATGGGGCGCAGGTACTCGATCCCGCGGTCCAGGAACTCGCGCTGCTGGCGGATGATCGAGGCCGCGACCTTGTAGATGGTGCGCTGGCGCTGGTCGAGGCTCTTGATCAGCCAGACCGCGGAGCGGATCTTGTCCTTGATGAACTGCTGGGCTTCCGACTGGCGCCCTTCGCTGCGCATGCTCTGCAGCATCCGCCGGTAGGCGCGGCTGACCCGTAGGCGGGGCAGGCCGTCGTCGTTCAGCTGGATGACGTACTCGTCGCCCACCCGGCGGACGAAGACGTCGGGCTCGATGTAGTGCGGCCGGTCGGTCGAGAACTTGCGGCCGGGATGGGTCTCCAGGGTCTTGATCAGCTCCAGCTCGCATTCGAGCACGGCGAGCTCGACCCCCAGCTTCTTGGCCACCGCCGGGAACTGGCGGCGGAGGAAAAGGTCCCAGGCCTCGACCACCATGCGGCGGGCGAGGGCGTCCGCGGCGACCCCGCGGGCGTCCATCTGCAGGAGGAGGCTCTCCTGGAGGTCCTTGCAGGCGATCCCCGGCGGGTCGAAGCTGCGGACGAGGGCGAGCGCCTCCATCACCTCTTCCGGGGTGTAGTTGCGGCACTCCCCCTCCCCCTCGCCCGACCACTGGTCGCCCAGCTCGCGGATCTCCTCGGGGGTGGCGACGAGGAAGCCGTCGGGGTCCAGGTTGCCGATGATCAGCTCGGCGATCTCCCGTTGCCGCGGTGTGACGTCCGCCATGTGGAGCTGCCAGAGGAGGTGGTCGTAGAGGTCGGGCTCGCGCGACAGGCTGTTCTCGATCGGCGGCTCGTCTCTCTCTTCCATCATCGAGGAGTGACCGGAGCCCTCCCAGTAGTCGCCAAAGTAGGCGTCCAGGTCGATGTTCTCCATCGATTCGCCGTGGTCGATCTCCTCGCCGTTGGCCGGCTTCTCCTCCGGTGTCGCCGGCGCCTCCTCGCGGGTGGCCTCCTCCTCCGAGAGCTCGCTGCTCTCCTCGAGCACCGGGTTCTCCACCAGCTCCTGGGTGAGCAGGGTGTCGAGCTCCATGCGCGTCATCTGCAGCAGCTTGATGGCCTGCTGCAGAGATGGCGTCATCACCAGCTTCTGCGCCAGCTTGAGGGAAAGTTTCTGCTCTAAAGCCATGCCAACCTGCATCCTACCAAGTGTCTACAGCGAGAAGGCCTCACCGAGATAGATTTTTCTGACCTGCGGATCGGCGGCGAGCTCCGGAGGGGTGCCGGAGCGCAGGATTTCGCCGTTGTTGATGATATAGGCCCGGTCGGTGATTTTCAAAGTTTCCCGCACGTTGTGGTCGGTGATGAGGACCCCGATGCCCATGCTCTTCAGGTGCCGGATGATGCCCTGGATGTCGAGGACGGCGATCGGGTCGATCCCCGCAAACGGTTCGTCCAGAAGGATATACCACGGACTGATGACGAGCGCACGGGCGATCTCGACCCGCCGCCGCTCGCCGCCCGAGAGGGCATAGCCCTTGTTCCGGCGCACCCGGGTCAGGCCGAACTCGGTGATCAGCTGGTCGATCCGTCGCTCCTGCTCGGCGTGCGGCAGGTCGAGGGTCTCGAAGATGGCCCGCAGGTTGTCCTCGACCGACATCTTGCGGAAGATCGAGGGCTCCTGGGGCAGGTAGCTGATGCCGCGCTGCGCGCGCAGGTACATGGGGAGGTCGGTGATGTCCTCGTCGCCGAGGAAGACGTGGCCGCTGTCGGGCGGGGTCAGGCCCACCACCATATAGAAGGTGGTCGTCTTCCCGGCGCCGTTCGGCCCCAGGAGCCCGACGATCTCCCCCGGCCCGATCTCGACCGACACCCCCTGCACCACCTGCCGGCCGCGGTAGACCTTCCGCAGCCCCTCGGTCGAGAGCTTCTGCGGCTCGTTGGCGGGATTCATGATTCGGCTCCTGGCAGCCCCTCACCCCCGGCCCCTCTCCCGGCCCCCCACCCCCACCGCCGGGAGAGGGGAGCGGAGTGCATAGGAAGCGTAGCAAGCCCGCTATCGGCAAGGTTCTTCTTTTCTCCCCCCTCTCCCGGGGGAACGGGGGGGCGGGCCGGGAGAGGGGGGGTAGGGGGGGTGAGGGGCGCCGGAGCCGCCGGGGCTGCCTTGGCGGCCGGCGGGGTCGCCGCCCCCGGGACCGGCGGATCGCCCTTCACCTCCACCCGGCCGTTCTGCATGAAGTAGTTGACGTGCTTGCCCTGCAGCTTGTTGCCCTCCTTGTCGAGCATGTGGACCGGATTGCCGTACATCTCGATGATCCGGTCCTTCACCCGGTAGAAGGCGCGCTCGCCCTGGATGTCCCGGCCGGCCTGCGGGTCGACCAGGTGGGCCTGCCCGGTGCAGGTCATGGTCTCCACCTTCTTGTCCTTCCCCAGGGCGACGTCGAGCTGCTGGCAGGTCAGGGTCCGGCCCTCCTGCACCACGCGCACCGCGCCGGTGTAGGTGAGGAGCCCCTTGCCCGAGAGGTAGACGAGGTCGCTCGCCGTCACCTCCAGCGGTTTCTGCGGCGTCCCCGCCTCCCCGCCATCGCTCCCGGGGCCGCCAGTGCCGCCGGTACCGGCGGCGCTCCCCGGCGGCTGCGGACGGGGGATGTAGAGGGTCTTCACCCCGCCGGTCGCGGTCAGCCGATCCTCGGGCGCTCCCCCCTCCCCCGGCACCTGGTCGCCGCGCAGCTCCTTGGCGGTGAGCACGCTCTCGCCGCGCCAGGCCCGGACGTCGCCGCGAAAGAGGAAGGAGCGCGGCTTGTCGCGCAGGAAGGCCTCTTGACCGTTGACGTGCACCGGCCCCTCCCCCTGGGTGAGCGGCGAGCCGCCCCCCAGGGCGCCGCTCTGCTCCTGGTTGAGCAGGGCCTGGACCCCGTTGTCGCCGTGCAGGATGCCGGTCGAACGGTCGTAGGTCAGGTGGGGGCCGGTGAACTCGCCGCGCTCCGAGCGGGCATGGACCGGGCGGCCGAAGAACTCGCCCTGCCCGGTGTCGAAAGCCATCTGGCCACGGTCGCCGGTGACCTCGATCTGCGGGTCCTTGTAGGCGACGTTCTCCTGGAGCGCCAGGGAGCCCACCTGGCCGTCCGGCCGGAAGCTCGCCTGGGCGCGCTGCCCCACGGCATGACGGAGGATCGCCCCAATGCCGCCGACGCCGCCGACGCCGCCGGCACCGCCGATCTCGCTCATCTCGACCCCGCCGAACCCCTCGGCCGCGCTGAGCTTCCCCTCGGCCATGTGCCCCTCGACCCGCCGGGCGCGCAGGATGCGGGTGATCCCGCCGCCGATCGTCTGCAGCTCGGCCTTGTCGTCCGGCTTCGCCGACTGGCCCTCCAGGGCGACGGTGCGCGGCTCCCGGCCGGCCTTCGGGCCGGCGGGCTCCAGGAGCACCGCGAGGTCGTCGCCGCGGAAACGGATCAGGGTATTCCCTTTCCCTTTCTCCCGGGAGTGCGCCTCGCCGCTGACGCGGTAGAGGGCGCGGACGAAGAGCACCGACTTCTCGTCGGCATCCAGGAAGGCGGTGATGCGGTCGGCCTTGATGCGGTCCTGGTCGCGGGTCAGCTGGGCGTCCCCCTCGACCCGAAGCTGCCGGGCCTGGCGCTCGTAGACCAGCTTGGCGGCGTCGAGCGACATGTCGGGCCCCTGGTCGGAGAGGGTGGTGACGTTGACCTTGCCGTCCAGGAGGAAGAGTTGCTGGTCCTGCTTGACCGTCAGCTGCTGGCCCCAGGCCAGGTACTCGCCGGCGAAGTGGATCTCCGCCGGGCGCTCGGTGATCAGGGTGCGCCCCTGCTCCAGGACGTCGAGGGCGGCGGTGTGCAGGATGAGGTCGCCGGGGCCGCGCAGGCGGACATCCCCCCGCAGCTCACCCTCGTTGGTGGCGCGCTTGAAGCTCGCCTCCCGGCTCTCCACCTCGAAGGGGCGCCCCTGCCGGTCGTAGATCGTCACTCCCACCTTGTCGAGGAAGACGGTGTTCTCCTTGTCGGCCCGGATGCTCTCGCCGCGAATGCGGAAGACCGGCCGCTGGCCCTGGGTGTAGGTATAGTCGAAATCCTGTCCGATGAGGGTCGTCCCCTTCTCCGCCTTGCTCAGGTCGTCCGCCACCTTCCGCTTCGGCTTGCCGGAGCGCCCGAAGTAGAGCAGCCCGGTGACGCCGCCGACCAGGACGACGAGGACGATCAGGAGCAGGGCGCGCAGCCCGGTGACTCTCCCGCGTCTCGGCTTGATCGGCATCGGCGCCTATTCTACGGGTTGCGCGCCGGCCGGCCGGCTGTCGAGGAGGCGGAGCACCGGCCCGCCGGTGTAGGCGTCCTTCTCCAGATAGCCGAGCGCCTCGAAGCGCCCGGCGAGGGAGGCGGCCCGGGCCTGCCAGCTCCAGCCCACCAGCTCGACCGCCCCGCCGTCCTCGCCGCGCGCCCGGGCCGCCAGGTGGCCGTTGCCGAAGAGCCGCGGCGGGCCGGCCAGGGTGAGCGGGCCGGTGTAGAGGAGCGGCCGCGGATTGCCCTGGCCGTGCGGCTCCAGGCGGTCGAGCTCAGCCAGGAGCTCCGGGCCGACCTCGCGCGGCGCCACCGCGATCTCGTACTCGTGCCGGGGGGCGAGAAGCTCGACCGGCCATTCGGCGGCCGCCGCCTCCCACTCCGCCTGGAGCGCCGGCAGACCGTCGAGCCGCACGGTCAGCCCCACCGCCTGGGCATGCCCGCCGAAGCGTTCCATCCGCCCTCCCCATCGGTTGAGAAAACTGTGCAGCTCGATGCCCGGGATGCTCCGGCCGGACCCGGTCGCGGTCTCCCCCTCGGCCGCGAGAAGCAGAGCGGGACGATGAAAATCCCGTGCCAACCTCCCGGCGGCCACTCCTATAACCCCCTTGTGCCAGCCGCTCTTCCAGAGCACCAGTACCGGCGGCAGCGGCTTTTGCGCGGCGCGGGCGGCTAAGAGGGCGGTCGCCTCCTCCACCACCCGCACCTCCTCGGCCTGGCGCTGGCGGTTCCAGGCGTCGAGTTGGAGGGCGAGGCGGAAGGCGCGCTCGGGGTCGCGGGTCAACAGGAGGTCCAGGGCGGGCTCCGGGGTGTCGAGACGGCCGGCGGCGTTGATCCGCGGCCCGATCCGGTAGCCGACGTCCGAGGCGGTGAACGGCGGCTTCATGCCGGCCTGGCGGATCAACGCCTGGAGCCCCACCGAGCGGGTGGCGGGCAGGGCGGCGAGGCCCAGGGCGGCGATCACCCGGTTCTCGCCGCGGAGCGGCACGAGGTCGGCGATCGTCCCCAGGCAGGCGATGCGCAGGAAGGCCGCGAGGTCCACCTTCTTGCCGCAGGCGCGGAGGAGCGCGAGGGCGAGCTTCAAGGCCAGGCCGACCGCGGCGAGGTCGGGGAAGGGATAGGTGCAGTGCGCCTGGCGCGGGTTGATCTGGAGGACGGCGGCGGGCAGCTCGCACCCCGGGATGTGGTGATCGGTCACCAGCACGTCGAGGCCGGCGGCGAGAGCGGCGGTGGCGGCGGTGAGCGAGGAGCTGCCGCAGTCGGCGGTGACGATCAGCCGGCAGCCGGCGGCTTTGGCGCGCTCGACGTGGATCGGCTGGAAGCCGTAGCCCTCCTCCAGCCGGTGCGGCAGAATCGGTTGGGCGGCGATGCCGCAGGCACCGAAGGCGGCGAGGAGAATGGCGGTCGAGGTGACGCCGTCGACGTCGTAGTCGCCGACGATCGCCACCCGCTCGCCGCGCTCGCGGGCGGCGCGCAGGCGGGCCACCGCCTCTTCCATGCCGGCCAAGAGGGAGGGATCGAACAGCTGGTCGACGGAGGGGGTGAGGAAGCGCGCCGCCGCGGCCGGATCGGCGACCCCGCGGCGGGCGAGGAGCGGGGCGAGCCGGGCGGGAATACCGGCAGCGATGAGGGCCGCCGCAGTCGGCGGGACCGGCGCCGGCACCCAGGCGGTGCTTCCCAGGGAGAGCGGAGTCGGGTCGGCGGGAACCGGCGAAGGAGCCCCGGCCGGGGCGGCGAGGGGAGCCAGGGCGCTACCCTTCGTCGTAGACCCCGAGCGAGCGGAACCTCTGGTAGCGCTCTGCGACCAGCTCGTCCGGGCGCAGGCGCTCGAGGTGGCCGAGGGCCGCCGCGATCCGCTCCCCCACCCGGCGGCAGGTCTCGGCCGGGTCGGTGTGGGCGCCGCCCAGCGGCTCGGGGATGATCTCGTCCACCACCCCCAGCTCCAGGAGGTCGGGGGCGGTCAGCTTCATGGCCTCGGCGGCCTCGGCCTTGCTCTCCTGGTCTTTCCACAGGATCGCGGCGCAGCCCTCGGGCGAGATCACCGAGTAGGTGGCGTATTCGAGGACGAAGACGCGGTCCCCCACCCCGAGGGCGAGGGCGCCGCCGCTCCCCCCCTCGCCGGTGACGGTGACGACGATCGGCACCCGGAGGGCGGCCATCTCGATCAGGTTCCTCGCCACCGCCTCGGCCTGGCCGCGCTCCTCGGCGTCGATCCCCGGCGAGGCGCCGGCGGTGTCGATGAAGGTGAGGACCGGCAGGCCGAACCGCTCGGCGAGACGCATGACGCGGAGGGCCTTGCGGTACCCCTCCGGCCGTGGCTGGCCGAAGTTGCGGCGGATGCGCTCCTTGGTGTCGCGCCCCTTCTCGTGCCCGATGACCGCGACGCTCCGCCCGGCGAAGCTGGCCAGGCCGGCGACAATCGCCGGGTCGTCGGCGAAGGCGCGGTCGCCGTGCAGCTCGACCCAGTCGCTCATCAGGTAGTGGACGTAGTCCAGGGTGTAGGGGCGGTCGGCGTGGCGGGCGACGAGGGTCTTCTGCCAGCGGCTGAGGTTGTCGTAGATCTCGGCGGTGCTCTTCTTGAGGGTGCTCCGCAGGCGTTCGAGCTCCCGGTCCTGCCCGCTCCCGGCCGGGTACCCCTCCAGCTCCTCGATCCGGCGGCGGAGCTCGTTGAGCGGTTCGTCGAAGTGGGATTCGGCCGTCTGCATGACGGACGGCACGGTAGCAAAGCGGGGGGAAGAGGTCAAACCGGCCCTCACCCCGTCAGATGCAGGGACTTCTGAGGAAAAGCAGGGAGATTCACCACAGAAATAGGGCAACCGAGGACAGAAGCAGGGCATCCGAAGACAGAAGTAGGCTTATCGAGGACAGGAGTAGGGCAACCGAGGACAGAAGTAGGGCAACCGAGGACAGAAGCAGGTCTACCGAAGACCAAAACCGGGCAACCGAGGACAGAAATCGGGCAACTGAGGACAGAAGTAGGGACATCCAGGACAGAAGCGGGGCCACCGGGGACAGAAGCCCCCTCCCCTTTCCGCCGATGGGGCCAGGGGTGAGGGCCGCCCTACTCCTCGTGGGGCAGGCGGGGCAGACCGTTCACGCCGTAGCCGAGCAGCTGGTTGGTCAAGGCGGCCAGGCAGCGGCGGGTGACCTTGCGGATGCTCGACTTGCAGTAGCCGGTCCGCTCCGCCGCCTCGGCGGTGCTGCAGCCCAGGCCGTAGCGCAGCCGCAGCACGGAACGGCAGCGGTCGGGCAGAGACGACAGCAGCGCTTCCAGGTCGAACCGCAGATCGGACTTCTCCTGGGCCGGGGCCTCGGCTTCCGACAGCAGCTCCAGGATGGCCGTGTCGACCAGGTCCCAGAGGCGGCTCCGGTACTTGCGCCAGTAGATGATGCAGCGGTTGGCGAGGGTCGCGAGCAGCCAGGCGTCCGGATTGCGGATGGTCCCCCACTTGGCGACCATGATGAGGAAGGTTTCCTGCAGCAGATCCTCGGCGTCCTGCGCCGGGATGCGGTAGCGGGAGAGGATCCGCTTGAGCCGCGGCTGCATGCGGTCGAGGAGCTCCTCCAGAGAGGGTTCCGCGACGTCGGTGGGTTCCAGGGGAGTCATGCGTAAGTTTCGATTATTGGTCCGTTTTCACCCTACCAATCTTCGATTCGAAAGTCCAGCCGGACTTAAAGGCCATTCTCGCCGCTCCGCTCGCCCAGGAAGCCCGCCAGCCGGCCCACTCCCAGGGCGAAGCGGTCCGGCGCCGGGAGGAGGGAGAGGACGAGGAAGTCGTCGGTGACAAAATCGTAAAAATACCCGGGTTGCACGAGGATCCCGGTGCTCTCCAGGAGGCCCAGGACCAGCTCCTCGTCGGAGCTCCGGGAGGTGACCCGGAGGACGGCCGACCACCCGCCCTCCGGCTCGAAGAGCTCGACGCCGGGGACACCGGCAACGGCCTCGCGAAGCCGGGAGAGGTTGCCGCGGAGCCGGTCGAGGAGGGCGCCGCGGATCGCCGGCGCCAGAGCCAGCACCCCGGGGAGGGCCTGTTGCACCGGCGTCGCCAGCGAGAGATAGCTGTCGGCCACCATCTCCAGGGCGGCCAGGGCGCGGCGGCGCAGCCCGGCCGGGCCGCCGACCCTTATCCAGCCCAGCTTCCAGCCCGGCAGGCCGGCGCTCTTCGACAGCCCACCGAGCGAGAAGGTGAGGCCCTCCCCGAAGCCGGCCGCCGCCGGCCCGGCGCGGTGTTCCCCTCCGCCCCCGGAGTCAAGCGGGTAGTCGGCGAAGACCTCGTCCGAGAGGAGCGGCAGGCCGCGGGAGGCGCAGAGGACACCCATCTCCTCCAGTTCGCGGACCGTGAGGAAGCTGCCGGTCGGGTGGCCGGGGTGGACGAGGGCGAGGAGACGGGTGCGCGGACTGAGGGCCAGCTCGACGGTGTCGAGGTCGACCGCGAAGCGGCCCCGCCACTTCAAGGGAAAGTGCGCGAGATCCAGGCCGTCCAGGGCTGCCAGGCTGTCGAGGAGAGGATAGGAAGGGACGGGGGCCAGCACCTGATCGCCAGGATCGGCGAAGAGCTTGAAGAGATAGGAATAGGACTCGCTCGTCGAGGCGGTCAGCAGCAGGTCGTCCGGCGACACCGGAAGGTCCTCCGGCCGGGCGGCGGAAAGGTACCCGGCGAGCGCCTCGCGCGCCGGGAGGAGGCCGCGCGGGTCTGGCTGGTAGGAGGCGGCGGCGCCGCGGCGCAGGAGATCCGCCAGCTCCGCCTCCGGATACGGCAGACCGACCCGGGTCGGATTCGTTTCGGTGAGGTCGATCGTCGGCAGGCCGCGGGTCGCGCGCTCCTCGACCGCTCGGGTGAGACGGTTCTGCGGCTGCTCCCAGGGAAAGCGGCGCGAGAAGGCGGGCCGGGAGGACACGTGGAGAGTCTATCG
>DASQPA010000025.1:0-6250 GCA_035644215.1 Thermoanaerobaculia bacterium
ACCAGCGGTCGATGGTCGCGGCGTCGAACAGGCCGGTGGCGTACTCGATCACTCCGGCCAGACCGCCGTCCCGCTCCTCGAAGCTCCAGGTGAAATCGACTCTCGACATCGTGCCGAACCCGCTCACCGGCTGGAGAAGCAGGTTCCGGATCTTGAGGCTCTCGAAGGGAGCGTTCTGCAGCACGAACATCACCTGGAAGAAGGGCGTGTACGCGAGGCTCCGCGCCGGCGCCAGCTCCTCGACCAGCCGCTCGAACGGCAGATCCTGGTGGGAGTGGGCGGCGAGAGCGGTCTCGCGCACGCGGTCGAGCAGCTCGCGGAACGACAGCCTGCCGGCCCCGCCGGACAGCATTCCGGAGAGGTCGCCGCGCAGCACCAGGGTGTTGACGAAAAACCCGATGAGGCCCTCGACCTCCACCCGCCTGCGCCCGGCCACCGGCGAGCCCACGGCGAGGTCCTCCTGGCCGCTGTAGCGCGCCAGGAGGGTTTGGAAGCCGGCCAGCAGCACCATGAAGAGCGTCATGCCCTGGCGCCGTCCGATCTGCTGCGCCTGCCGGATGAGCTCGGCCGGCAGCTGCACGGTCCGCATCGCGCCCCGCAGGCTCTGGACCGCGGGGCGCGGCCGGTCGGTCGGCAGCTCCAGGCGCGGCGGCAGGCCGGCGAGCTGCCGGCGCCAGAAGGCGATCTCGCCGGCGAGCACCTCGCCCGCCAGCCAGGAGCGCTGCCAGACGGCGAAATCCGCGTACTGCACCGGCTGCTCCGGCAGGGGCGAGGGCCGGCCTTCGGCGAACGCGGCGTAGAGGGTCCCCAGCTCCCGCACCAGGACTCCCATCGACCAGCCGTCGCTCGCGACGTGATGCATGGTCAGCACGGCGACGTGATCCTGCTCCTTCAGCCGCAGCAGCAGGCAGCGCAGCAGCGGGCCGCCGGTCCGGCCGGCGAGATCGAACGGGCGCTGGCTCTCGGCGGCGGCGAGGGCGAGGGCCGCCGGCTCGCGGTCGTCTGCCGGCAGCCCCGACAGGTCGACCACCGGCAGCAGGAAGAGGGCCGGCGGCTGGATGCGCTGGACCGGCACGCCTTCGACCGCCGCGAAGGCCGTCCGCAACGCTTCGTGACGGCGCACGATCTCGCCCAGGGTGAGCGCCAGCACCCGGGGGTCGAACGGCCCTTCGCCGCGCAGTGCCATCGGCACGTTGTAGAGCGGGCTGCCCGGTTCGAGCTGATCGATGAACCAGAGGCGCTGCTGGGCGAAGGACAGGGGCAGAGGCCCCTGCCGCAGGTGGGGAGCGACGGGGAGAAGCGGCGGCGCGAGCCGCGTAGCACCCGCCTCGACCGCCGCCTCGACCCGGGCCGCGAACTCCTGAAGCGTCGGCGCCTCGAAGATCTCGCGCAGCGGCATCTCGATCCCGAGCTCCTCGCGCACCCGGGTCATCAACCGGGTACCGAGAAGAGAGTGGCCGCCGAGCTCGAAGAAGTCGTCCCGGACGCCGACCCGATCGAGCCCCAGCAGGTCGGCCCAGAGCGCGGCGAGGCGCGTTTCGACCTCCCCTTGCGGCGCCACGTAGGCGGTCGCCAGAGCGGGCCGCGCGTAGGCGCCCGGCGCCGATGGGGCCGACTCGGCGAGGCTCTCCGCGGTGACCGTGCGCGCCCAGGCCAGGACCTCGGGCAGGGGCTCGACCGACACCGCGACCTGCGGCAGATGATTGCCGGCGTTGCCGGAGAGGATGCGAGAGAACGCTTCGACCGCCAGCTCCGGAGCCATCCCCGACATGCCCGCCGGCCGCTCGGCGGTCATGCCGGTGTCGCGCCAGGCGTCCCAGTTGATCGACACCACCGGCAGCTCGCCCGCCTGGGAGCGGGCGAAGGCGTCGAGGAAGGCGTTGGCCGCCGTGGTGTCGCACTGTCCCGGTCCGCCGGTCAGGGCGTTGAGCGACGAGCAGAGGACGAGGAAGTCGGGCGGCTCCTCGGCCTCGGCCAGGAGCGCCGCCAGGAGGAGGGTCCCCTGCACCTTGGGAGCCAGCACCGACGCCACCGCCCCGGCGGAACGGAACTGCATCAGCCCGCCACCCGGGAGGCCCGCCGCATGGATCGCCCCGTCGATCCGGCCGAAGCGCTGCCGCACCTCGCCGAGCAGGCGGCGCATCGACGCGGCGTCGGCCACGTCGGCGACCGCCGGCCAGACCTCCGCCCCGGCCGCCTCCAGCGCCAGGAGCCGCCGGGCGATCCCCGCCGTGCGGTCGGCGCCGCGCGAGAGCGCCGGCCAGGCCTCCCGCTCCGGGAACGGCGACCGACCGATCAGGACCAGCTTCCCCTTCGCCTCGCGGGCGAGGAGACCGGCAAGCTCCAGGCCCACCCCGCCCAGGCCGCCGGTGATCAGGTAGGTCCCCCCGGCACGCCAGGGTGGCGGCCCCGATGGGCCGGCGAGCGGCAGGGGCTCGAAGCGGCACAACCAGCGGTCCGTGCCGCGGTAGGCGACGACCGGTTCTGCCGGGGCTAGAAGCTCGGCCAGGAGCCGGTCGATCAGCCGCCGCTCCTGCCGGCTTCCCGGCGGCGGCAGGCCGACGTCGACCGCCGCGCAGGTGATCCCCGGGTACTCCTGCGGCAGGGTGGTCGCCGGGCCGAGCAGGGTGGCCCGGGCCGGGACCAGGTCGTCCGCGCCGGTGATCCGCTGCACTCCGGTCGAGACGATCCCCAAGTGGAGGTCCGGGCGGGCGCCCTCCGGGCGGCGGTCGCCCAGGGCGCGGGCGAGATGGAACAGGCTGTAGAAGCCGCACTCCTGCTCCGTCTCGACGTCCCGCCCGGCGCCGACGCTCCACAGGTGGACGATCCGCGCCGGGGTGAAGCGGTCGAGCAGGACGGCGTAGTCCGCCGCCTCGCCGGGCCGGATCGAGAAGCTCCCACCGCCGGCGGGATCGGCATCGAAACGCTCCCCGGCATGGACCGTCGCCACCTCGCCGCCCTGCTCCCGCAGGCGTGCCGCCAGGCGGTCGCCGAAGCCGTCCTCGCCGGCGAAGACCAGCCAGGGACCCTGGCCCGCGCGCGCGTCGCCCGGTGCACCCCCGAGCGTACCGAGCGGGGCCGCCGCGTGCCAGAACGGAGCCCAGAACCAGCCGGCGACGTCGGTCTCGCCCCGGGCCGGCACGAAACGCCGGGGCGCCAGCGCCGCCCCCGCGCCCGCCGCCACCCAGTAGCGCCGGCGCTCGAACGGATACGCCGGCAGAGAGACCCGCCGCCGCGCCTCGGGGGCGTGCACCGCCGCCCAGTCGATCTCGACGCCGGCGAGCCAGAGGCGGCCCAGGGCCAAGGCGACCTGGCGGACGTCCTCCTCCGGCTCACCGATCCGGGGCAGCGAGGCGAGGACCGTGCCCTCCTCGCGCCGCCCCGGCGCCTGGCGCACCAGCGAGCTCAGGGAACGCCCCGCTCCGACCTCCAGATAGATCCGGTCGGGGACCTTCCGCAGCTCCTCCATGCCGTCGGCGAAGCGTACGGTGGCGCGCAGGTGCCGCGCCCAGTAGTGGGGATCGGTCGCCTCCTCCGGACGGATCCAGGTCCCCGTCAGGTTCGAGATCCAGGGCAGGGACGGCGGCCGCAGCTCCCGCCGCGCCACCTCGGCCCGGAAGGGCTCCAGGATCGGCGAGAGCGCCGCCGAGTGGAAGGCGTGCGAGGTGCGCAGCCGGCGGTGCTCGATGCCTTCGGCAGAGAGCTCGACGGCCAGTTGCTCGACCGCCTCCGGCTCCCCTGAGAGCACGCTCGAAGTGGCAGCGTTGACCGCCGCCAGGGAGAGACCGTGCTCCTCGCCCCGGCGCGCCGCCTCCGGCGCCGGCAGGGAGACCGCGAGCATGGCGCCGGCCGGCAGCGAGCCGACCAGGCGGCCGCGCGCCGCGACCAGGCGGAGCGCCTCCTCCAGCGAGAAGACGCCGGACAGACAGGCGGCCACGTACTCGCCGATGCTGTGGCCGAGGAGCGCCTGCGGCCGTACGCCCCACCCCATCCAGAGACGGGCGAGCGCGTATTCGACGACGAAGAGCGCCGGCTGCGTCACCTCCGTGGCGGCGAGCCGCTCGGCCGCCGCCCCTGCCGAATCCACCGAATCCGCCGGGGCGAGCAGGAGATCGCGCAGGTCGAAGCCCAGCTCGGGAAGGAGAATCTCGCAGCAGCGGTCGACCTCGCGGCGGAAGGCGGGTTCCGCCCGATAGAGCCCGGCGCCCATGCCGGGCCGCTGGCTCCCCTGCCCGGGGAACAGGAAGACGACCGGCGGCGCCGCCGCGGCGACCGTGCGCGAGAAGAGCCGCTGGGGCGACTCGCCGCGCAGCGCCGCCGCGGTCTCCGCGGCCTCCCGGCCGACGACGATCGAACGGTGCGGGAAGGCGCGCCGCCCGACCTCAAGAGTGTAGGCGACGTCGGCCAGGTGGAGCTCGGGATGGCGAGAGAGGTGCTCGGCCAGCTCGGCCCGCTTCCTCTCCAGGGCCGCGGGAGTGCGCGCCGAAAGCACCAGCAGCTGCCAGGGGCGCACGCTGGCGGAAGCCGGCGGGGTGGGCGGCTCCTCGAGCACCACATGGGCGTTGGTGCCGCCGATGCCGAACGAGCTCACGCCGGCGCGGCGCGGCGAGGCGCCCCGCTCCCACTCCGCCAGCTCGGTCTGCACGTGGAAGGGGCCGGCCGCGAAGTCGATCTGCGGATTCGGCCGCGAAAAACCGACGCTCGGCGGCAGCAGGCCGTGCTGGAGCGCGAGGGTCGCCTTGATCAGGCCGGTCACGCCGGCGGCCGCGTCGAGGTGGCCCAAGTTGCTCTTCACCGAGCCCAGGGCGCAGGAGCGTTCCCGCGCGCTGCCGCGCCCGAAGGCGCGGGCGAGGGCCTGGACCTCGATCGGGTCCCCCAGCGTGGTGCCGGTGCCGTGCGCCTCGACATAGGAGATCGTCGCCGGGTCGACCCGGGCGGCGGCCAGCGCCGCGCTGATCACCTTGGACTGCCCCTCGACGCTCGGCGCCGTGTAGCCGGCCTTGCCCGAGCCGTCGTTGTTGACCGCCGAGCCGCGCAGGACGGCGCGGATGGTGTCGCCCTGGGCGAGAGCGTCGGCCAGCCGCTTGAGCACGACGATGCCGACGCCGCTCCCCCGCACCGTGCCGCGCGCCTCGGCGTCGAAGGTGCGGCAGCAACCGTCGGGGGAGAGGATGCCGCCCTCCTCGTAGAGATAGCCGGCGCCCTGCGGCACGGCGATGGACACGCCCCCGGCGAGCGCCATGTCGCAGGCGCCCAGGAGGAGGTTCTGGCAGGCCAGGTGGACGGCCACCAGCGAGCTCGAACAGGCGGTCTGGACCGCCAGGCTGGGACCCTCCAGCTCCAGCTTGTAGGAGACCCGGGTGGGCAGGAAGTCCTTGTCGTTGCCGATCAGGAGCTGGAGCCCGCCCACCGTCTCGCGGCCGGGGCTGGTGAGGAGCTGGTGCAGGTAGGTGTTGAAACCGAGGCCGGCGAACATGCCGACCGGGCCCGGCACCCGCCGCGAATCGTAACCGGCGTCCTCCATCGCCGCCCAGGCGCATTCGAGGAACAGGCGGTGCTGGGGGTCGAGGACCTCGGCCTCGCGCGGGCTGTAGCCGAAGAAGTCGGCGTCGAACAGCTCGATGCCGTCGAGCCGCCCGGCGGCCGGGACGTAGCGCGGATCGCGCCGCAGCGCCGGCTCGACGCCCGCTGCCGCGAGCTCGGCGTCGCTCAGACGGGTGATCGAGCCGACGCCGGCGCAGAGGTTGGCCCACAGCTGCTCGACGCCGGCGGCGCCGGGGAAGCGGCCGGAGAGGCCCACGATGGCGATGGCGCCGTCGCCCAGGAGCAGCGTTCCGGCGACGGGGGCCACCGGTTCCAGCACCGCCGCGCCCGGCTCCAGATAGCGGGCCAGGGCGCGCACCGTCGTGTGGGTCAGGAGATCCACCAGGCTGACGTCTCGCGCCAACCGGTCGCGCAGCCGCGCCTGGATCTTGGGCAGCAGCAGCGAGTGCCCGCCGAGATCGAAGAAGTTGTCCTCCAGGCCGACCCGCGGCACCCCCAGGACCTCGCACCAGATCTCGGCCAGGGTCCCTTCGAGCCCGTCGTGGCTCTCCTCGGCCGGCAGGGCGGAGAGGAGCGGGGCGGGCGCGGGCAGGGCCTTCCTGTCCAGCTTGCCGCTGGGAGTCAGGGGCAGCCGGGCGAGCGGCACGAAGGTCGACGGCACCATGTACTCCGGCAGCCGCCCGCGCAGCGCCTGGCGCAGCGTATC
>DASQPA010000026.1:0-3186 GCA_035644215.1 Thermoanaerobaculia bacterium
TCGCCGCCGCCGCGTTCGGCCGGTCCGTTCCCCCCCTCCCTATCTTCCTGCTGGGGTCAGGAACTTCCTCTGGATCTTCCGTCTGGTGGGGATCTGGTGGATCGTCCAGGGGATCTTGTATTTCCTCGGACGCTGAAGAAGTCACGACTGAACCGGCGACATTCGCTATACGCCGAGCTGCCGTCGGATCAGTTCGCACAGGGAGTCTTTGATCTCGGTATGTCGAGGTATGGGCGCTTTCCTTCAAGTGGTGGGATTGACCCAGAGGTCGTGTTTCTTACCGTGTCGATCGAGGTGGCAACCTGCTCGCGACAGCTCCTTCAAAAGGGAGCTGCGCTTCAAATCTCCACCTCGATCTCCTTCTGCTGCACGTTTCGCAGCTCCAACTTACCGGTGTCTTCAAGCACCAGCTCGTAGGCATCTCGGATGTTCTCCTCCAGCTCGGTCAAGGTCTCGCCCTGGCTGAAAACACCGGAGACTTCCCGGAGCTGTCCGATGTACCAACCCTCGTCCTGCCAGTATTCCAGCGTGAAGGTTCTACGCATGGTGCTTCGCCTCCTTTGAGTCCATTCTATCGCATCGAAAGACGTTCACCCCCGCCCGCCAGCCTTGTCAACGCCGCGGCCAGCGCCGCCGCTCCCGGCCCGTGCAGGATCGAGTAGTGATCCCCGGGCAGCTCAGACACCCGGAGCTCCCCCACCAGCCCGTTCCACCCGAGATCCGGCCCCTCCTCGATCCCCTCGGGCCCCCCGGGCCGCGCGGTGGCGCGGAAGAGCGTGACCGTCCCGCCGTAGGGGAGCGGCGGATAGGCCGTGAGGGCGCGGCGGTTGGCGCGGAAGCGGTCGAAGAGGCGGCGCAGCTCCGCCGGCTCCACCCCCGGCGCCAGGACTCCGGCCTCGCGCCCGAGCTTCAAGACCAGGGCGAGAGCGCCGTCGGCGTCGAGCCCGGAGAGGTCGACCGCCGGAACGGCGACCCCGGAGAGCCGGGCGAGGTCGAGCGCGAAGGCGGCGACGAGGTCGACGTCGGAGAGCGGGGGCTCGGCCGCCCAGACGACCGGCGAGAGGGTGTCGAGCAGCGCCAGCAGCTCCACCCGCTCGCCGCGCTCGGCGAGCTGGCGGGCCATCTCATAGACCACGACGCCCCCCATCGACCAGCCGGCGAGACGGTAGGGACCGGCGGGTTGGACCGCGCGCAGGGCCTCCAGGTAGAGGGCGGCCATGGCGCGGAGGTCCGCAACCGGCGGCTCCGGCGACTGCAGGCCGTAGACCGGCTGGTGGGGACCCAGCCGCTCGGCCAGCTCGCGGTAGGCGACCACCTCGCCGCCCACCGGATGCACGCAGAAGAGCGGCCGGTGGGGCGGGGTTCCGGCCTGGAGCGGGACGAGCACGCCACGACCGGGTTTGGCGAAATCCTCGTACCCGAGCTCCACCGCCAGCTCCCGGGCGGGCTCGCCCAGGGGGGCCTCCCCCGCCTGGCGCCAGCGCTCGGCGGCGGCGGGGTCCACCCGGCCGTGGCCCAGGAACTTGACGTCGCCCAGCATGCGGGAGACGGCGTGGGGGCCGTCCACCATGCGGGCGACCCCGGGACCGTAGGGCTCGGCCATCTCGGGCCGGTACTCGATCCCCAGGAAATCGCAGACCGCGGCGAGCACCCGGTCGGGCTCGCGCACCAGCGCCTCGAAATGCACCGTGTGCCGGCGCTCGGCGGGCACCCGTTCCAGGAAGTCGAGGATGTTTCGGTGCGAGACGGTCCAGACCAGCTCCGCCAGCTGCCGGCGCGAGAACGGATGCGGCCGGCGGAAGACGATCTGCTCCATCTTCGCCTCTTCGAACGAGCGGTTGGTGGCCTGGGGATGGCGCACCAGGTGGAGATAGCGCGCACTGTCGAATCCCGCCTCGGCCCGCGCCAGGATCTCGGGATCGAGGGCGTAGGAGGGCGTCTTGTCGACCAGGATCTGCCGGGGGCTCCCGGGGAGCCAGCTCGCCAGCTCGCGATAGAAACGCCGCGTGGTCCAGCCCTGCCGCTCGGCCTCGGCCACGATCCGCTCGGCCTCCACGGCCTCCATCTGGCGGGCCTCCATCACCGCCCGGACCAGCCCCTCCAGCCAGTAACGCTCTCTCCCCTGGAAGGCGGCGTGGCGCTCGATCATGGTGTGGAAGGAGAGGAGCTCCAATTCCGGTGGGGCGAAGAGCTGCGGGTGGGCGCCCAGCATGACGCGCAGGAGGGTCGAGCCCGAGCGCGGCGGCGAGAGGACGAAAAGGACGGGCGGTCCTGGAGTCTCCGCGGGCTCAAGAGAGGGCTCGCGGCCGGCCGCAATCAGCTGCCGCATCTGGGCGATCTCTTCGGGACCGACGATCGAGACGACCTCGCCAGCCGCCTGCCCCTCGCCCCAGAGCCGCCGCGCCGCCACCGGGTGCTCGGCGCGCACGTAGGCCGCCAGCGCGGCCACGGTTGGGTGGTCGAAGATCGTCACCACGTGGACGATCTCCCCCAGGGCCTCCTGCAACCGGTGGACGAAGATCGCCCCCGAAATCGAGGTTCCCCCCAGGGCGAAGAAGTCGTCCTCGATTGAGACCTCGCGCTCTTCTCCGAGTCCCAGCACGGCGCGGAGCTGGCCGGCGAGGAAGCGCTCCAGGGGGGTACGGGGAGCGACCCGCGACCGTGCCGCCACCGCTCCCGCCTCCGGGGCGGGCAGCGCCCGCCGATCGACCTTGCCGTTCACCGTGAGCGGCAGCGCGTCGAGGAAGACGAAGGCCGACGGGAGCATGGGCTCGGGCAGCCGGGCGGCAAGGTACGCCCGCAGGCCGGCGGGATCGAGGGACTCCCCCGGAGTCGGGACGACGTAGGCGGCCAGCCGGTCCTCGCGGGCCAGGACCACGGCCTCGCGGACGCCGGGATGGCTCGCGAGGGCGGCCTCAATCTCCCCCAGCTCGATGCGGAAGCCGCGGATCTTCACCTGATGATCGATCCGCCCCAGGTATTCGAGGTCGCCATCCGGCAGCCGCCGCGCCAGGTCGCCCGAGCGATAGAGCCGCGCCCCCGGCGCGCCCGCGAAGGGATCGGGGACGAAACGCTCGGCGGTCAGCTCCGGCCGCCCGAGGTACCCCTGGGCGAGCCCGGCGCCGCCGACGTGAAGCTCGCCGGGGACGCCGATGGGCTGCGGCCGCAGGTCGGGATCGACGACGT
>DASQPA010000027.1:0-3903 GCA_035644215.1 Thermoanaerobaculia bacterium
GCGCCGCCGCCGCGGCCACCCGGCGAGCCCGTTCCAGACGCCGGCGCGGGGCGATCTCGGCGGGTGAAGCGGCCGGACGCAGCGGGCGCAGGCGGGAGAGGGTGCGGTCGTCCAGGAGGAGGAGGCCGAGGATCAGCACCAGGTAGTTCAAGAAGGCGTAGTTGGCGGTGAGGATGATCCCCACCTGGAGCAGGGTCACGATGACGAAGAGGACGATCCGCGCGCCCCGCCGGGGGACGAAGAGGAGCCAGATCAGGCCGAGCTCGACGATCAGGGTGACGAGCGCGGTCGCGGCGTGGAAGGAGTGCGGCAGCTGGTGGGCGTACCAGCCGATCCAGGTCGGCAGGGGGCCGGTCTCGTAGTACTTGTCCATGGCGGAGAGGTCTCGCCACTGCGGTTCGCCGCTCGCCAGCTTGACCACCCCCGACTCGAAGTAGATCCGGAACCACTCCCAGCGCAGCAGCCAGAGGCTCGCCGGCGAGGGCGGCTGGGCCGCGCCGAGGCGGGGCAGGAGGCCGGGCGGGGCGAAGAACAGAGAGAGAAAGCCGGCTTCGAGGAGCATGCCGTCCGACTGATAGGACGAGAAGTCCTGGGCGGCGGTGACAAAGGAGAGGAAGCAGAGGGTGGCGACGGCGAGGCTCAGCCGCGGCCAGAGATTGAAGATTAGGCAGAGCGAGGCGGCGAAACCGACGACGACGAGGGTGGTGAGGGCGGCGTCGGAAGCCGAGATCCAGAGGAGCGTTGGGGCGTACCAGAAACGGGTGCCAGGATAGACGCGGGCGACCGCAGCCAGATAGGCGCCGGCCGGCAGGATGCCGTGCGGACCGAGCAGGCCGTGGATCTGAAAGGCGAGGGAGTAGAAGGCGGAGAAGAAGACGAGCCCCAGGGCGCGCAGGAAGAGAAAGCGCGCCCAGAGCCAGGAGACGGTCTCCGCCCGCGGTGGGCCGAAGAACGCATCGAAAGGCGACCACCCGGTCTCCAGCTCCGCCACGCCCGCCAATGTAGAGCAGGGGATGGAAAGACCGCAAGGGATCTACAAGCCTCTACCCCGCCTGGAACGCCTCCGTGGGATCGACCTGGGTCGCCGGGAGCCCATGGAGTAGGATCGTCGCCGTACCGGAGGTGGAGACATGGTCGAGCACGATCTAGAAGCCGTCGCCTTCCCCCAGCTCAGCGAAGCGCAGATCGCCTCCCTCGGGCACTGCGCCGGCGCCTCGCTCCGGCGCTATCAGGATGGGCATAGGCTCATCGAGACCGGCGATCGCGATTTCAAGTTCTTCGTCGTCCGCTCCGGCGAGATCGAGATCGTGGACGAATCGGGCGAGACGCCGAAAACCGTCACCGTCCATGGACCCGGGCAGTTCACCGGCGACGTGTCGCACCTGACCGGCCGGCCGGCGGTGGTCAGCGCCGTCGCCCGGGGCGACTGCGAGGTCTACGAGGTGTCGTCCGCGACCCTGCGGCAGATCCTCGGTCAGTCGCCGGATCTGGCCGACGTCATCCTGCAGGCCTTCATCGCCCGCCGGCAGCTCCTGCGCGAGTCGGGAGACTTCACCGGCCTCCGCGTCCTCGGCTCCCGCTACTCCAAGGATACCTTCCGCGTCCGCGACTTCCTGGCCCGCAACCGCTTGCTCTTCACCTGGCTCGACTTGGAAGATGATCCGGCGGTGGCCCGGCTGCTCGAACAGTTCGGCATGACCCCGGCCGACACCCCGGTCGTCGCCTGGGGCCACAAGCTGCTCCTGCGTAACCCGGGGAACCGCGAGCTGGCGGACGCCCTGGGGATCCGCCAACCGCTCGACCACGCGGTCTACGACCTGGTCGTGGTCGGGTCGGGGCCGGCGGGGCTGGCGGCGGCGGTCTACGGCGCCTCCGAGGGGCTCGACACCATCGTCCTGGAGCGCGCCGGGCCCGGCGGCCAGGCCGGCCGCAGCATGCGGATCGAGAACTACCTGGGCTTCCCCACCGGCCTGACCGGCAGCGAGCTGGCGGAGCGCGCCGTCCTCCAGGCCAACAAGTTCGGGGCGCGCCTGCCCGTGCCCACGCCGGTCATCGGCCTGACCTTCGTCAACGCCTACCCGGTGCTGCAGCTCGAGGGCGGCGAGACGGTCACCGCCAAGTGCCTGCTGATCGCAACCGGCGCCGAGTACCGCCGGCTGGGGGCCGAAGGCTGCGCGCAGTTCGAGGGCTCCGGCGTCTACTACGCCGCGACCCTGAACGAGGCGCCGCTCTGCCGGGGAGCGGAGGTGGTGGTGGTCGGCGGCGGCAACTCCGCCGGCCAGGCCGCGGTCTTCCTCGCCGGCCAGGCGCGGAAGGTCTACCTCCTCCTGCGCGGCGACGATCTGTACAAGAAGATGTCGAGCTACCTCGCCCATCGCGTCGAGCAGACCGAAAACGTCGAGGTGCTCTACGACACCACGGTCGAGCGCATGGAGGGCGACGGCCATCTCGGCGCCATCGAGATCCTGAACCACAAGACGGGGGAGCGGCGGCGGCTCGAAACCCCGGCGCTCTTCAGCTTCATCGGGGCGGTGCCGTACACCGATTGGCTGCCGCCGGAGATCGAGCGCGACGACAAGGAGTTCGTCCGCACCGGAGCCGCCCTGGCGGAGTCCCCCCATTGGACCGCCCGGCGGCAGCCGTTCCTCCTGGAGACCAGCCACCCCGGCGTGTTCGCCGCCGGCGACGTGCGCTCCGGCTCGGTCAAGCGCGTCGCCTCGGCGGTCGGCGAGGGGTCGATGGCGGTCCAATTTGTGCATGAATATTTGAAGGAGATGTAACGCCGGCCGTCCCCTCGACAGGGCGGCCCTGTAGGGTGTGAGGGGTGGGGTCATGCAGCAGAGCGGACTCCGCGTCCGTTACCAAGGATTCCAACGCAGCTGGCGAACGCTCAGAATCTACGAGCGCTTCGAGCAGGCCGTCGCGCTGCTCCTCGCCTGTCTCATCGCCGTCATCATCGTCCTGGCCCTGTGGGAGCTGGCCCGAGAGGTGGTGCTGCTGGCGGTGCAGAACCGGCTCGACCCGCTGGACCACAGGGTCTTCCAGGCGATCTTCGGCCAGATCATGACCGTGCTCATCGCCCTGGAGTTCAAGCACTCGATCATCCGGGTGGTCGCGACCGGTGAAAGCCTCATCCAGGTCAGGACGGTGTTGCTGATCGCGCTCCTCGCGCTCGCCCGGAAGCTCATCATCCTCGACCTGAATCAATATTCCGCGGGCACCATCTTCGCCCTGGCCGCCGTGTTGCTGGCGCTAGGCGTGACGTACTGGTTGGTCCGCGACCAGGATACCTGGCAGGACGTCCGTGAGCCGCAAGACGAGGACGTTGAATGACGCATCCTCAACGCCGGGCCTGGTGGATGCTCGCGCTGCGCGGCACGGCGGGAATGGTGGCTGATCCTCCTGCTTGGCCCGGGCGCGAATCCCGCGGCGCCCAGAGGCGCCGCGGGCCGAGGGCGGGTTTATAGACCGCAGTTCTTGTTGGAGCAGAAGCAGGAGGGGGGGTTACTGCCTGCACGAACGCAGCAGAAGGCCCCCAGCCGCGCGCAGAGGTTGCAGGTATTGGTGCAGGAGGAGGCGGCTGGATCGGCACCCGGGCCGTTTTGCGCCAGCCAGAGAGCGAAGTCCGTCCCGGTGGAAGTTGCCGCGAGGTTCGGAGTCGCGGCCGGTGCGGTGAAGGCCGGGACCGCAGCGGGAGCCGCCGCGGCAAAGGCACAAGGGACCATCGCGGCGAGGGCGAGGAGCAGGGTGAGGGCGATGAGGGTCTTTCTCATGAGGTGAATTCCTCCTTTCGGTCTGGACGGGCTGAATCCCGCCAGGTGTCCTACACCCATTCATAGTGCGCGGAGGAGCTTCGCGCGTACCTGCGAGCCCCGGAGCTGGGCTCTCCTACCGCGCACGATC
>DASQPA010000028.1:0-16993 GCA_035644215.1 Thermoanaerobaculia bacterium
GTGTTTTAGATTTGGCAGGGGGACAAATGCATTTCGAGCGGCGCAAAATTCATTTCGGGTGACGCGAAATGCAATTCGGGTGGCTCGAAATGAATTTCGGGTGACTTTTTTTGAATTTGGAGGCACTCGAGACCTATTTCGAGACGTCTGGGAGACGTGGGGAGCCGCTCCGCGGCGTTCCGGAGCCTCTTTTCTGCCATTTTGGCGGTGCGGAATGGCTCTTCGTCCTCTTCTTGGGACGGCGGGCCCCGGAGTTGCGCCGCTCGGAGCCAAAGTTAGCGCCTATGGGGGCCGGGGGTGAGGGTCCGGACCTCATGGTAGAGTGCGCCCAAACTTTGGGAGGCGAGCAAGATGGTCCTCTTCTTCTATTTCCTGCACATCGTGGCGGCGCTCTGGCTGGCGGCGGGGGTGTTCGCCGGCGCCGTGGTGCGCGCCCAGACCCGACGCGCCGCCGATCTGGCGGGGAAGGTCTACGGCCTGCGCCTGGCCTGGCGCCTGACCTCGATCTACACCCTGCCGGGGGCGCTCGTCGCCGGCCTGCTCGGCTTCTACCTCGTCACCGGCAAGGGCTTCGGCTTCACCGCCCGCTGGGTGCAGATCTCGGCCGTCCTCTATCTCCTGATGCTCGCGGTGACCCTCTTCTACCTCACTCCCCGCCTGCGGCGCACCCTGGCCGCCGGGGAGGCGTCGCTGGCGAAGGGGGCTCCCACCCCGGAGCTCCAGAGCCTGGCCGCCGCCAAGCTGCCCGGCATCCTGGCCGACGTCAACGCGCTGGGCATCGTCGTCCTCACCTTCCTGATGGTGTTCAAGCCCTGAAAAGCGAACGGCGGCCGGACTTGCGTCCTGGCCGCCGTATCGGGACTACTGGGTTCTAAGGAGTTTCTAGGGCTGGCCGAGGTGGTCAGACTTGAAACTGGCGGAAGAAGTTCTCCCGCAGCTTGGCATTGAAGGGGTGCTCGGTCAGACGGTAGTAGATGGTCTGGGCGTCGCGACGCGGAGCCACCAGGCCGTAGGCCTTGAGCTTCGCGAGGTGCTGGGAGACGGCCGAGACCGAAACTCCAAGCATCTCCGCCAGGTCACAGACGCAGAGCTCCTTCATGTTCTCGAGCAGGTAGAGGAGCTTCAGGCGGGTGGAATTCCCCGCCAGGTTCATCAACTCTGCAGCTTCCTCAATGTCCGGAGTCCCTTCGAGGTTCTGCCGGATCTGGGCCATTTCCTTCTGGGTCATGCTGGGCGCCTCGCCTTTCATCTTGATTTCCTCCATGTTTTAGTGCAAGCAATATCACTGACCGCCAAGTCCCCCTTGGACACGTGCCAAGGTGGCACTGACTTCTGAACCGACTTCTACATACCCATGTTCGTTCAAACTCTATTGTACGCATCTCTGCGGGAAAATCTAGCCCCCTGGTGAAGAAAGTCAAAAAACTTTGTCCCGCCAACCCCCCCAGCCGCACCTATATATACCTAACATAACCTGGGACAAATTTCATCCCCATCTTAGACACTGGTTTGAAGCGAGACCGGTTCGAGCCGGGGACCGGTAAGGGGATGAGGGCGAGAAGTGCCCTATAATCAGCGACAAGCAGCGACAAGGCCGAAGGAGGGCCGCTCTATGACGAGACATCTTACCATCGAGTACTGCACGGTCTGAAACTACTACCCCCGAGCCGCCGGTCTGGCGGACGAGATTCAGCAGAAGCTCGGCCTCGCGGCCCAGCTCGTGAAGAGCAGCGGCGGCCGCTTCGAGGTCACCCTCGGCAACGACCTCCTCTTCTCCAAGCAGCGGACCGGGCGTTTCCCCGAGCCGGGAGAGGTCACGCGCGCGCTGGAGGAGAAGCTGGCCGCGGCTCAGGCGCCGAGCGGCGCCTCGTAGGTGCAGCGCTGGCCCGCGGTCTCCTCGACCGAGACAGCGAGCGCTTCGACCCGCGTCCCGGGGAGCCCCCGGAGGTAGGCCGCCAGCTCGCCCCAGAAGTGACGGGCGAGGAGCTCGATCGAGGTATTGGCCAGGGGGAGGAGGAGGACGTCGTCCTCCGGGAAGCGGTAGCGGCGGGGTCCGAAGCCGATCTCGACCGCCCCCTCCCCCCGCGACCAGCGGAGGCTCGGGTTCTCCGCCGGCACCAGGGTGCGGCTGTCCAACCGGCGGCAGAGGCCGCGGATCACCTCTTTGACCCCCTCGATGTCGGCGAGCAGCCCCCAGTCGTCGAGCTCGCTCCCCGAGAGCTCCAGCCGGACCCGGTAGTTGTGGCCGTGCAGGAGCTCCGCCCTGGCGTCGTTCCACAGGGTGAAGTGGGCGGCGGAGAACTTGAAGTCCTCCTTGGCGAGAACGAGGCGATAGCGCGGGCGGTCGGACATCTTCGGGAGGCGGGTCAGCCCGCGGGCGCCGGGATCGGCTCGGGCGAAGCGGGCGGCACCCCCGTTCCCTTCCCCCGGGTGCGGGCGGCCTGCGATTCGTGGAGGCGGCCGAGGAGGTCGTAGAGGACCAGCTCGTGGGCGCGGGCGGCCGAGCGGATCATCCGGTTGACGTGCATGTGGACGAGGCTCCAGGAGAGGTCGGCGAGCGGCACGGCGAGCTGCCCGGCCGCCTCCAGCCGCTGGAGCTCGGCGAGCGCCGGCGCAGAGAGGGCCGAGCGCCGGCGCAGGGCGGCGATGCCGGGGGCGAGCGGGCTGTCCTCGGCCTGGCGGAGGTCCAGGAGAGCGTCGAGGCTCTTCCTCTCGGTGCGGAACTTCTGGTCGAGCTGGATGCGCAGGTCCTTGCCGCCGCCGAACTCGCGCAGGAACGACTCGCGGAGGCGAGAGAGGACCCCGATCTTGGCGGCCCCGTCGAGCCCGAGGTCGGAGAGCAGCAGGTCGGTGCCCACCAGGGCGAGCCGCCAGCGCGCGTCCGCCCCCTCGTCCCCCTCCAGGCTCTCGACGATCTCTAAAACCGCCGCGCTGTCGATCTCGAACAGCCGTTCGCAGAGCAGGATGCCCTCCGGACCGCCGTAGCGCTCGACCTCGCGCTCGTAGGTGTCGAGCTGGAGCTTCCACAGCCGGCCGTCGGCGAGCCAGGGGGCGGCGGCCGTGGCGAGGGAGGGCAGGACCTGCCCCAGGAGCTTGGCCGGATCGCCCTGGAAGCGCACCCGTACGTGCCACTGCGGGTCGCCGTAGCGGATGAAGAACCAACCCCGGGCGCCGCCGGTGGCGAGCGCCTCGTGCACCACTGGGGAGAGCAGCTCGCGGATCACCCGGTCGGCGGTCGAGCTGCCGGTGTAGAGCTTGGCGTAGAGCCATTCCGAGCCGGGGGGGAAGGAGCGCTCGATGCCCGCGATCACCGCGATCGGCGTCGGGACCGTCCGTCCGGCCTCCCGGCGGGGCGCCTCGGGCGACTCGGGCGCCGGCTGACGCACCAGCGGCAGGATCAGCTCGTGGACGAAACGCCCCTCCCGGCCGCGGGCGCAGAGCTCGCCGGGTCCCGGGAAGAGCTCGATCAGCATCGCCTCCTTGCGCTCCTCGACGACGTCCAGCCAGGAGTCGATCGAGAGGACGTTGTCGAGGTCGACCAGGAGCTCGTTGTCGGCGTCGGCGAGGTAGACCAGGCGGGGGAGCCGCCGCTCGGCCCGGAAGCGCTGGACCGCGGTGAAGCGGTCGGCCCCTTTGGGCTTCGCCAGCGCCTGGATCTCCGCCTCGGTCATCCGCCAGCGGGCGCGCGAGAGGACCAGGCGGCCGGTGGTCACCCGGGGGAGGAACGGGGCGCTGTCGAGCGCTCCCCAGCTCCAGCCCAGGCCGGAGGCCAGCCCCTGCGACTGGAGGACGCAGAGGAAGCGGTAGACCCCGAGGCTGCCGCGCACGAAGTTGTGGGCGCTGGTGAGCCGCGGGATGACCTCCCGGCCGAAGCGGCGGGAGCGCAGGACGATGCGCTGGCCGACGATCGAGACCAAAAGGTCGGTGACCGGGATCTGGTGCTCGGGGAGCGTCCCGGAGCGGCCGAGGAAGGGGATCTCGTGGCGCCGCAGGACCGGGCGCGAGAGGATGTTGCCGATCCGTCCCTGGGGGAGGTGGACCACCTCGGCGAAGATGGCGTCGGGCTTGAGCGCCTCCTCTTCCTGGAGGTGGGCCTCGACGGCGCGGTGGAGCGCCGGGTCGGCGTGGCAGAAGCGGCCGAGGAGGGGGGCGCCGGAGGGGCCGGCGGCCCCCTTGAGGAGCACCCGGTAGCGCCCCTCGGCCAGCGCCGCGGGCGACTCGGCGGCGAGCGTCGCCATCACCTCGAAGGCGTCGGGGAGCGGCGGCGGTTCCCCGGAGGCCAGCCGCTCCAGGTCCTTGGCGTCGAGGGTGATCTCCAGCCGGCCCTCGCCCAGGGCCTCGGTCAGCTTGCGGAGGAGCAGGGCCTGGGGCGTCCCCCAGGGGATGGTCGGCTCGGCCGGGGTGCCGGCGAGGCCGATGCCGCGCAGCAGAGGCGAGGCCTCGGCCCCTGCCGCGCCCGATTTCTCGAACCCGATGCCGACCTCTTCGTCCAGCACCTCGGTCAGCGGGACCCACCGGCCATCGCCATAGCGGTCGCTGAAGTCCTGCCGGAAGCGCTCGAAGACCTCCTGGCGGGAGCGGCTGGCAAGGCGGTGGAGGAGCGCGACGCCGGCGAGCAGCTCGCGCACCAGCTCGGCGCCGAGCCCGGCGACGGCGCACGGCTTGACCATGTCCACCTGGAAGAGCCGTGACAGCTCGACGCTGGTCGGCAGCTGCTCCAGCCGCCGGGCCACCTCGCGGTAGCGCTCGGGGGAGGCGCCCACCCCGGCGGCGTCCAGCTCTTCCAGGGTCCGGCGGGCCTGCTCCAGCTCGGCGGCGGCGGTGGCGCCCGAGGGCAGACCGCCCAACTGGGCCACCAGGTCGTGGATCGCCTCGGGTCCGGTCACCGGCGGCTGGAGATCGGAGACGAGGATCTGGCCGTCGATCAGCTCGGTCAGGAAGCCTTCGGCGTCCTCCAGGGTGATCTCGCCGTCCGGGTCGGCGGCGACGAGGGCCTGGGCGAGCTCGGCGGCGGTGGCGCCCCGGGCGGCCCGTTCGAGGGTGGCGTCCAGGTACTCGGAGCTGTCCAGGGCCACCAGGTGGTGCGAGCGCACCTTGCCGTCGAGCCGCGCCTCGGCATAGCGCCAGCGGCCGGCCGCCTGGTAGAGGCTGGAGTTGGGCCGATAGAGGAGCTCCCGGCGCAGGGCCGGATCGCGCCCCAGGTCCTCGGCCAGGGCGAAGAGGTAGTCCATGTCCAGCCGGGTGTGGCGCTGGTAGTCGGCGCGCGGCGCGAGGTCCAACCGGGTGTTGACCGGCTCGGCGGCCTCGGCGGCGGTCTCCCCGGCGGCCGGGTCCCCGTCCGTGGCGACCGGTCCCAGCGAGCAGCCGGAGAAGAGGCCGAAGGGGGTGGCCCGGGCCGCCATGCGCTGGAAGTAGCGCACCAGGGCCGACTCGACCCGTTTCCCCTTCTTCGAGTCGGGGTCTTTGCGCCAGACTTCCATGCCGTCGAAGAGGGAGGGGGAGGCGAGAAAGAGGGCCTCGGCGATCTCCGGGCGCTCCAGGGCCTCCTGGAGCCGCGTCCGCAGGAGCGTCTGGTCGGCGGCCAGGGCCGCCGCGAGCGCCGCCGGATCGTCCACGGCCGACAGGGCGGTGAGCCCGGCGCTCCAGGCCTCCAGCTCCTCGAAGGGGAGGAGCGGGGTGCGGAAGGCGAAGAAGCCGGAGGGCACGAGCGTCGGGACCGCCGGGGCGGCGCCCTTGGCGGGGTTGGCGGGGCGGCGTTCGGCCTCGGGGGGTCCGTTGCGCGGCTTCATCGGGAAAGGCAGTCTAGAGTCTGCCTCCCCCGAGGGTCAAGGCGCGGTCGCCGATTTCCTGCAGGCGGTGATCGCCGGCCTGCATTCGGTGACCGCCGTCCTGCTGGCGGTGATCGGCTGCACGCATTCGGTGACCGCCATGCTGCTCGCCGGTGACCGCCAGCCTGCATTTGGTGACCGCCAGCCTGCAGCCGATGACTCGCTGCAGGTCGCCGATCGCCGGATTCCTAATCCGGAACCTCCCGGAGACGGTCGGGAAGCGCCCCGTCGCGCAGCCACCGTCTGGCCCCTTCTACCGCAGCTCCTCCTCCGTCAACCCCGGCAGCGCCAGCGCATTGAACAGGAGCTTGAACGTGGCGTGCGGCTGGGCGCGGTGCTGGGGGTGGAAGCCGATGAGGATCACCCGCCCCTTGCCTACCTTGAAGTCGACCACCGCCGCCCGCCGCTCGAGGAGCTTGCCGCCCAGGAGGTAGCCGGAGAGGAGGATGTCCTTGGCGTCGTCCGGGTAGGTGGCGACCACCCGGCGCTCGAAGCGGGAGTCGGGGGGACGGGTCTCAAAGGCCTGCGAGTCGGCGAAGAAGGCGGCCTCCTCGGTCTCCATCCCCCAGGAGAGCGGATGGGTGGGGTCGAAGACGACCTTCAGGAGCGAGCCCGGGCAGTTGAACTGCTCGCGCGGCACCTTGCCGAGGACGTTCTTGACCGGCAGGCCGAGGAGGTCGATGACGTAGTCGGTCGACTCGTCGAGGGCGACCACGGTCCCCCCCTCCTCGACCCAGGCGCGGAGCTTCTCGCCCCCCTCTTTCCCCAGCCCGCCGGAGTAGGGCGGCGGCATCGGCGAGCCCACCCCCTTGCCCCCGGCCAGGCTCGGGGCGCCCAGCTCGATCACCTCCTTCTCGATCGAGGGCAGGAGGAGCACCTCCATCTTGCCGCGGTAGGCGGCGGTCTTCATCTGCTCGGTCGACAGGTTCTCGAAGGGGAAGCCGTAGCGCTCCAGCACGAAGCGGGTCCACCCCTCGTCGACGCTCGACACCCACGGTTTGAAGAGGCCGATCTTCACCGGTTTGACCCGGAAGGCCGGCCCCTGGGGAGCGGTGGCGAGCGGCTGGATCGAGAGATGGGTCTCCCGCGAGAGCCGGGTGAGCTCGGCCGGTGTCGCCTCGCTCGCGGGTATATAGATATCACCCACCGGAGTTCCCCCCGTGGACGACCGCAGCCAATAGAGCTTCTTGCCCCCGGCGAGCAGGCGGTTGGCGGCGAGGAAGGCCGAGTCGGCGGCGTGAGAGATCCGGTAGCCGCCCGCCCCGGCGGCGACCTCGCCGCCCGGCCAGGTGGGAGCGTCGATCGCGGCAAGCCCGCCGGAGCCGGCCGGGCTCGCCGGCGTGGCCGGCGATATTGGGGTGGCCGCCTCGATCACCTCGACCCCGAAGAGCAGGGGGAGCGACCAGGCGGTGACGTCGTAGGGCGGCAGGATGCGGCCGCCGACCTCGGCGACCACCTCCGGGTAGCGCTGCTTGCGCAGCATGGTGAGGAGGAAGGCGCGGTAGGGCTGCGCCGCCGGGATGACGTAGCTGCCCGCGGCATAGGTGGCGGCGCCGACGGTGACCGGCGCCGTGGCGCGCTCGACCTGCACCCCGTGACGCAGCAGGAGGTCGACGAGGAGCCCCGCCGCCACCGGGTCGCGCTGCCCGGCCGGGAGGACGAAGGCGTAGGGCGCCTCGCTCCCGCCGCGCGCCGTCGCCTCGCTCGCCATGCGGTAGACGTTGGTCAGCAGGCTCTGCCGGTAGCGCGAGCCGGATTCGAGGAAGGCCTTGGTGGCGATCCACTCGTACTCGACGATGTCGCGCAGGCGCCACCAGCCGCCCGGCCAGGGGGAGGGGAAGTTGGCCCGCCGGCTGTACTCGGGGAGACCCTTGATGCCACCCCGCAGCTCGCCGTTCTCGACGTAGACCGGGGTCGCGACGCCGGCGCTCGCCACCTCGGTCAGCAGACCGGTGACGTTTTTCCACCAGGCGGTGTTGCGGGTGCCGCCCGGCCAGTAGCTGTCGAAGATCATGTTGCTGCCCACCCCGAGCTTCCCGCCCTCCTCCAGCCGCATCCCCATCACCGTCCCCAGGAGGTCGGCGGTGCGGAAGATGAGCGAGTGGACGTCGGGGGCGAGCGGATCGGCCTGGGGCGGCACGAACATGCGCGGCCCGACCTGGCCCATCTGGTGCTCGTCCAGAAAGATCTGCGGGTACCAGCGGTGGTAGAGGAGGTCGTTGACGACCTGCGTCTCCTTCTGGGTCAGCATGTAGAAGTCGCGGTTGTCGTCGTGCCCGACGTAGACGTGGTAGAGCCAGGGCATCGGTCCCGCTTCGTAGGGGGTGCCGAGATATTTGTCGTACCAGTCGACGACCATCACCTGCCCGTCCGGGTTGATCGACGGCACGACGAGGAGGATGACGTCGTCGAGCCAGCGCAGCATCTCCGGGTCCTGGGTGGTCGCCACCTCGTGGGCGAGCTCCATCACCATCTGGGTCGAGCCGACCTCGATCGAATGGATGCTGCAGGTGACCAGGGCGATTGTCTTGCCCTCTGCGGCCAGGGCTTTCGCCGCCTCGGGGGAGAGGCCGTCGGGATGGGCGAGCCGGCGCGCGATCTCGCGGTAGCGGTCGAGGTGCTTCTGGTTCTCCGCCGAGGTGAGGACGGCGACGACCATCTCGTTGCCCTGGGTCGAGGTCCCGGCGGTCTCGATCGTCACCCGGTCCGAGGCGGCGGCCACGGCGCGCAGATAGGCGAGGACCTTGGAATAGGGGGCGAGGAAGCGGTCCTCTCCCACCTTGTGGCCGAGGAAGGCCTCGGGGGTGGGAACCGCGGCGGTACCGGCGGCACCGGCGGCGGCCGGCAGGAGGACGAGGAGCAGGAGGGGGAGGACGGAGAAACGGCCGAGGCTACCGGAGAACCAGGGTAGAGGGCGCATGGGAGGGGAGTTTAGCGCAAGGGCCCGCGGGAAGAAGACGACAGCTAGGGGGAGGGGGAGGGGGTCGCCACCGCCATCAGGTGGGCGCTCGCGCCCAAGAGCGACGGCTCGGCTTCCAGCCGGCGGATCACGCCGAGCAGGCGCTCCCGCCGCGCCGGGTCGTTCCAGTGGGCGTCCAGGTCCTGGAGCAGCCACGGCGGGCCCTCGATCGCCAGAAGGAAATCGCAGCGGAAGCCCGCCGCCACGATCTCCTCTCGGATCTCTTCGGGGCGGTGGAAGAAGGTGGTGGTGAAGTAGAGGGGATGGTCGGTGGGATTCCGGTGCTGGCCGTCGGTCAGGTCGCGCTCGACGATCCGCGCGAAGACGGGGTCGTCGAGGAAGCCGTGCACCAGGCCGTCCAGAGCCGAGGCGAAGCGGGAGATGCCGGTGGCGAAGAGACGGCCGCCCGGAGCCAGGGCGCGCCAGGCCTCGCGCAGAGCGGCGAGGCGGTCGCCGCGCTCGGTCAGGTGGTAGAGCGGCCCCATGAGGAGGACGGCGGCGGCGCTCCCGTCGGCCGCCTCCAGCCGGCGGGCGTCCCCCACCCGCGCGCTCGCCAGCGGCCGCCCGGGTTGCGACCGCGAGGCCTGCTCCGCCTGCTCGACATGGAGCGGCACGGCGTCCACCAGGTGGACCTCGTAGCCGAGCCCGGCGAGCCAGCAGGCATAGACCCCCGGACCGCCGCCGACGTCGAGGACGACCGCGGGAGGCGGCGGCAGGAGGCGCCCGAGGATCTCCCGGCTGCGGACGAGCTCCAGCCGCCCGGCGCCCACCGCGAGCCGGCCGATCTCGCCCGCTATGGTGTAGTGGGAGCTCGCCTCTTCCGGGAGGATCAAGGAAGGGGTGGGGGGCTGGGAACTCTGGGGCATGGCGAGGGGGAGGGGGACAAGTCTACGCATGGCGTAGTGCCGGAACAAGGGCATGGGCAGTGCGAAGGCCACACCGGGACCCTCTTGGGCGAGATCATTCGCCTTGCTTCAGTTCCTCCCGCAGCCTCACGCCGGAGCTCCCTTCACCCAGCGTGCCATCCGCGAGGAGCGTGTCGACGACGGCTCCGATCGCCGCCTGGAGCTTCGACCCAGTTCGATGGAAGCCGAAGAGCGTACGCACCTGATTGATCAGCTCCTTCCGTTCCAAGCCGCCCGCTCGAAGGACGAGGAGCACCGCCGCGCGGATCTCCTCGGGGGGAAGGCGATCGAAGGGGATACGGGATCCGACATGCGAGGGGACCCTGACAGCCATGGGGGACGATGGGGCCGGCGGCGGCTCGGCGGGGCTTGCCACCGCGGGTTCGGACTGCGACTGCGCTTCGGCGGTCGCCCTCTCCGCCTCCGCCCGGGCCTCTTCCTCGGCGGCGGCCTCCTCCCGGGCTCGCTGTCGGGTTGCGGAGATGAGGCCGAGCAGGCGCTCGATCTGTCCAGGGCGATCCTTGAACCAGTCGGTCGACCAGACGCGATGGAGGGTCCAGCCACGGGCCTCCAACACCTGCCGACGCAGACGATCCCGGTCCCGCACCGTCTCGGCGTGGCGGTAGTGAGGACCGTCGCACTCCACCCCACAGAAGAAGCGGCCGGGGAGCTCGGCGTCGAGGATGCCGAAGTCGACGGGGTGTTGGGAGGAACCGATGTTGAGGCGGAGCTCGATCCCGGCCCGCTCCAACTCGTCCTGGACCTGCCGTTCGAACGGGGGAGCGGACGCCACTCCGGCCTCGCCGCTCCCGCTCGCCGGAATCGGCCTCTCGATCCGGCCGTGCTCGGCGTAGAGCAGGAAGTCGTGGAGCAGCCGCGCGCCGCGGGAGGTCGTGTCCACCGCCCGGATCTCGTCGCCGTGCATCGAGGCGAAGACGCGCATGCTCCGCTTCGCCCGCGTCGTCAGCACGTTCAACCGCCGCCAGCCGTTCTCGCGGTTGATCGGCCCGAAGTTGTGGCGTAGCTTCCCTTCCCGGTCCCGGCCGTAGGTGACGGAGAGGAAGATGACGTCGCGCTCGTCACCTTGAATGTTCTCCAGGTTCTTGACGAAGAAGCCCTCCTCCTCGCGGCGGGCGAAGAAGGGCTCGAGGCGCGGGTCCTGCCGCCGCCGCCGCTCGATCTCGTCCTGGATGGCGAGTTGCTGAGGCAGGCTGAAGGTACCGACGCCCAAGCTCAGCTCCGGGCATTCCCGGGCATGCCGGACCACGGCGTCCGCCACCCGGCGCGCCTCGACCGGATTGACTCCCTTGCCCTCGTAGACGCCGTCGTCCACGGACTCGAATTCGAGCCCCCGAAGATTGTCGGTGTCGACGCTGGGGAAGGTTTGGAGATCCGCGTCGTAGAAACTGACGTTCGAGAAGGTGATCAGCGATTCATGGGTGCTCCGGTAGTGCCACTTCAGGCGGGTGCTCGGAACACCGGCGCCCAGGAAGTCCTCAAGGATGCTCTCGCTGTCCTCGAAGAGCGGCGTTCCGTCCTCGCCCACGGGAGCGTTCACCTGCCCGCCCATGACGGCGAAGAAGTTGGTCGGCGGCAACTGCTTGGGATCGCCCACGACGACGAGCTGACGGCCGCGGGCGATGGCCCCCACCGCGTCCTCGGCCGGGAGCTGGCTCGCCTCGTCGAAAACAACGAGGTCGAAGGAGGGGGCATCGCCTTCCAAGAGCTGCGCGACGGTGAGCGGGCTCATCATGAAGCAAGGTTTGATCGCCCGGATCGCCGCTCCCGCCTGGCGGAGGGTCTTCCGCAGGGGAGCGTGGGCGCGCTGGCGCGCCATCTCGCGTTTGAGGAAAGGCAGGGCGGCCTGGACCTCGGGCGTCTGCAGCCGGCGCTGGAGCTCGTCCCGCTGGCGGGCGACGAGCGTTGCCCGGTTCTCCTGCAATACCTTTTCGTCGAGCCGTTCGAATTCCGCGATGCGCTCCTCGTGGGTGAGCGCGTGGAAGTCGCGCAGGGGCTCTCGCGCCGTGACCACGGCGGTGAGCCACTGCTGGAGGAACGCCCGGCGGAAGGCTCGGCCGAGGTCCGTGAAGGCGACCTCGCCGGCCATGGCTTTGGGCAGGAGCTCGCCGGCTAAACCCGCGGCGGCCTGCGAGCGGGAGAGCGCGAAAGCCGCCCAGCGCGGGGCGAGATCGAGGCTGCCGGCGAGGCTCGCCGCGCGCTCGGCGATGGCGGCGAGGGGCTCGGCCGCGAGGTAGCCCTCGGGCCAGCCGAGAAGCGCGCCCAATTCGCCGAGCCGGGAGGCGGCGGCGGCCGCGGCGGCGCGGAGAGCGCCGACCCGCGACAGGTCGGGCCGGGGCTGGGTCGCGAGCGCGATCGCCGGCTCCCGCAAGCGGTGGGCCACGCACAGGCTGCGGAATTCGACCACCCAGCGGATATAGCCGTCGAGGACGTCCCAATCCGAAGGTTCTCCCTGCCAGAGGCCGCCGAAGAGCTGCCGGGCCGCGGCGTCCTCCGCGGCCAAGGCGTGGCGCTCGCGGAGCAGGGCGTCGACGTTCTTCATCTCCGCCGCCTGCTCGGCGAGGCTCGGCGAGTAGCCGGGCCGGCGCCAGGCTGTCCAGCGCCGCCGGATGGCGCGGTACCGCCCGTCCAGGAAACGGAGGAAGCGGAGAGCGCTGGCCTCCTTGGTCTCGACATAGCCGATGTCCTCGGCATGCTGCTGGGAGAGGACGTCTTTCGTGAAGCGTTCCGCCACCCGATGGGCCAGGCGCTGAACCTCTCGCCCCAGCGCCACCAGGGCGAGGGCCTGGGGCGGCGGCGCGTTCCACAGCTCGCTCGCCAGCACTCCGAGCGGCGCTCCCGGGGAGCGTTCGAGGACCGACGCGACGGCAGCGGCGGTCTCGGCGTCGCCGAGCCGGACGACCGGCGGCAGGTGAAAGCTCGCCTCGGCCTCGGCCGCCAGCGCGCTCACCTCGGTCAGCCGGGCCCGGAGGTCGGCGAGGAGCGACCCGAGCTGGTCGAGATCGTCCTCCGAGTAGAAGGTCCGAGTGGAGTCCCGGAAGGGATGCACCCTGGGGTCGCCGATCGCCGCCGCCGCCCGCGCGAGGTCGGAGAGGCCGCGCTCGGTCGCGGCGAGCCGCTCCGGGGAAACTCCTTCGACCGGCCCGCCGTAGCGCAGCCGGGGAGCCTCCCGCACGGCGCCGAGCTCGCCATAGGCTTGGTACGGAGAAAGGCCGAGCTCGCCGTGAGGTTCATGGAGGGCCTCGACATAGGCGGCCAGCTCCCGCCGCACGTTCGGGAGGCGCGCCTTCGCGGCCGCGCTCACCCGTGGACGCTGCAGCGAGGCGTCGAGGGCGTCCTTGATCTTCTGGAGGACGGTCCGCTTGTTGGCCTTGGTCGAGTGGAGCTCCAGGCAGAGCTCGCCCAGGCCGGCGCCGACGAGGCGGCTGTAGACCACCTGGAGGGCGGCCATCTTTTCGCTGACGAAGAGGACCGACTTGCCGGCCGCGAGAGTCTGGGCGATCAGGTTGGTGATGGTCTGCGACTTGCCGGTCCCGGGCGGCCCCTCGAGCACGAGGTCGTGCCCCTGGGCCACGGCGGCCATGGCTCGCAACTGGCTGGAGTCGGCGTCGACCACCTGGCAGGTACCCTCCGGCGAGAAGCTCCGGTCGAGGTCCAGATTGCGCACGTTGGCGGGAAGCCCGTAGGCGGCGCTGCCGCTCCGGGTGACGAGCTGGCTCACCAGCGGATGTCCGGCGAAGGCGGCTCCGTTCGCCTCCAGGTCCTTGTACATGACGAACTTCTGGAAGGAGAAGAGCCCCAGGTAGATGTCGTTCTTGACCGCCCAACCGGCTTGGGCGGGGAGGTCCGAGAGGACCGCCACGGTGGCCGTAAGGAACGTCTGGAGATCGTATTCGGCCGGGATGTCGGTCAGGTCCGGCAGCTCCGGCAGGGTGATCCCGTGATCCCGTCGCAGGTGTTCGGCGAGCGCCGGGTTGACGATCGGATCCTCGTCCGCCGCCCGGACCGTGTAGCCGGCCTGCGCCGACCTCCTGGAGAGCGCGACCGGCAGGAGGACCAGGGGAGCGCGGAAGGTCTCCTCGTCTCCCGGCGACTCCTTGTAGTGCAGCATGCCGAGGGCGAGGAACAGGGCGTTGACCCCCTGTTCCTCCAGGGTGGCCCGGGCCTGCTCGTCGAGGCGGCGGAGCGACTTGTCCAGTTGCTCGGGGGAAGCGGTGGTCTGGAGCTGGTCGTCCGTATGGCGGGCCGCGAGCTCCCCGGCCGAGTAGGGGACGAAGTCGAAGGAGGGGCCCGCCTCCACCACTTCCGGCTCCTCCGGTTTCTCGGCCATCGTCGCCGCCGCCGCCGCCGCCGCCGGCTTGAAGCGCATGGCCTTTTCCAGGAGGTAGAGCTGACGGAAGACCTCGGCTGGCTGCTCGTCGACGATCGCCACCGTCGACACTCGGTAGACCTTGAAGCTCAAGGCGCGGTTGCGCTTGCTGAGATCGAGAAGCTTCCGCCTCCAGTTCTCAAGCGAGGCGGCGATCCGCCGGGCGGCGGATGGGGTTTCTGGAGAGGTGACTTCGCTCGCCATGGCAGCCGGGCCGCCCACTCGCCGGCAGAGGAACGGTCGTGCAGAGAACCTCTGAGCGGTTCGAGGCTTAGGCTATCATCACCTCCCGCGCCGCCCGCACCCCGAGGCGAGGGCTCCCGGCATCCAGCCGGGGTGGTCTGTGCTCGCCCGCGAAGGAGCGGGCTCTGCGAGCCTGAGCAGAGAAAGGAGAGATCCATGAAGGGCAAAAACGACCCGCGGATCGATCGCCGGATCGAGGCGATGCTGCGCTCCACCAGCGAGACCAAGCGCCAGCCCCATCGATCCAGCCGAACGACTGTGGCCCCACCTGCGCATGGGCTGGACGCGAAGGCGGTAGGCCATCTCTGCGAGGCGAGCTTCGTGGCGGGCCGGCAGGCGGCGCCGGAGGCGATCAAGATCGCGCAATGCGCCCTGTCCATGGCCGGCTTGATGAAGGAGCCGGATCGGCGCACCCAGGCCGAGGCCTACTGCTGGGGCTTCCTTGCCAATGCCCGGCGCGCAGTCGGCGACCTCGACGGCGCCGAGGCGGCATTCGCCGAGGCCTGGCGCCGCTGGCAACCGGTGCAGCCGGCCAACCTGGAGCCCCTTCCGGAGTGGCGCCTCCACAATCTGGAAGCCTCTCTACGACGCGACCAGCGGCGCTTCTCCGACGCCCTGGATTGCCTCGACAAGGCGACCGCCTGCGCCGACGACCTCGATCAGGACGTCTGCCAAAGGCTCCTCCGCCGCAAGCGGCGCCTCACCGAGATCCTGATCACGTTGGAAGGGGGCGAGACTGTGCCGACGGATTACGGCAGCGCTGACGAGATGTGAGAGCCTCAGGGGCGAGCGGCCGGTCCTCCAGTCCCCCCCTGCTTCTCGGCCGAAGGCCCTCCGGGCATGGCAGGCCCCTTGCTTGTGTTTACAGCTCCAGTCACCAGCTCGGGGTGGGATGTCGAGCCTCCGGGCCTTCGCGCGAGAACTGAGAATGAAGCGTCTCTTCCAGAGAAATACCTCCCTGGCCCTCGTCCTGGTCCTCGTGGGAGCCCTTGCCCTGCCGGCGGTGGGGCGGGCGGCCCCGCCGGGCGACGAGGCCTTCCACTATCGCTGGAGCCTGCGCAACTTCGTCGGCTTCATCGCCGGCCTCTTCCTGCCCCGGCAGGGGGACGGCGAGCTGACCTCGAAGCTGCAGCCCAACGGCCATCTCACCAGCGAGCTGACCATCACCTCCGGCGGGCACGAGGGGGAGTACTGGCGCTACGGCGCCGAGATCGACCCCGAGCACCTGCATCCGATCCGCGCCTGGAGCTCCTATGCCTGGCGCGGCAAGACGAAGTCGAAGAACAGCGAGATCAACCAGCCGGGGGTCATGGACATCACCTCCGGCATCCTGTCGATCCGCCGCGATCCGCCCACCAAGAGCCGCCGCCTGGAGATCTGGTCCGACGGCGACGTCTACGACGTCCTGGTCATCCCCCGGGGGAACGAGCGGCGCACCCTGGCCGACGGGACCGCGGTGCAGAACCGCCACTACGCCATCCGCGGAGTCGACCTCCCCGGCAAGGACGAGTGGAAGGGCAAGATCGATCTCTGGCTCGCCCTGGACGACGCCGCCACCCCGGTCGTCATCCAGATCTCCCGCGCCATGGCCGACGTCCGGCTGGACATGAAGTCGCTGCCCCGGACGGCCGAGCAGGCGCCCCGCTGATCCGGCCCGTCGGGGGCCCGCGATCCGCTATATCATCGTCCGGTCGGAAAACCACAAGAGGAGAGAGAGAGCATGAAAGGTTCCAAGGTCATTCTGACGCTCACCGCCGCCCTGGCGCTGTCGGGCCTGGTCGCCTGCAAGTCGGAGAAGACGACCGAAGTGACGGAGACGCCCGCCCCCGCCGCCACCGAGGCAGCCGCCCCGGCCCCCCCGATCTCCACCAACCCGGCCCCCCCGGGAGCCGGCCAGACCGCCGACGTCACCCTCCAGTCGAAGGACCCGAAGGTGAGCGGCACCGTCCATTTCACCTCCGAGGCGGCGGGCGTGCACGTGGTGGCCGACGTCAAGGGCGTCAAGCCCGGCCAGCACGGCTTCCACCTGCATGAGAAGGGCGACTGCAGCAGCCCGGACTACAAGTCGGCCGGCGGCCACTTCAACCCGGGCAACGCCGCCCACGCCTGCGACCCCACCAACCCCCGCCATGCCGGCGACTTCGGCAACATCACGGTGGGCGCGGACGGCACCGGGCATCTCGACATGACCACCACCGCCCTCGCCTTCGACGGTCCCAACTCGCTCCTCGGCAAGGCGGTGATCCTGCACGTCGGCCAGGACGACTGCAAGACCCAGCCGACCGGCGGCGCGGGCGACCGGCTGGCCTGCGGCGCGGTGACCAACGGCGCCATGGGCACCGACATGGGCGCGATGGGGACCGAGCACAAGTAGAGTGATCCTCTCCCGTTCTCTTCGTCGGCCGGGAGCGGCGGCGCTGGGCCTTCTCGCCCTCGCCGCCTGCTCTCCCGGCCGGGAGACCCCGGCCAAATCGGCGGGTCCGGCTGCCGCTCCGGCAGCCTCCGCTCCTCCCAACCCCGCCAATATCCCATCCTTCGATCCGCCGGCCGGGCCGGGCAGCGTCGGCCCGGCGCTCGCCGCCGCTGGCCCTGACCTGCTCTTGACCTGGGTCGAGCCCTCCGGCGACTTCGCCGCCCCCATCTACCAGATGCGCCTCGCCCGCTTTACCAG
>DASQPA010000029.1:0-6967 GCA_035644215.1 Thermoanaerobaculia bacterium
CCCATCGACCAGCCGTCCGCCACGATGTGGTGGAGGGTCAGGAGGAGCAGGTGCCGCGGCTCGGCGAGCCGCAGCAGCGTCGCCCGCAGCAGCGGGCCGCGGCCGAGATCGAAGGGCCGCAGCGCCTCCTCCCGCGCCAGGCCGAGCGCCACGGTCTCGACGCGATCCGCCGGCAGGCTCCCCAGGTCGACGACCGGGAGGAACGGCAGCGGCGGCTTCGCCGCCACGATCTGCACCGGCCCGCCCGCCGCCTCGCTTTCGGCGAACGTCGTGCGCAGCGGCTCGTGGCGGACGGCCAGACCCCGAAGGCTCGCCGCCAGCGCCGCCGAGTCGAGCGCGCCGTAGAGCATGAGCGGCAAGGGCACGTTGTAGAGCGGGCTCCCCGGCACCAGCCGGTCGAGGAACCAGAGCCGCTCCTGGGCGAAGGAGAGCGGCGCCGGACCGCTCCCGGAGCGCCGCGGGATGGCTGGGATGGCTGGGATGGCAGAGCCGGGTGTCGCCGGCGCCGCCAGCCCGCCGATCGCCGCCGTCAGCTCCGCCAGGGTCTGAAACTCGAAGATCTGCCGCGGCGCCAGCTGGAAGCCCGCCTGGTTGGCCCGCGCCGCCACCCGCACGGTCGCGATCGAGTCACCGCCCAGCTGGAAGAAGTTGTCGTGCGCCCCCACCTGCGGCACCCCGAGGAGGACGCTCCAGATCTCCGCCATCGCCGTTTCGGCCGCGTCGCGCGGCGCCACGTACCCCGGACGCGACCGCTGGCGGATCTCCGCCAGAGTGGGCAGCGCCTGGAGGTTCACCTTGCCGTTCAGGGTCAGCGGCAGCCGCTTCAGGTGGACGAAAAACGCCGGGATCGCCTCCTCGGGCAGCGACACGGCGAGAGCGCTGCGGATCTCCTCCGGAGCGATCTCCGTCCGCGCCACGTAGTAGGCGACGAGCTCCCGCCCCTCTCCCTCCTCGGCCACCCGTACGACGCTGTCGCGCACCCCAGGATGGCGGCTCAGGGCGACCCGGATCTCGCCGAGCTCGATGCGGTGACCGCGGATCTTGACCTGCTCGTCCGACCGGCCCAGGAAGTCGAGAATCCCGCCCGGCAGGCGGCGCGCCAGGTCCCCCGTCCGGTACACCCGCTCCCCCGGCACGAACGGATCGGCGAGGAAACGTTCCGCCGTCAGCTCGTCGCGGTTGAGATACCCTTCCGCCAGGCAGAGGCCGCCGACGTAGAGCTCGCCGGGGAGACCGTCCGCCACCGGGCGCAGTGCGCCGTCGAGCACATAGAGCCGCACGTTGGCCGCCGGCCGGCCAATCGGCACGAAGGCGCGGCGGTCGTCGTCCGGGCCGAAGCGATGGAGCATGCAGCCCACCGTCGCCTCGGTCGGCCCGTACTCGTTGTCGATCTCGACCCGGCCGCCGAAGCTCTCTGCGATCTGCCGCGCCAGGGCGGCGGAGAGCGCCTCGCCCCCCACGATCAGCCGCCGGACCCGGCTCCCCCGGTTGTCCCGTTCCTTGATCAGCTCCAGGTGCGAGGGGGTCAGCTTCAGGACTTCTGTACGGTCGTCGGCCAGGATGTCGAGGAGCGGAACCTCTCTCTCGCGCCGCGGGTAGAGGTAGAGGCGGCTGCCGCTCACGAGAGGGGTGAACAAAGACGTCACCGTCAGATCGAAGGCGAGCGAGGTGTAGAGGGCGAAGGAGAGCGGCTCGCCCTGCAGATAGACCTCGCGTGCCCACCAGACGTAGTTGACCAGCGAGCGGTGGCGGACCTTCACCCCCTTCGGCCGGCCGGTCGAGCCGGAGGTGTAGAGGACATAGGCCACGGCCTCAGGATCGTTCGCGAGCGGCTCGGTCATCGCCCAATCGATCGCCCGCTCGATCGCCTCCCGGTCGGCGTCGAGCCGCACGGTCCGCGTCCCCTCCGGCAGCTTGCCCGCCAGGGCCGCGCTGGTGAGCGCCAGGCAGGCGCCGGAGTCGGCGAGCAGGAAGTCCAGGCGCCCCTTCGGATGCTCCGGGTCGAGCGGCACGTAGGCCGCGCCGGCCATCAGGACCCCGAGCACCGCCTCCACCACCGCAAACGAGTGTTCGAGGAAAATCGCCACCCGGTCGCCCGCGCCGATCCCCTCCCCCGCCAGGAACCTGGCGATCTGCCCGGCTCGCCGGGCGAGCTCGCCGTAGCTCATGGACCTCTCGCCCAGGACCAGCGCCTCGGCCCGAGGCGTCCGCGCCGCCTGCTCCAGGAAGAGGGCGTGGATCGTGCTCTCCCGCGGATAGGGCGCCGCGGTCGCGTTCCCGTCGTAGAGGACCTGCTGGCGGTCGGCGTCGTCCAGGAGGTCGAGCTCGCCCACCGTCCCGCCCGGCGCCGCGAGCAGCCGATCGAGGAGGGTCCGGAAGTGCTTCGCCATGACCTCCAGGGTCTCGCGGCGATAGAGCCGGGCGTCGTACTCCAGGGTCCCCACGAAGCCGTCCCCGTCGCGGTGGAAGACGAAGCGGGCGTCCGCCGCGGCCTCGCGGGCATGCTCCGGGTCGTTCACGCTGTCGAGCAGCACCAGCACGGCGAAGAGCGCCGGCCGCTGCTGCTGTTCGACGGCGAGCAACTCGAGCAGCCGGGCGAAGGGGAACTTCTGGTGCGCGAAGGCCTCGGCCAGGGTTTCCTTGGCGGCCTGGAGCGCGTCCTTGAGAGCCATCTCCGGCACGATCCGGCCGCGCAGGGCCAAGAGCCGATTGAACGCCGCCAGCTCGGCGTGGCGGCGGTGGATCGTCGTGCCGACGACGATCTCCTCGTGGCCGGTGACCTTGTGGAGGAGGATCTCGACCAGGGCCACCAGGGAGGCGAGGAGCAGCGGATCGCGGCCGCCGCAGATCGCGACGAGGCGCGCCGCCGCCCTAGGGGCGAGGGCCAGCGGCACTTCCGCCGGCGTGGATGCCGCCGATGCCGCGGACGCCGGAGCGGCCAAAAGCGCGCGCGGCGCGTCGGCGGGAAAGGTGGAAAGCGGCAGCTCGCCCGCGAGCTTCGCGAGCCAGTACTCGCGCTCCGTGGCGAGCTGCTCGTCGATCGCGGTGGGCAGGGCGGTGGGCTGTGCGTTCGCCGGCGTCATGCAGGGAGATCGCCCCATCCCTGGATCATCCGAACCATGGCGTCCAGGTGCTGCTTCTGCGCCGTCGCCTTCTCCCGCGCGGGCACCGCGGCGATCTCCAGGGCGAGCAGCCGGTTGGCGTGCGACATGAGACCCTTGAAACGGTCGATCGAGATCCCCTTGCCCAGGAAGTAGGGGATGATCCAGAAGTCGAACGACCATTGGGGCAGCCACTCCGATTCGCGGATGCCGAGGAACATACGATCGATGTGGTCCATGGCCTCCATGCTCTCCATCGTCTGATGGTTCCAGACGAAGCCCTCCCCCTCGATCCCATAGGCGTCGCGCTGCTCGAAGATCGGGGTGCCGGGCTCGCAGTACCAGAGCTGGCTGCGGAAGAAGTCCGGCCGGTTCTCGCGGATGAAATCGACGGTCTCCTCGATCGTCTCCGCGGTCTCGCCGGGGAAGCCGGAGATGAAGGAGCCGAAGGTGGCGACGCCGCGCTCGCGCAGCCAGGCGATGCCCCGGGCGTACTTCTCGATGGTCGCCGCCTTGTTCATGTTCTTGAGGATGGTGGGCGAGCCCGACTCGATGCCCAGGAACACCCCCTTGCAGCCGCTCTCCGCCATCAGCTCGGCGCATTCGAGGTCGGCGTTGCTGCAGCGGAAATAGGAGAACCAGCTGAAGCCGTACCGCTTGCGGATCATCAGCCGGCAGATCTCCTTGAAGCGGTTGACCGGCACGTTGAAGGTGTCGTCGATGAAGACGACGTTTTTGACCCCCAGGCGCGCCATCGAGTCGAGCTCGCGCTCGATCGTCTCCAGGCCGGCGAGCGAGAGGCCGCCGGCGCGGGTCGGATAGTTGCAGAACGCGCAGCTGAAGGCGCAGCTCCGCGCCGTCCGGGTCTGGATGGTGGGGCCGAGCTCGGTCGCGGGGAAGGTCGTCCAGTCGATCATCTCCTCGTCGAGCGAGTTGTTCTCCCGCACCGCGGAATTGATCCGCAGGGCGCCGTCCTCGAAGTAGAGGAGGTTGGGCACCGAGGACAGAGAATCGCGACCGCCGGCCGTACCCAGGCATTCGACGAGGGCGGCGAGCGTCGCCTCGCCCTGCGACTCGTGGACGAAGAAGTCCGCGCCGGTCTCGCGGAGAGCCGCCGCGAGCTCCTCGCCCTGGTAGCTCCGCGCATAGTTGGCGACCAGCGGACCGCCGACGACGATCGGCGTGTCCGGGCTCTCTTCGCGGATGAACTGCACCATCTCGGTGACCGGCAGGTTGATGACGTAGAAGGTCGTCGTGATGGCGACGCAGAGCGGGCGCTCGGCGAGCAGCTCCCGCAGGCGGTCCTTCTCGTACTGGAAGAGGTTCACCGTCTCGGCCCAGATCCCCCGCCGACGCAGGTAGTGGGTGAGGTAGGCCGCGGCCAGGTTCGGGATGTCGCCCGACTTGAAGGGCGCCCCCCCGGAGCCGCCGCGGGCGCTGCTGGCGAGCGAGAAGGCATGGTTCAGGAGGTCCACGTAGGTCATCTTGCCGGCCCCGGGCAGGTCGACGAAGCTGAACTTCAGGTCGCGGTAGGCCTCCGAGTCCTCACCGCACGCATGGAGGAGTCTCTCGTACTCCGGGAACGGGGTTTCGTTGTAACCGATGACGACACAGCCGAGCTTTCGACGCTCCACGATGGGCTCCTCTGGAAAGGCAGGCGCTAGAAAAGGAATTCCGCTTCGAGCTCCGCGACCTCCACCGCTTGGGCGAAGAGGAGGCGCTCCTGCTCGGTAAAGATTTCGAGACGGTCGAGATGGGTTTCCGGATCCGCGACGACGTTTTCGAGCAGGCGGAGCAGGCGCTCCCAGAGGCGCTCGACGGTCGCCGCCTCGAAGCGGTCGGTGCTGTGCTCGATGGAGACGGCGATCCCCACGGGCGTCTCCCACGCGTTCACGGTGAGGTCGAACTTGGCGGTTCCGCTGTCGACCGCAAGAGGGGTCAGGGTGAGACCCGTGAGGTCGCGGATCGCGAGCGGGGCGTTCTGCATCGTGAACACCACCTGGTAGAGCGGCGTGCGGCCCAGGTGGCGGTCCGGGCGCAACTCCTCCATCAGCCGCTCGATCGGCAAGTCCTGGTGGGCGGCGGCCGCGAGCACCTCGGCGCGGACCCGGGCGAGGAGCCGGCGAAAGGACAGCTCGCCGGAGAGGCGGGTGCGCAGGGGGAGGACGTTGACGAAAAAGCCGATCAGCCCCTCCGTCTCGACCGGGTTGCGGTTGGCGATCGGCGCTCCCAGGACGACGTCCTCCTGTCCCGTCGAGCGGTAGAAGAGGGTGTTCAGGGCGGCGAAGAAGAGCATGAAGAGGGTGACGCCCTCGGCCCGGCAGAGGTCCCTTAGCGCCGCCGACAGGGCCGCCGGCACCGCGAAGCTCTGATACCCGCCGCGATAGCTCACTACCGCCGGTACTGCCGGCTGCGGGTGGTCGGCGGGAAGGGCGAGGACCTCGGGAGCTCCGGCGAGGTGGCGCCGCCAGAACGCCAGGTCGGAGGCGAGCGCCGCGCCGTCGACCCGGGAGCGCTGCCAGGAGGCGAAATCCGCGTACTGGATCGGCAGCTCGGGCAGTGGCGACGCCGCGCCGCGCACGAAGGCGTCGTAGAGGCTCCCCATCTCGCGGACCAGCACGCCCAGCGACCAGCCGTCGAAGGCGATGTGATGGATCGAGAGGAGAAGGAGGTGCTCCTCCGCAGCCAGGCGGAGCAGGGCGCCGCGGAGGAGAGGGCTCCGGGTCAGATCGAAGGGCCGGCCCGCTTCGCGCGCGGCGAGGGACCCGGCCTGGCGCTCGGCGATCTCGGGCGTGGCGCCCAGGGCCGAGAGGTCGACGACCGGCAGCGCCAGCGGGGCCGGCGCCGCGATCCGCTGCCAGGGCTCGCCGTCGGCGCCAGCCGTAAAGGAGGTCCGCAGCACTTCGTGGCGGCGGACGATCTCGGCGAGCGTGCGGGCGAAGGCGGCGACCGAGAGCCGGCCGGAGAGGCGCGCGAGGAGCGGCATGTTGTAGGCGGCGCCCACCGGTTCCAGCTGCTCGACCAGCCAGAGCCGGCGCTGGGCGAAGGAGAGGGGCAGCCGGTCCTGGCGCGACACCGGGACGATGGGCGGCGGCATCTCCCGCCCCGCCGCCCCTGCCGCTCTCTCCGCGACCGCAGCCGCCAGGCCGCCCAGGGTGGGATGCTCGAACAGCTGCGACACCGGCAGCTCGACGCCGAAGACCGCCCGCACCCGCGACGCCACCTGCGCCGCGAGGAGCGAATGCCCGCCGAGGTCGAAGAAGCTCTCTTCGACTCCCACCGACTTCCGGTTCAGCACCTCACACCAGATTCCTGTCATCAGCTCCTCGGCCGGCGTGCGCGGCCCCTTCCCGGCGCGTTCCCCCGCGGCCGACGGGGCGGGCAGGGGCAGCGCCCGGCGATCCACCTTACCGTTGGGTGTCAGCGGCAGCTCCGGCAGGGACACGAAAATCGTCGGCACCATCGGGTTGGGCAGGCTCTCCCCCAGGAAGCGGCGCAGCGCCCCGGTCTCGATCGGCTCGCCCGCGAACACCACGTAGGCGACCAGCGCCCGCTCTCCCGTGGGGTCCAGCACCGCCGCCACCGCCGACATTACAAGACCCGGATGGCGATCGAGCGCCCGCTCCACCTCCTCCAACTCAACCCGGAAGCCGCGCACCTTCACCTGCCGGTCGATCCGCCCCAGGAGCGCCAGGCGGCCGTCCGGGAGAGAGCGCGCCAGGTCCCCCGTCCGGTAGATCCGGCTCCCCGGACAGACGACCCCGCCGACACCATCCGGCACGAACCGCTCCGCGGTGAGATCCGGGCGGCCCCAGTAGCCCCGCGCCAGCCCCGCCCCGGCCAGGCACAGCTCCCCCGCAGCCCCC
>DASQPA010000030.1:0-2119 GCA_035644215.1 Thermoanaerobaculia bacterium
CTGGACCTCACCGGCGATCCCACCGGCCGCCAGCTGCTCGCCCGGGCCCGCGAGGTCGCCCTGGGCGCCTACGCCCACCCGGACCTCTCCTTCGAGCGCCTGGTCGAGGAGCTAAACCCGGCGCGCGACAAGAGCCGCCACCCGCTCATCCAGGTGATGTTCTCGGTGCAGACCGCCACCCTGCCGCTCCGCTTCGCCGGCCTCACCGGTATCACCGGTATCACGGGCATTCCGGTCGCGGTCCACACCGGGACCTCCCAGTTCGACCTCAGCCTGTTCGTGACCGACGCGCCGCAGGGGCTCACCCTGACCGCCGAGTACGACACCGCTCTCTTCGCCGCGGCGACGGTCGAGACCCTCCTCGCCCATCTCGCGGCCCTCCTGGAAGCGGTGGTGGCCGACCCCGATCTCCCCCTGTCGCGCCTGCCGGCCGACATCGCCCCCCGGCCGCGGCCGCCGGCGGCTCTCACTGCCGGGCCGGAAGCCCCGCGCGGCGAGGAGACGCCGGAGGACGACCTCGTCCGCCGCCAGGCCCTTCTCGCCGAGCGCCGCGCCCGCCTCGCCGCCGCCCAGCAGGAGCAGCTCTCGAACCGCCTGCGGAGGGGGAGATGAAGGGCGACGATCAGGAGGCGCGCCAGGCCCTCCTGGCCGAGCGCCGCGCCCGGCTCTCGGCCGAGCAGCAGGCGCTGCTCCAGGCGCGGCTGCGCTCGCGCGTCCCCCAGGCGGCCACGACCGCCGGCATGGCCCCCGCCGCGCTGGTGGCGATCCAGCCCGCCGGCCCCCGCCCGCCGTTCTTCTGCGTCCATCCGGCCGGCGGCGACGTCCTCTGTTTCCAGGCCCTCTCCCACCACCTGGGGTCGGACCAGCCGTTCTACGGCCTGCAGTCGCGCGGGCTCGGAGCGGGGGAGGAGCCGCTCACCACGATCGAGGCGATGGCGGCGGCCTACCGGGAGGAGATCGCGCGGGTGACCCCCGGCCCCTACCACCTGGGCGGCTGGTCGCTCGGCGGCGCCGTGGTCTTCGAGCTCGCCCGCCAGCTCGCGGAAGCCTGGGGAGAGGTGGCGCTCCTCGCCATCGTCGACGGCACCCCGGGACCCTGGCCGAGCGTCGAGGACCCTGCCCTGGAGGACGAGAGCGACGCCCGCTGGCTGCTCGACATCGCCGACTACCTGGAGCGCCTGTGGGGCATCGACCTGGGTCTCTCCCCCGAGACTCTCCGCGCCCTCTCTTCGGAGGAGCAGCAGCGCCGCTTCCTCGAAGGTCTCAAGCAGACCCCCTTCGCCGCCGGCGCCAGTCCGGAGCCGCTCTCCCGGCTGCTCCGCGTGTTCAGGACCAACGTGCGCGCCTTCCGCCGCTACCAGCCGGGCCGCTATCCGGGGCGGATCACCCTCTTCCGCCCCGCCGCGCCGGGTCCCGAGGCGACCGATGCCGCCGATCTCGCCGCGGTCGCCGACCCGACGCTCGGCTGGGGCGCGCTCACGCCGTTCCCGGTCACCCTCGAAACCGTGCCGGGCGACCACATCAGCGCTCTCGCCGAGCCGCACGTGGCGGCGCTGGCCGGGCGGCTCCGCACCGCGATCGACGAGGCTTCCGCCACGCCATGAGACGCCTGCTCAAGATCCTGCGCTGGACCCTGCTCACCCTGGCCGTCCTGCTCGTCGTCGCCGGCCTGGTCTTCTACTGGCTCGTCCGCCGCGCCTGGCCGGAGGTGGACGGCCGGCTCGAAGTCCCCGGCCTCACCGCCCCGGTCGAGGTGGTGCGGGTCGAGCCCGGAGTCCCTCACCTCTACGCCAAAAACGCCCACGACCTCTTCTTCGCCCAGGGCTACGTGCACGCCCAGGACCGGCTCTGGCAGATGGAGTTCAACCGCACCCTGGGGGCCGGCCGGCTCGCCGCCCTGTTCGGCGAGGGCGCGCTCGACGCCGATCGGGTGATGCACGTCCTGGGGCTCGCCCGGGCGGCCGAGCGCGACTGGCAGGTGCTGGCGCCCACCACCCGCGCCCTCCTCTCCGCCTACGCCGACGGGGTGAACGCCTATCTTCAGACCCACCGCGGCCGGCTGCCCGTCGAGTTCACCCTGCTCGGCGTCGACCCCCGCCCCTGGACGCCGGTCGACTCG
>DASQPA010000031.1:0-23657 GCA_035644215.1 Thermoanaerobaculia bacterium
CGTCGTGGTCGCAGCGGCGACGCCGCTCCAGCTCAGCAACGCGATCCCCAGCATGGCGAGCAACTTCCAAGGTGTGGGCATGGGGTACTCCTCTCTGGAAAGAACCACCGACGGACCTACCGCCGGCTCGCCTGAGCCAAAGCAAATATTATGCCCATGCTCAAATAGAGATATGCCGGCCGATATCGCAGGCGCCATCTCTCGTGAACATCGCGCTTACTTCCGCCGCACGGTACCCTCCAGATAGGTCTTGAAGTCGCCGCCCGGCGGCGCGATCTCGAAGACGGTACGCACGGTGCCGTCGGGGTTCTTCCGGTAGGTGAGCCGGAAGCGCGGCCCGGGACCCTCTTCGCTGGTGAAGACCGCCTGGTTCTCCGCCGGGGTCACGCGGTAGTGGAGGACGTGCCCCTCGTTGTCGAAGTAGATGGCGCGCAGGCCCGGGGCCTCCGGATAGATCACCATCAGGTCCTCGTGCCGGCCGGTGGGTGTCGTCGCGACGTTCTTCCGGACCAGGACGTTGCCCTGGAGGTCGGGCTGGAGGGAGAACTCCCCCGAGCCGGTACCGGTTGCCACCCACTCGCCGAAGAGGAAGGAGAGGGGCGCCCAGTCCGGCTTCGCGGGAGCCGGCTGGGATTGGGCCGGGAACGGCGAGAGGGCGATCGAGAGAGCGCAGGCGAGGACGAGCAGACGGCCGGAGCGGGGGAGAGCTGGGCGCACGGGACCTCCTCAGGAAGGTGGTTGGAGCCCGAGCATAGCAGGGCCGGCCGCCCTGGGCTTTACCCCGCGAATGGCCGGTTGAGGAACTCCTGTGCCCGGGCGCGCACGTCGCCCTCGACGCCTAGGTCCAGCACCTCATGGTAGCAGCGCAGGGCATCGTCGCGGCGGCCCAGGGCGTCGTAGGTCATACCGCGGCGCAGGCGGCCGGCGGCCTTCATGTAGGCGTCGTAGTTGCGCTCCTGGGCGAGGTAGTCGAGGCGGTCCAGGTACTGGAGGGCGTCGGCGTAGCGCCGGCTCGCCATCTCGCCCCGGGCCAGCCAGTAGAGCGCCTCCTCGGCGATGGCGCCGCTGTAGCCGGGCCGGCCGTCGACCTGGCGTTCCGCCACCTGCTGAAAGAGGACATTGGCGTCGGCCCACTGGCCGAGCTGGGCATAGATTCGCCCCTGGGCGACGAGGAAGACCGGGTTGTCCGGGTGGTGCTCGCGCAGCCAGGAGACGTCGGCCATCGCCTTGCCGTAGTCCTTCGCGAACAGGAAGTGGAGCTGGTAGAGGGCGAAGTGCGCCTCGGTCTGCACGAAACGGCCCTGCTCGGCGGCGCGCTGGAGCTCGGCCATACCGCGCGCCTTGTCGCCCTTCGGCAGGAGCAGGGCGAAGGGCTTCAGGAACGGGTGCTGCTTGGGGACCTCGTCGGCCAGGTAGTCGAAGAGTCCCAGACCGAAGTCGAGGTCGACGTTGTCGGGGTCGAGCTTCTTGACCTTGCGCAGGCTCGAAAGCGCCCGCCGGCCGTCGTTCGCCGCCCGCAGCCAGCGGCCGCGATAGGCCTGCACCCGGGCGCGGAAGGCGAAGGCGCCGCTCCGAAAGAAGAGGCCGTCCAGATCCTTCGAGTCGCGCCGCAGCCGGCGGTCGGCGCGGTCGACGACCTGATCCATGGCGGCGAGGAACTGCGCATCGTGGCGCGAGTCCTCGGGATCGAGCTGGATCTGCCACCAGGGGAGGAGCCCCTGGAGAAGCGGACCGACCGGATGATCGGGGTAGCGCTCCTCGATCCGCGCAAAGGCGCTCTGGGCGGCGGGGAAGTCCATCTCATAGAGCCGGTCGAGGCCGGCCAGGGCGTCGGTCCGGAAGGCGGCGTCGTCGAGGATCGAGGGGGCATGCGACTTGGCGGCATGGGCCGGCGAGGCCAGCAGGAGCCCGAGAACGAGCCCGGGGAGGAGGGCCAGGAACGACCACGGAGAACGGGGGTTGGAGGAAGATACGGTGCTCACAGGGACCCACCTCGACGCGGCAAAGAGGGGCCGCTCGGAGAGTGTAAACCAGGGGAGGGGGCTGGGACTTCCAGGGAAGGGGGTTCCTTCCCTGCATGCTAGGATGATGGCCATGCAGCGTGACGAGATCGAAGCGGCGCAGCTCGAAGAGCCTTCGCCCGAGGACTCGCCCCCGAATTCCATTGACCACGACGACAGCTTGATCCTCTGGATGCTCTCGCTCAGCCCCGAGAAGCGGCTGGAAGTGGCGCAGGGCTTCGTCGACAGCGTCAGGATCCTCAGAAGTGGCCGGCGAGCTCCGGTTTCTCGACATCCTTAGCGCCCTGGCACGGCATGAGGTCGCCTTCGTGGTCGTAGGCGGTGTCGCCGCCATCCTCGAAGGCGCCCCCATCTCCACCTTCGACCTTGATATCGTTTTTCATCGAACGACGGAGAACAACTTACGCCTGGCTACGGTTCTCCAGGAGCTCAACGCCTCCTACAAAGATCCGGCGGGACGGCACATCGTTCCTGACTCCACGAAACTCGACTCCATCAACGTCCATCTCCTGCGGACCGATCTCGGTCCTCTCGACCTTCTGAGCCGGGTGGGCAGGAACCTCACCTATGAAGCGCTGCTCGACCGGAGCATCGACTACGAGGTGGCCGGCCTGCAGCTCAAGGTGCTGAACCTCGAGACGGTCATCGAGTGCAAGGAAATCGCCGACCGCGACAAGGATCGTGCCGCGCTGCCGATCTTGCGCCGCACCTTGGAGCTGAAGCGTTCCGGTGACGATTGATACCTTGGCGCCGTCCCTGGCCGCTTGACTGCAACGCATGAAATCCGGCTGGGGCAGCCTATAATCCCCCTGAGGACGGGCTGATGGCGGTCGACATCCAGAGAAGGCTCTTCACCTGCGCCGAGTACGAGACGATGCTCGCGGCCGGCATCCTGTTGGAGGACGACCGGGTCGAGCTGATCGAGGGGGAAATCCTACAGATGTCGCCCATCGGCAGCCCGCACGCGGGGTGCGTCAAGCGTTCGAACAGGACCTTCTCCCGCCTGCTGCAAAGCCGAGCCATCGTGAGCGTTCAGGACCCGCTCTTCCTGAACGACATCTCCGAGCCCGAGCCAGATCTCATTCTCCTCCGCCCCCGGGACGACTTCTATGCCGACTCCCACCCCGGCCCCGCCGACGTGCTCCTCGTCGTCGAGGTCGCCGATGCCAGCCTCGGATTCGATCGGCGGGTGAAGGCCCCCCTCTACGCCCGAAGCGGCATCGCGGAGCTGTGGATCGTCGACCTCGCCGGGCAGGCGGTCGAGGTCTACCGCCGCCCCGCGGCGCTCGGGTATCAGGAGGTCCGCCGCCACCAGCGGGGCGAGCCCCTGGGGCTGCTCGCCTTCCCGGACCTCTCTCTGACCGTCGCGGAGATCCTGGGCTAAGCCCCGAAATCGGGCTCGAGCGGCTCGAATCCCACTGCAGGCGACGCGAAATCGGGCTCGAGCGCCTCCAATCCCCTTGCGAGCGACGCCAAATCGGGCCCGAGAGGCTCGAATTGCCCTGCAAGTGGCTCAAAATCGATTTCAAGTGGCTCGAAATTCATTTCATGCGTCCCAAAATCGATTTGGAGACGCTCGAAATCGATTTCCGGTGACTCTAAATGCATTTCGAGCCGCTTGAAATGAATTTACTACGCCTTGTTTCCGATTTCGGGTGGCGCGAAATGAATTTCGGGTGGCGCGAAATGCATTTGGAGCGACTCGAACGGCAATTCGAGGCAGTCTGCGGTCATTCCCTACCGCCCCCGCTCGATCCGCACCCCCACCCGCACCAATCGCGGCGGCCCGAGCGTCCGCAGCGACGTTCGGCCGATCTCGTACGTCGCGTCGAACAGGTTCTCGACCGCCAGGAAGGCGGAGAGACCGCCCCGCAGCGGGTGGGCGGCCAGGAGATCCACGGTGGTGAAGCTCGCGAGCGGCAGCTGGTTCTGGTCGTCGTCGAACTGCCGGCTGGTCCAGCGGGCCTGGACGCCCAGGGTGCCTCCCCGGGAATCCTGGTAGCGCGCCTGGAAGGTCGCCTGCTGCCGGGGGACCTGGGGGAGGTCGAGACCCTCCAGACCCGGGTTGGCGGGGAAGCGTACCACCTGGGCTTCCGAGTAGAGATAGCCGCCGGTCAGGGTCCAGCGGTCGCCCGCCCGGGCGGTGGCCTCGGCCTCCAGGCCGCGGGAGCGGGTGCGGCCGAGGTTGTCGCGCTGCCGGGTGATCAGGCTGGGGGTGGTCGAGAGGGTGACGTTGGCGACCGTGCGGTCGATCTCCATCCAGAAGAGGGTGCCGCGGGCCGTCACCCGGCCCCGGCCGGAGATCCAGAGCCCGCCGGACTCGATGCCCGAGAGCCGCTCGGCCTGGAGGTCCGCGTTCGCCAGAGTCACCACGTTGCCCACCCGGAAGGTGCGGTAGAGCTCGTTGAGCGTCGGGGCGCGGAAGGCGCGGTAGGCCGCGGCAGTCCATGTGAGATGGTCGGTGACCCGGTAGAGGAGGGTGGCGCGGGGGCTCCAGGCCTCCTCGCTGCGGTCGGGGAGAGGAGTGATCGCAGTCCCGGCGGTCTGCCGGGCATCCAGGTTCCGCCAGGCGTCATAGCGGGCGCCCAGGGTGACGGTCAGGCGGGGGAGGGCGCTCCAGACGTCCTCTAGATAGAGACCCGCCATTCGCTGCCGCCCTTCGCCCGCCACCCGCTGAGTGCTGGTGCCGGCGAAGGCCGTCTCCCGGCTGGCCCCGGAGACGTCCCGGAGGTCGATCCCGCCGACCAGGGCGGTCCCGGCGATCCCAAGCGAGCCCTGGGCGGAGAGCCCCGACGAATCGGCTGGCACTTCCTGGAGCCGGGTCAGGCGCTCGCTGGCGCGGTCGGCGGCGACGGCGGAGAAACCCTGGTGCAGCAACTGGTTTCCGCCATAGGCGCGGACGGCGAACGAGCCGCGGTCGGCCGCCCAGTCGCCCCCCGCGCTCCACTGCCGGATCGTGGTGTCGTTGGGCGTCAAGGGGGTGCCGTTGTCCCGCGCTTCGGCGAAACGCGAGCCGCGGACGAAGAGCCTGGCACCGCCCAGCCAGCGCTCCAGGGCGAGGTCGGCAGTCGTGGACTGGGAGGCGACCGGGGTGTCGACCGGTCCGCGCACGGCAGGGTCGATCGAGACATAGCCCGCCGTCGTGGCGCGCTCGGCGGCGAGACTCGCGCCCCAGCCGCCCTCCCTGCGGGCGAGGAAGAGCGAGCCGTCGGCCGAGTGGCGACTGCCGCCGCCGGCCTCGGCGGCGAGGAGGCCGGGGGAGCCCGCCGCCGGCTGCCGGGTGAGGAGCTGGACCGTGCCCGAGAGGGCGCCGCTGCCGTAGAGGTCTGAGGCGGCGCCGCGCAGCACCTCGATCCGGGCGAGCGAGGCCCGCGGCACCCGGCCCCAGTAGACCCAGCCGCCGAACGGGTCGTTGAGGGGAATGCCGTCTTCAAGGACCACCGCCCGGCTCGCCCCGCTGCCGCCCAGGCCGCGGAGCGAGAGGCCCTGCGCCGTGGGGTTGGCGAAGCGGCTTCCCGAGCGGCGGAAGAGGCTGAAGCCCGGCACCTGGCGCAGAGCGTCGTCGACCGTCGGCGCCGCGGTCGACTGGAGGTCGGCGGGGGAGAGGACGGCGACGGAAGCCGCGGTGTCCCCCAGCCGCCGCTCGGTGCGGGTGGCGGTCACCGTCAGCTCTTCGGTCAAGATCGGAGGGGACGGAGGGGACTCCTGCGCCGGCGACCGGCCGGCGGTCAGCAGGAGGGCGAGCGCGAGAAGTCGCGCGGCGCGGGTCCCGGCTGTCGACAGGAGGCTCACCCGCCGGGACTGTAGCAGACCGAAGATGCTAAGCTCTGCCCGTCCATCCGAACGGCTATGCCGCGACGCCAATTGCTCCTCCACGGCGCCCTTGCCGCCGCTCTGTACACGGCCGTCGGCCTCGTCGACCTGCGGCCGATCTGGCAGGTCTACCAGGACCACATCGCGCCTGACGTCGCCGATCCGCTGTTCATTCTCTATGTCCTGAAATGGGTGCTCCACCAGGCCCATCTGGGCTTCCCCGACCTGTGGAACGCCAACGTCTTCTATCCCACCAAGGGGGCTCTGGCCTTCTCGGACCACCTCCTCGGGCCGGCCCTCGCGATCTCCTGGATCCCCAACCCCATCGCCGGCTACAACCTGCTCTTCTTCTCCTCCTTCGTGCTCACCGGCCTCGCCATCTGGTGGGTGCTCGCCGCCTGTGGGCTGCCGCCGGCCGCGGCCCTCCTGGGCGGGGCCATGTACGCCTTCTCGCCCTACCGGATGAGCCAGGCGAACCACCTGCCAATCCTTCTCGCGGCCTGGGTCCCGCTCACCCTGTGGAGCTTCGACCGGCTGCTCGCCCGGCGGACGGCGAGCAGGGCCGCTCTCTTCCTCCTCTTCTATACCCTGAACCTGACGGGTGGCTGCTACCTGGCCTACATGATCCACCTCCCGCTCCTCGTCCTCCTCGCCAGTCGCGGCGCGGCGGAAGGCCGCGCGCTCCTGCGGCCGGCCGCTCTCAAGGTCCTGGTGCCGGTCGCGCTCCTCGCGGCGGCCGGGGCGGCGGCCCTCTTCCTCCCCTACATCCGGCTCTCCAGGAGCGGCGCGGCGCGGGACGAGCGCGAGGTCGCGAGCAACGCCGCCGCGTTCCTGAGTTACCTGACTCCGGCGCCGGTGAACCTCTACTCCCCCTGGAGCGAACGCGTCCGCTGGGACCGCCCCCACCTGCCGCGCTGGCAGAAGCTCCTCGTGCGCTCGGAGAACGCGCTCTTCCCCGGCTTCCTGCCCACCCTCTTCGCGATCGTGGGGTTCGCGGCCTTCTGGCGACGGCACCGGCGGCCCCCGCCGGAGAGGCCGCTCGGCGCCCTCCGGAGCCTGGTCCTCGGCGGCCTCCTGGCCCTCGCCCTCCTCGCCTACGCGCTGGGCGACGTCTTCACCCTGAAGCTCGACGTCGACAGCCCGCTCTCCCCCTGGCTCCCCTGGGTGAGCCATCCGATCTGGATCGGGCTCGGCGCCACCTTCCTGGGGAGCCTCGCCCTCTGGGTCTTCCTGCGCCGGAGGTGGCGCGGCGTGGGGCTCCTCAACTGGGGCGGCATGGACCCCTGGGAGCGCGGTCTCGTCCTTGCCGGGATGCTCTCGTTCCTCCTCTCGCACGCGATCGTCTACCTCCCCCTGATGCAGGTGGTGCCGGGGATGAACGGCATGCGGGTGCCGGCGCGCTTCGCCGTCTTCTTCGGGGTGACCGTGGTCTGGTTCGCCGCCCGTGGCCTGGCGCGCACCCTCGCCGCGATCGGCCGGTCCGGCGTCCGCGCTCTCGCCCTGGCCGGCCTCTCGCTCGTCCTCTTCGTCGAGCTTTTGCCCCGTCCCTTCGACTGGGTCGAGATCCTGCGCGAGGAGGACTTCCCCGACGTCTATAGCTGGCTCGCCGGGCAGAGCCAGGTCAGGGCCATCGTCGAGGTCCCGATGAAGGCCTACTGGCGCGAAGTGCCCTACATGTACTACTCGACCCGGCACTGGAAGCCGATCGCCAACGGCTACAGCGGCTTCCTCCCGGCGAGCTACAGCCGGCTCTCCGACGCCATGGGGCGCGACCTCCCGGACGCCGCGGCGGTCGACCTCGCCGAGCGGATGGGGATCACCCACCTGGTGGTCCACCCGCTCGAGCTGGGCGGGAACTGGCGGCGGAGGAGGGACCCCATGGGGCTCATCCACCAGTGGGAGAAAGAGATGGGGCGGCGGATCGAGCTGGTCCACGACGCCGACCCCGACCGGGTCTACCGGATCGTGCCGCACCCCCCTTGCGCCACACCTCCATGTTGAAATAGCATAAACGTCGCAGGAGAGAGACTGGCCGGGAGCCTCCGCTCCCGGACAGGAGGGAGGAGGGAGAACGCCATGCGCTCGCCGTTCCGCCGTATCGCCGCAGTCCTTCTGACGGTCTGGGGGATGGCCGCCAGCACGCGCGGCGATTCCCTGTCGATGGGGGTCCTCCCGGGCGCGACCGCCGACGACCCGGTCCAGATCGTCCTCACCGGGACCAGCGAGTTTCTCTGCCTGCCGCTGTTCGGGCCGGCGGTCCGGCAGGGCGAGACCCTGACCATCGCCCAGCGTCCCACCCAGGCCCTCTGTCCGCCGCCCGGGACGCCGCAGGTCTTCCATGACGTCTTTCCGGTCGGGCCGCTGCCCGCCGGCACCTACACCGTCCAGGTGGTGCAGGAGACGGCGCCGACCTTCCAGCTGGCGGTCCAGACTTTCACCGTGGGCGGTCCTCCTGTCCCCTTCTCGCTCCAGCAGGGGAGGTTCACGGTGGAGGTCACCCGGGCCGCGCCGCCCGCCGGAACGGTGCCCGCCCACCCGGTCGGCCTGACCGACGAGAGCGCCTACTTCTGGTTCTTCTCCCCCGACAACGTCGAGCTGACGTTGAAGGTCCTGGACGGCCGGGCGGTCAACGGGCATTTCTGGGTCTTCCTCGCCAGCATGACCGACGTGGAGTACACAGTCACCCTGACCGAGCACCAGGGGGGGTGCGGCCTCGCCCAGGGCGCCCCCTCCTGTCCCTTCCGGAGCTATCACAGCCCGGGGCACGGCAACCGGAACTTCATCGACGTCAACGCCTTCTGATCCCGGGTGAGGAAACCTGTCATGCGAAAGCTCTGCTTCCTCGTTCCGCTCCTCCTCCTCAGCCTCGCGCCGGCGGCCGGCGCGCAGGCGGGCACCCCCTTCGTGCTCGTCGAGCGTGGCGTGAGCCCCGGCGACTCGGTGACGCTCTTCCTCCAATGGGGGAACCCCAACTGCATCCCCACCATCGCGCCGGCCACGGTGGCGGATCACAAGGTGACGCTCCACCTGCTTCCCGGACCCGGTTTCTGTCCGGTTCCGCCGGGGGAGGACTCGCGCACCATCCTCCTGGTCGACGGCCTTGCCGCCGGCACCTATACGATCGAGACCGAACAGGGCGGCACGGTCCTCCCCGTTTTCGGCGAGACGAGCTTCACCGTCGACGGCGCGTCGCCGAGCCGACTCGGCCTCCAATCGGGGCAGTTCCAGATCGACGTCGCCTGGACCGACCCGGCGAGCGGGACGATGCAGACCGCGCATCCGACCTGGCTGAGCGACGAGAGCGGCACGTTCTGGTTCTTCGACCGCGGCAACGTCGAGCTGACGGTCAAGATCCTGGACGGTCGGCCGGTCAACGGCAGCTACTGGGTGTTCGTCGCCAGCATGACCGACGTTCCGTTCACCCTGACCGTGAAGAGGCACTGCGTCGGCCCCCTCCCGTGCCAGGGGAAGAGCTACGTCAACCCGGGCGGGAGGAACCAGAATTTCCTCGACGTCAACGCTTTTCCGAACTGAGCCCGGCGCTATTCGTGGAGCACCCGGTGGACGAAGGAGACGGCGATCGAGCCCTCGCCGACCGCCGAGGCCACCCGCTTGACGTTGCCGCCACGGACGTCGCCGACCGCGAAGACGCCGGGGAGGCTGGTTTCGAGGAGATAGGGAGAGCGGGTGAGCGGCCAGCGCGCCGCGGTCAGCTCGTCGCGGGTCAGGTCCGGCCCGGTCTTGATGAACCCCTTGGCGTCGAGCGCGACGCAGCCTTCGAGCCAGTGGGTGCTGGGGGTGGCGCCGGTCATCACGAAGACGTGGCGGATGTCGTGGGTCTCCTCGACCCCCGTCTGCCCGTTGCGCCAGCGCACGCGTTCCAGATGGTTGCCCCCTTCGACGGCGACGATCTCTGTGTGGGTTCGGAGGTCGATCGCCGGGTTCTGCTCGATGCGCAGGATGAGGTAGCGCGACATGGTCTCGGCGAGGCCGCCCGCGCGGACGAGCATGTGCACGCGCTGGGCCGTCTGGGCGAGGAAGATCGCCGCCTGGCCGGCGGAGTTCGCCCCGCCCACCACGATCACCTCTTCATCCTTGCACAGCTGCGCCTCCATGAAGGTCGCGCCGTGATAGACGCCGGCCCCCTCGAACTGCGACAGGCCCGGCAGCGCCAGCTTCCGGTACTCGGCGCCGGTCGCGATGATGACGGTGCGCGCCGGGACCGGCGGCCCGTCCTCGATCTCCAGGGCGTAGGGCCTGCGGCCGCACTCCAGCCGCTTGACGTCTTTCGCGATCATCAGCTGCGCCCCGAACTTCTGCGCCTGCGTGTAGGCGCGGGCCGTCAGCTCCTGGCCGGAGATGCCCATGGGAAAGCCCAGGTAGTTCTCGATCCGTGAGCTGGAGCCCGCCTGGCCGCCCGGATAGTCCGATTCGAGGACGAGGACGTCGAGCCCTTCGGAGGCGCCGTAGACGGCGGCGGCGAGCCCCGAGGGGCCGGCGCCGATGATGACCAGGTCGCGGATCTGCCCCGGGTCGATCGCGTCGTTGAAGCCCAGGCAGTCGGCGATCTCCTGGTTGGAAGGGTTGCGCAGCACCACCTGGCCGCGGCAGATGAGGACCGGCACGTCCCGGGCGGAAATGTGGAACTGATCGAGGAGGTCCTGGACGCCTTCGTCGTGATCGAGGTCGATGTAGGCGTAGGGATGGCCGTTTCTGGTGAGGAACTCGCGGGCGCGGAGGGTTCCCGCGCAATGAGTCGAGCCGACGAGGACGACGTCGCCGATGCCGTGGGCGATGAGCTCCACCCGGCGCAGGATGAAGGCCCGGAGGACGATTTCGCCGAGCTCGGCGTCGGTCCGCACCAGGGTCAGCAGGGTGTCGCGGTCGAGCTCGACGAGCTCCCCCGGCTCGGTCACCCGCGCCCGGATGAGCGAGCGGCGGCCGGAGATCATGTTGACCTCGCCGGTGAACTGGCCGGGGTTATGGGTGGCGACGATCGTCTCGGTGGGGCCGGAGGCCTGGACGATCTCGATCTGGCCGGCCTTGACGACGAAGAACGGCACCCGGGCATCGCCCGCCTCGATCAGCACCTCTCCCTTCTGGACCGCCCGCACGGTCCCGTGGGACGCGATGCGCGCGACCTGGGCCGGCGTCAGGGTGGGGAACATCTGGGCGGTCGGGGAGGGGAAGGACGGGGTGACGAGCGCGGGTTCGGTCATGTGCGTAGTTTATGCCGGGGCGGCCGCGTGGGAGAGGTGGTGCCGGAGGCGGGAGTCGAACCCGCACGCCCTTGCGAGCGGTGGATTTTGAGTCCACTGCGTCTGCCATTCCGCCACTCCGGCAGTGGTCGTAGGGGGGAATCCTAGGGGGCTCTCCGGCCGGTGTCAAACGGGTGGAGGACGCCTCGGGGGCCGGTTTCCGGCCGGAAATGTCCTCTCCAGAGGTCAACCTAACGTTTCAGATGACGCCACCTGTTGACGCGGGGCTATTCCATGGTGTATAAATGGCATGCGTAAGCGTAAGTCCTTCAGTGACTTACTTGTCCTAGCTCCACCATCTTGTTTCAAATCAAAGGGAGTCGGGAACGTGACATTCAAGGTCGGCCAGAAGCTTGTTTACCCGAACCACGGGGTTACGGTAGTTGAGACTATCGCTGCGGACAGCATCGACGGGAACGAGCAGACCTATTACCACCTGCGTCTGCTCTCCAACAACTCGAAGGTGATGGTGCCCAAGGCCAACCTCGAGCTGGTGGGGCTGCGCCCGCTCTGCCAGACCCGCGAGGTCCGGATGCTGTTCGAGATCCTTGAGGACGGCAACATCGACACCTACAAGGATTGGAAGGGCCGTTACAAGCAGAACCTCGACAAGATGAAGACCGGGCGGTTGACCGAGGTCGCCGAGGTGCTCAAGAACCTGCGCCTGGTCAGCCAGCGCAAGAGCCTGTCGTTCCGCGAGAAGAAGATGTACGAGCGGGCGAAGTACTTCATCGTCAGCGAAGTGGCACACGTCAAGGACATCCACGAGCGCGAGGCCGAGGAGCTGGTCGAACGCTCCCTGACGTCGAGCCTGGAGAAGCGGACCAAGGCTGCCAGCTGATCGCACCCGGTTCTTGGAAGACGCGAAAGGCCGCTCCTCTGGAGCGGCCTTTTCGCGTCCCTGGGGGCCGGACCGACAACGCCCTGCGAGGCTGCTAGAATCCCCGCCCATGATTCCCTCGACCGCCCTCCGTGGAGCGCTCGTCGCGCTGGTCCTCCTCCTCGTTCCCGCCGCCGTCCTCCGTTCCCAGGTGCTGCCGCCCGACAGCCGGGCGATGATCGAGACCGAGATCCGGCTGGAGCGCCGCCTGCTCGGCCGCGACCTCGCGGCCTACGCCCAGGCGCGGGCCGTCGAGCAGCGCGAGCGAGGGCGATTCGACACCGCCGCCGCCCGGCTCGATCAGCTGCTGACCGGCGGCAACCTGACCATCGAGAGCTTCGAGAACCTGGACAACGAGGTGCGCGGCGCCGCCGAAAGCGCGCGCGCCGCCGCCGACCGCGCGCTGGAGTTGCGACAGCGAGCGGGGGAGCGCCTGCGGCGGATCGGCGCCCTGCAGGAGGAGCTGGCCGGCCGGTCGGCCCCGCGCGACCCGGTGAGCGGTCACTGGCGGGTGCGGATCGGCCCCGGCGACCACACCGGGACCTTCGACCTGCACCTGGACGGTACGCTGGTGACCGGCCGCTACGCGCTGAACGACGGCGCGGCCGGCTCGCTCACCGGCACCTATGTGAGTGGTACCCTCCGCCTGCAGCGGGTGGACACCCAGCGCGGCCTCGACGTCACCTACACTGGAACCTTGGACCCTGCCGCCGGCCGCCTCACCGGCGCCTGGCAGGGGACGGAGCTGGCGAACGGCACCGCCTTCAATGGCGGCTGGACCGCCGCGCGACAGCCTGCGACCGAACCCTAGGAGCCCTCGCGTGAACAAGGACAATGTCTTATTTGGCGTCATCGGTATCCTGCTCGGGTTCCTGGCGGGCTATCTCCTGCACGAGGTGATGTCCGCCCGCCAGCCGCCGCGCCTGCGCCCCGGCGACACCGCGGCCGCGGCGGCCCTGGGGGCGGGAGGAGATGCCGCCGGTGCTGGCGGGGCGGGCGAGGCGCCGGCGGACGCGAGCGGCCCCGGGCCTGGCGGTGCCGGCGGTGCAGGCGGACCGGGAGGCCCGCAGATGGCGGCCATCCAGCAGCTGCGGGAGCAGGTCGAGAAGAATCCCAACGACAACGCGGCCCTCCTGCAACTCGCCAACGCCAACTTCGAGATCCAGCGCTGGGACCGGGCGCAGGAGCTCTATCTGCGTTATCTCAAAATGAAGCCCAACCAGCCCGGCGTGATGAGCGACCTGGGCGTCACCTATCGCAACCAGGGGAAGTTCCAGGAGGCGCTCGATCTCTTCCGCCAGGTCGGCAAGATCGATCCCACCAACTGGCAGTCGCGGTTCAACGAGGTGGTCGTCCTGGGGATCGACCTGAAGCAGTACGACCAGGCGCAACAGGCGCTCGTCGAGCTCCGCAAGATGCAGCCGAACAACCCCGACGTCGAGCGGCTGGCCGCGGCGGTCGAGAGCCGGCGCAAGGCGGCCTAGGATCGGCCGGTGGGGCGCCTCCTCGAGCTGATCCTCCTCGGTTTCCTCTTCTGGCTGGCCTGGGAGGGGCTGAAGGCGCGCATCCGGGCCTTCTTTGCCGGCGAGGCGCCGCGGCCCCAGGCTCGCCCCCGACCCCCGGCTCCGCCGGAGGAGGCGCTGGTGCGCTGCGCCGCCTGCGGCACTCACGTGCCGGCCTCGCGCGCCCTCCCCGGCCGGAGCGGCGGCCGTGACCTCTACTGCTCGGAGCAGTGCCGGGCGGCGCCCGATGTACGCTGACATCGCCCTTCCCATCCCTCTCCCGCCCCTGACCTATGAGGTCCCCGCGGCCTTCCGGCCCCTGATCCTGCCGGGAGTGCGGGTGCGGGTGGTCGCCGGGAGGCGGCGGCTCATGGGAGTGGTGGTGGCGGTGCACGAGCGGCGGCCCGAGGGGGTGAACCTGCGGCCGCTCGACGAGGTGCTCGACCGCGAGCCGGTAGTCACCGCCGATCTCCTGGACCTCGCCCGCTTCGCCGCCGACTACTACCTGGCCCCGCTGGGCGAGGTGCTGCGCAGCATGCTGCCCGGCAACCTCCCGCCCTGGGGCGACCGGAAGATCTGGCTGACCGATGCCGGCGCCCTCGCCCTGCCGCGCGATCCGCGCGACCCGGATGAGGAGGCGGTGATCGAGGTCCTTCGCGAGGGGGGACGGATGACGGTCGGCGAGATCCAGGCGCGGCTCGGGCTCCCGGAGCTCGAGCGGGTGCTCGCCGGGCTTGCCGAGCGCGGGCGGGTGGCGAGCGAGGAGTCGAGCTCCAAGGGCGCCCGCTACGTCACCGCGGTCGAGCTGGCGCCGGGCGGGGTCGAGAGGCACCTGGCGGCGGCCGGCCGCTCGGCCGCCGGACGGGAGGTCGTCGAGTACCTCGCGGCGGTGGGGCGGCCGGCGACGGTGGGGGAGGTGGTGGCGGCAGTCGACTGCGGGCCGGCGGTGGTGCGGCGGTTGATCTCGCTCGGCGTGCTGCGCAAGTTCTCCCAGGTCGAGAAGCTCTCCCTCGATCATCACATGCTGGGGGGAGCAGTGGCAAAGCCTGGGATGCCGGGGGACACGGCGATCCGCTTGCGGCCGGACCAGGAGGCGGCTCTGGCGCCGATGCTCGCAGCTCTGGAGGACCAACGCTTCGCCCCCTTCCTCCTCGCCGGCATGACCGGGTCGGGGAAGACCGAGGTCTATCTGCGGGCGGCCGATGCGGCGCTCCAGGCGGGCCGGGCCACGATCCTCCTGGTCCCCGAGATCGCCCTGGTGCCGGCCCTCGCCCGGACCGTCGAGCGGCGTTTCGGGCCGGAGCTCGCCATTCTCCATTCCGGGCTGGGGACGGGGGAGCGCCACCAGGAATGGGAGCGGGTGCGGCGAGGCGAGGCGCGGGTGGTCCTCGGGCCGCGCTCCGCCCTCTTCGCTCCTTTCCCCCCCAACCTGCCGCTCGGCCTGGTGGTGGTCGACGAGGAGCAGGACAGCTCCTACAAGCAGGAGATCGTGCCGCGCTACAACGGGCGCGATCTGGCGCTGGTGCGCGCCAAGCAAGCCGGGGCCGTCGCGGTTCTCGTCTCGGCCACCCCGAGCCTCGAAAGCCGGCACAATGCGGAGCAGGGGAAGCTCACGGCGCAGACCCTCACCGTCCGCGCCGGCCAGGGCGAGCTGCCGGAGGGGATCCTCGTCGACTTGAAGGAGGAGGCGCCGAAGCGGGTCCCCGGGGAGGTTCTCTTCTCGGCGCGGCTCAAGAGCGAGATCCAGCAGGCCCTGGCGCGCTCCGAGCAGATCATCCTGCTGCGCAACCGGCGGGGCTACGCGCCGATCCTCCTCTGCCGCGCCTGCGGCGAGGACAACCGCTGTGCCGATTGCGGCCTGCCGCGCACGTTCCACCGCCGGACGGCCCAGCTGCTCTGCCACTACTGCGGCTCCACCCGGCCGCTCCCCGAGCGCTGCCCGGTCTGCGGCGAGGATGCCCTGGAGCCGGTCGGCGCGGGGACGGAACGGGTGGAGGAGCAGTTCCGTGAGATCTTCCCCGGGGTGTCGATCGACGTCCTCGATCGCGACACGGCGCGCCGGCCGGGGGGGCCGGCAGCGCTCCTCGAACGCTTCGCCCGGGGCGACGTGCGGGTGCTCCTCGGCACGCAGATGGTCTCGAAGGGGCACCACTTCCCGAACGTCGGCCTGGCCGCGGTGCTGTCGGCCGACAGCTACCTGGGCTTCCCGGACTTCCGCGCCGTGGAGCGGACCTACAACCTCTTGGTCCAGCTCGCCGGCCGGGCGGGGCGAGGGGAGCGGCCCGGGCGGGTGGTGATCCAGACCTATCACCCCAAGCACTACGCCATCCAGGCCGTACTCAAGGGCGACGACCTTGGCTTCGTGCGGGAGGAGATGCGCTTTAGGCGCGCCTTCCACTATCCGCCGTTCTCCCGCCTTGTGCAGCTCCTGGTCAAGGACAAGAACCGGGAGAAGGCGCAGGCCCTGGCCGCCGAGCTGGCGCGGGACCTCGCCGCCCACCCCTTGAGCCGGCAGGTCCGCCTCTCCGGCCCCGCTCCCGCCCCGCTCGAACGCCTGCGCGGTCAGTGGCGGTTCCAGCTGCTCGTCCGCTCGGCCGACGGTCGTGCCCTCCACCGGCTGATGAAGGAGGTCCTGCCGGAAAATCCCCCGTGGGACCTGACGATCGACGTCGATCCTCAACAGCTGCTGTAGGGGATGTCGGCGCGCCGACATGGGGGAAATCTGGGTGGGTGGAATCCGCGGACGGCGAGCGAGGCGCCTGCGCAGCAGCCCGAGGAGCCGCCCCGCAGGATTCTACCCAACCCGCGGCGCTGGCTGGACAGCTCCAGAGCCGGGATGGTAGTCTATCGTAAAGGCAAATAGCGGTTGCAGAATGAGTGCGCTTAACCACCCCCGGCAAGAACAGGTTGACCTTGAGCTGTTCCTGCACCGGGTCCGGCCGCGCCTGCGGTCGCTCTTCGCCCGCTACCGAATCCCCGTTCAGGACACCGAGGACATCCTGCAGCAGGCGCTGCTGACCCTCCTCTATCAGTGGGAGACCGTCCGCGATCCCGAGGCCTGGCTGCTCGGGACGCTCCGCAACCGTTGCCTCCTCTACTGGCGGGACTGCCGCCGCAAGCTCTACGAGGTCGTCGATGCCACGGTCCTCGACCTGGTGGCTGGATCGGAGATCCCCGAGCAGGAGCGCGCCGACATCGCGCGGGACCTGGCCACCGTCATCGGGCGTCTCCCCGAGCGCTGCCAGTCGGTGCTCAAACTGCGCTATCGGCTGGGGTACGACGCCTCGGAAGTGGCCGAGCGCCTGGGCTACAGCCCCACCAGCATGAGCAAGATCACCACCCGCTGCCTGGCCACCTTGATGCGCCACCTGACGGCCGCCGGTCTCCTCAAGAAGAAGAAGCCCCAGCAGCATTAGTACCTTCCTTTAGTACCTTCAGAATCCTCTTGTAGTGACGTAGCGTTTTTCAACTGCTAAAATTCCCGCGTGTCCTTTGCGTCTCGCGAGCCCCGCGAGAGACGGATATCGGGACCCATCGCTGCGCGGTGCGTTTTTAGAGTTGAAGCGCACTGAGGTATTGGAGGGATTGAAGTCATGACGGTACGCCATTCCGATCGGGAGGACTTTGCCAGGTTCCTGCAAGGAGAGATGTCCTCCGGAGAGGTCCGGGGGTTGGTCCGGAACCTTCTCACAGCCTATCGTCATCGTCGGCAGGAGAACGCGCTGCGCCCCGTGGGGGAGCCCGCCGGGAGCGACGCGGAGGCGAGCCGGTTCGATCCTCTCTTCGCGCGCTCGACAGCCCACGTCGCGCTACGCGCCGCCACCCTCACCCGAGAGCGCGAAGCGACTGCAGAGCGCTACGCCGACCTCATGGCTCGCACCCCGGCGGAGAGGAAGCCCCTCGTCCACGCGGACCGTGCCTACCAGACCTGGTGCCTGGGCGAACAGCTGATCGACCAGTGCCATCGAGAGCTGTACGCCGACCGGTCGGCCGCGGAGGAGATGGCAAGCCTCGCCCTGACCGTGGCCGACGAGCTCGACCCGGCCTGGTACGGCAGCGGTCTGATCAACGATCTCAAGGCCCGCGCCTGGGCCGCGCTCGGTGAGGCGCGCCGCGCGGGCGCCGACCTGCGCGGTGCCGAAGAGGCGTTCACCGAGGCCGAGAGCCGGCTGGGGGAGGGGAGTGGGGATGCCCTCGAAGAGGCGCAGGTCCTGGAGCTCCAGGCCGCCCTGCGCCGGGACCAGCGGCGGATTCCGGAGGCGTTGCGGCGGCTCGACGAGGCCGTCGAGATCTATCGCCAGTACGGCGACTTCCACCTGGTGGGCAGGGCCTTCGTCCAGAAGGGGAAGGCCCTCGCCGCCTCGGCCGACCCCGCGGAGGCGATCCACTGGCTGCAGAAAGGTATCGCCCTGCTCGATCCGCTGCGGGAGCGCCGCCTGGAGCTCTCGGCGCGGCACAGTCTCATGCTGCAGCTCTTCGAGAGCGGTCGCCACGAGGAGGCCTGGTTCCTGCTCAAGGCCTCCCGGCCGGAGTTCCTGGCCCATGGGGGAGTCCTCCTTGCCCTGCGCCTGCGCTGGCTCGAAGGGAAGATCCAACACGCTCTCGGGCGCGCCACGGAGGCTGAGGCGGTGCTCCTCGAAGCCCGCCGTGGTTTCGTCGCGCAGAGGATCGGCTTCGATGCGGCGCTGGTCTCGCTCGACCTGGCCGACTTCTACGCGGGACATGGCCGGAGCCAGGAGATGCTGCGCCTGGCGGAGGAGATGCTGCCGATCTTCCAGGTGGGCGATCTGCACCGCGAGGCGATCGCCGCCCTGATCGTATTTCAGCAGGCGGTGCGGATGGAGCGGGTGAGCTCCGGGTTGCTCCAGGAGATCGGCAGCTATCTCCGGCAGGCCCGCACCGACCCCAAGCTGCACTTCGAGGAGCCGAAAGACCTCAGGTCCTGACCCCCAGGAAGAGGTAGACGGAGAGGATCCCGAAGACCGCTCCCGGGCTCCATACCGCGACGGCGGGGGGAAGGGCGCCGGCCTTGCCGAGCTGGGTGAAGAAGGCGAAGATCAGGTAGAAGGTCATCCCGAGGACGATCGAGAGCCCCACCCCGTAGAGCGCCCCCTGCCGCCCCAGCCGGAAGGCGAAGGGCAGCGCCACGATGGCCATGACCAGCGAGATGAGCGGATAGGCGATCTTGCTCTGCAGCTCGACCTCGAGGTCGGGCACCGACTGGCCGCTTTCGATGAGCTCCTGGATGTAGTGCTTCAGCTCGCCGTAGCGCATCTGCTTGGGGGGCCGGATCTCCGAGCTGAAGTAGCTCGGCGTCTCGGGGTAGCGAACCACCCGCGGCCCCGTGAACGGGGTGTAGGCCTTGACGTTCACCCCGTCGATCTCGCGCGCCCAGCCGTCGCTGAACAGCCAGACGTCGCCGATGTACCTGGCCGACTGGGCGACGAGCCGGCGCACCAGGCGGTGCTGCTCGTCGAAATCGAACACCTGGAGGTTCTGCAGGCTCTGCCTCTGCTCGTCGTAGTGCAGATAGTTGTAGATGTAGCGCCCCTGGCCGAAGAGCCACTGGTGATCCGCCCGCCGGTAGGTGCGCGGCGTCTCCCGGCCCTTGATCCGGTCCTGGATCTGGGCCACCCGCTCGTTGGAGGCGGGCAGGACCTCCGATTCCAGGAAGCCGCAGAAGAGCGTGATGAGGAGCGCGGTCAAAACCGCCGGCAGGGCGAGCCGGTAGAGGCTCATCCCCAGCGCCTTGCAGGCGGTGACCTCGTTGGTCCGGGAGAGCAGGCTGAAGGTGACCAGGGTCGTCACCAGGACCACGATCGGGGAGATCTCGTAGAAAATCTGGAGCGCCATGTACTTGTAGTAGTCGACGACCATCGAGTTGGTGATCTTGTTCTTCAGGATGTCGTCGATGTTCTCGGAGAGGTCGCCCAGGATGTAGAGCGAGAGCCCCGAGACGAGGACCAGCAGGAAGACGAAGAGGAAGAGCCGGACCACGTAGCGATCCAGGAGGTTGGGGAAGCGCAGGCGCGGGCGGGGGAGGCGCAGCATCAGGCCACGCGTCTCGCGCCGGCCCTGGGCCTGCCGCTGTTCCCAGCGCTCCCGGCGCCGGTCCTTCTGCCGCTTCTTCAGGAAGAGGAGACCGGTCCACAGGTCCTGGCGGACCCAGCGGTCGACCCGGGTCAGGAGCAGGCTCTTGTCCCGGTTCCGGCGGATGAGGAGGAAGATGCCGCCGGTCGCCAGGAGCAGGTTGGGGGACCACATCGCGAGCCAGGGCGGGATCTTGCCGAAGCGGGCCGCCTCTTCGCCGTTGTTGAGCAGGATGTAGTAGACGACGATGACGGCGATCGAGAGGGCGAAGCCGGAGGCCTTGCCGCCGCGCCGATTGTTGAAGCCGAGAGGCAGGGCGAAGAGGCCGAAGACCATGCAGGCGACGGGGATCGAGAACTTCTTGTGGATCTCGACCCAGGCCAGGTTGTGCTGCTCGGCGGAGACCGTCGGGTCGTGCGCCAGGTCCCGGAGCTCGCTCAAGGTCAGCTCCCGGATGCCCTTCGAGACCGCGATCTTGGCCCGCTGGGTGCTCGCGAACTGGTCTTCCAGGATCAACTCCAGGCGCTTGTGGCGGCTGATCTCGTAGCTCTCCGGCGAGGCGAGGTTCACCTTGTGCTGCAGGGCGTTGTAGAGCACGAGGACGATCCGCTCGCCCTGCTGGTCGACCCTCACCTCGCCCTCGTCCGCGACGGTGATCCGGTTGTCCTGGGTGGCGGGGATCGACTCGGCGATGAAGACCCCCTTCCAGCGGTCGCTGCCCGGTGGGATGTCGAAGACGTAGAGGGTCTTGCCCTCCCACTCCTCGAAGAAGACCCGGGGCTGGACCTGCTGCGACACCGTCTGGGTGAGGATCTCCAGTTGCAGCTGCTGGAGGGCGTGGTTGCCCCAGGGGAGGACGTAGACCATGAGCAGCGTGTTGCCGGCGGTCAGCAGGGCGGACAGCAGGAGGATCGGCCGGTAGAGGGTGACCAGGCTGATGCCGCAGGAGCGCATGGCGATGAGCTCGCTGTCCGAGGACAGGCGGCCCACCGCGATCAGGATGCCGAAGAGGAGCGACATGGGGATCGTCAGCACCACGATGTTCGGCAGGGTGAGCGCCAGCAGCCGGCCGATGATCGCGGGCGAGAGCCCCCGGCGGATGATCATCTCCGCGATCTGGAAGAGGAACCGGAGCAGGAGAATGAAGGTATAGACTAGGAACCCCAACCCGAGAGGTCCCAGGATCTCGCCGAGGATGTAACGATCCAGACGCGCCCGCACCCGCGCATTATATGGACTTGGAGGGCCAGATGAAGGTCCGCCTGGAACGCCGCTATCGATTCAGCGCCAGCCACCTGTACCGCCGGTCGGAATGGTCGGAGGAGGAGAACCGCGCCCGGTTCGGCAAGTGCGCCAATCTCCCGGGGCACGGTCACAACTACCGGCTCTACGTCACCGTCCGCGGCGAGATCGACCCGGCGAGCGGATTCGTGGTCGACCTGGGAGCCCTGGACGCGTTGGTCACCGGGCGGGTCGTCGAGCGACTCGATCACCAGCACCTGAACTTCGCCCTACCGGAGTTCGGGCCGGGGGGGAAGATCCCGTCGAGCGAGAGCCTCCTGGAGTGGATGAGGGGCGAGATCGCAGGAGCGATCGCCGGTCTGGCCGGGAACTCCGAGCTGGTGAAGCTCCGCCTGGAGGAGGACGAAGACCTGGCGGCGGAGTGGCTGGCAGGAGAGTGAACTGGATTCCGCTGCCGCGGCCGTTCGCGCCGACGGGTTTACATAATAGCCCTTAACAGACAATTTGTGCGCGACGATCTGGGAAGATCTGGAACGCCTGGGGAACGCCGTAGAGACGCCCCGCCGCCTACCCCAAACCTTCCCGTCACCTCGAACGTCAGGGCGTCTCAACGCTCCGCGAACACGGGCGTCGGATCTCGGGTCTGCGGGGTTTCGGGCCTGCGGGAGACGCCCTGGCGATGGTGGTTGCGGGAAGGTTTGGGGTAAGCGGCGGGGCGTCTCTACGGCTGGCGGAGCTGCAACAGGATCTGCTCCAGGGCGCGGATCAGATCGTCCTTCTCGACCTCGCTCTGCCGGAAGGCCAGCGACAGGCTGTAGGTCTTGTCTGGCGAGCGGAACTTGAAGACGTAGGGCTTCCTGCGGCCGGGCTTCCCCTTGTCCCGGTTGCGCAGGCGCCGGCGCAGGTCGTCCCGGTTGAGGCCCTGCCGGGTGACCTCCTCGAGGAGCCGGATCATCTCCGTCTCGTCCCCACCCTTCAACACCTCCAGCAGGAGCGACTTCGAGGAGATCCCCAGGGCCTGGACCGTCTCGCGGACCCGAGCCGGGATCTGCAGCAGCGTGAGGCTCTCGGTGATCACCGTTCGGGACTTGCCGACCGCCTCGGCGATCTCGTCATGGGTGTACTGGTGCCGTTCAGCCAGCGACCGATAGCCCTCGGCCTCTTCGAAGGGCGTCAGGTCCTTCCTCTGGAGGTTCTCGATCAGGGCGATCTCGAGCGCCTCCTCCTCGGAGACGTCCATCTCGATCGCCGGGACCTCGTAGAGACCGGCCTCCTGGGCCGCCCGGTAGCGCCGCTCGCCGGAGACGATCCGGTACAGCACCGCACCCCCGTCGAGCAACGAATCCTCGTCCTGGGGACGCGGACGGACCAGGATGGGCTCCAGGACCCCCTTGTCCCGGATCGAGGCGACCAGCTCGTCCAGGTCGCCCATCGTCGAGCGCGGCTGGAGAGGATCGGGCTCGATGGCGGCGAGCGGGATCATCCTCCCCACCGGCGTCTCGTGCCGGCCGGCGAGCTCCTCGACGAAGTGGGTATCGTGGCGCATCTTGACCTGCATCGGCAGGCCTCGCTTCTTGGACGGCTCAGACACGGCTCAACACCTCTTCCGAGAGTCGGTAGTACTCGTACGCCCCGGTCGACTTCGGCGCAAAGGTGAAGATCGACTCCCGGTAGGCGGGGCTCTCCTCCAGGCGGACGCTCTTGGTGATCATGGTCTTGAAGACCTTGACGCCGAAGACCCGCTGGATCTGCTCGTAGATGTCCTTGGCGAGCAGCGTCCGCTTGTCGTACAGCGTGATGAGAGCCCCCAGGATCTGCAGCTGCGGATTCGCCCGCAGCTTGATCTTGTCGATGGTCTCCAGGAGGTCGTCGGTCCCCTCCAGGGCGAAGTAGCTGGCCTGGATGGGGATCAACACGTGGCTCGCCGCGACCAGGGCGTTGACCGTGATGATCCCGAGGGTCGGCGGGGTGTCGATGATGATGTAGTCGTAGGCGTCCTGGACGCCCTGCAGCTCGTCCTTCAGGCGGTAGTGGCTGTCGAGCTCGCCGATGAGCCTGGCCTCGATCTTCGCCAGAGCGATGGTGGACGGAGCGATGAACAGGTTGGGGATCTTCTCGACCGGCAGGATGATCGACGGCAGGTGGACGTGGTCCTCGGTCAGGGCCTCGTAAATGGAGGCTCCGGCGATCTGGTGCACGTCCAGGAACGACATCGAGCTATTGGCCTGCGGGTCGAGATCCAGCAGGAGGGTCTTTCTCCCCTTGCTGGCGAGTGCCGCGGCCAGGTTGATCGCCGTCGTGGTCTTGCCGACTCCCCCTTTTTGATTGGTGATGGCGATGATCATGGGCGGCGGGCAGTGTATGGGAAGGGCCTGGAAGGGTCAAGCGAACGAACCGCACCCGAAGGCCGGTCCTTCCTTCTCGATTTTGTCGCTAAGTGCCAGAAAATGAGTCACTTCCGCGGATTGTCGGCGCGCCGACATCGGAGACTCGTCCCCGAGGTCCCCCGACCTACATCGTGTACTTGCCCAGCTCCTCGGGACTGATCTCCTCCAGCCACTTCTTGAGCTTCTCCTCGTCGGTCGCCAGGGTGGCCAGATCGACGGCCTGCGCTTTTTCCATGACCGTGCGCAGGACGAAGATCGGCGCATCAGTCCGCAGGGCAAGGGCGATGGCATCGCTGGGGCGCGCGTCGACGGTGATCGTGCTCTCCTCGCGCCGCAGGTGGATGAGGGCGAAGAAGGTGTTGTCCTTCAAGTCGGAGATGACGATCTTCTCCACCCGCGCGCCGAGCTGCTCGAGCGTCGAACGCAGGAGGTCGTGGGTCATGGGCCGTGGCGGCTCCACACCC
>DASQPA010000032.1:0-3825 GCA_035644215.1 Thermoanaerobaculia bacterium
CCCATGCGAGACCATGAAGATGGTACCACCCGCCGTCCGTCCAACGCCTTCACCCCCGAGTTCCTCGCCCGTCTCGACCAGCAGGACGAACCGCTGACCGCGGCCCAGGCCGACGTGGCCGGCCCGTGGATCGTCGTGCCGATTCCCAGCCCCGGTTGGGCGGTCCTCCGGCGAGGCGAGAGCCTGGCCGCCGGCGACGTTCCCCGGGCGGTCTTCGTCCACCGCGAGCGGGCGCTCCTCGCCGCCGCGGTCCTCCCCGGCACCGGCTTCGATCGCCTCTTCCGTCTCCAGCACGAACGGAGCCCCGAGGGGTATGCCGTCGAATCCAATGGCCAGGTCGTCGGCCACCTCCGCCACTTCGATCCCGAGCTCGCCACCGCCATGCACATCGCGGAATCCCTCGTCCGCCTCCCCGAGTGCCTCACCCGGCTCCTCGCGGCGAGCGGCGCCGTGGCCCTGGAGACGGCCGGCCGGTTGCTGATGGAGGGAGAACGGACCGCCTGAGACGATGAGCCCGGAGGGGTGGCGGAATCGAGCCGGACCGTCGCCCCTTCGGGGCTTTATTTTCTTGGGGTTGCACCGACCTGGGGCTCCCGCCCCAGGCTATACGCCTCCGCCCCTTCGGGGCTGGCGCACGCCTTGAGGCATCATTGGGGCGAGGCAGGAAGGCAGTACCCAAGCTGGGCGCCCGGTGTCGGGTATACTTACCGCATGAACGATGCTCTGCTCGCCCAGGCCAAGAGGCTCCCGGTTTCGGAGCGGCTCGAGTTCATTGCTGCCCTGTGGGATACGCTCGAGGCCAACGAGCTTCCCATCACGCGCGAAGAGCGTGAGATCCTTGAGGCCCGCATGGCGGACATCGAGGCGAATCCCTCGGCCGAGGAGTCCTGGTCCGAGGCCAAGGCCTGGCTCGAGTCCCGTCCCCGTTGAGCTTTTCCATCCGAATCCGGATCGCGGCGAAGATTGACATCGCCAAGGCGGAGGACTGGTACGAGGAGCGCGTTCCCGGTCTGGGCCTCAAATTTCGCGCGGCAGCGTACGAAGCAATTGCCAGGATCGGCTCCGATCCCTTCATCTATCCCGAGCTGCTTTGGGGGAACCGCCGGCTCGTGATGCATCGTTTCCCTTACAACATTTGGTTCCGTGTCTCGGGACCGGACGTGCTCATCGTCGCGGTCATCCACGGGAAACGGGGAGCGCGTGTACTGCGCTCGAAGCTGAAGGGCACTTAATCCTTCGTCCGCCTCCCCGAGTGTCTCACCCAGCTCCTCGCGGCGAGCGGCGCCATGGCACTGGAGACCGCCGGCCGGCTGCTGTTCGAAGGAAAACAGCCGGCCTGAGCCTCCGCGCGACCTCGCGGCGCGACCGCGGGCTTCGCGCCGCTCACCACCGACTGGCATTCTGTGATCGCCATCCGAGGGGCAGCCGCTGCCCCTCGAATTTCTGTCATCGCCGTCCGAGGGGCAGTCGCTGCCCCTTGGAATGCTGTCGTCGGCGTCCGAGGGGCAGTCACTGCCCCCTGGAATTCAGTCATCGGCGTACGAGGGGCAGTCACTGCCCCTTGGAATTCAGTCATCGGCGTACGAGGGGCGGTCACTGCCCTTTGGAATTCAGTCATCGGCGTCCGAGGGGCAGTCGCTGCCCCCTGGAATTCAGTCATCGGCGTACGAGGGGCAGTCGCTGCCCCCTGGAATTCGGTCATCGGCGTCCGAAGGGCAGTCACTGCCCCTTGAATTTCGGTGACCCGCGCGCCGGCGGCGAGCATCGAAAGGAAGACGCGGACGGCGCGGAGCCGCGCGGGAGGGACGGAAACTCCGGCTCAGGCCCCGCCGGAGCGGCGGGTGAGCTCGGCGGCGACCTCGTCGGGCTCCACCCCGCTGGCGAGGAGGAGCACCAGCAGGTGGTACAAGAGATCCGCGCTCTCGCGGATCAGCTCGTCGCGGTGGTCAGGAGCGGGAGAGAGGGCGGCGACGACCGCCTCGACCGCCTCCTCCCCCACCTTCTGCGCGATGCGCGGCAGGCCGGCGGCCAGGAGGCGCGCCGTGTAGCTCTCTTCCGGGCTGGCGGACTGGCGGCGCGCCAGGGCGGCCGAGAGCCAGCCCAGCTCCAGGCGCGCCGGGTTGGGCTCGAAGCAGCTGCGGGTCCCCCGGTGGCAGGTCGGACCGTGCGCCCGCGCCCGCACCAGGAGGGCGTCGCCGTCACAGTCGACCGTCACCTCGACGGCGGTCAGGGTGTTCCCCGAGGTCTCCCCCTTGCGCCAGAGGGCCTTCCGGGAGCGACTCCAGAAGTGGACCTCGCCGGTTTCCAGGGTTTGCTCGACCGCCTCGCGATCGGCGTAGGCGAGCATCAGCACCGCGCCGCTCCCCACCTCCTGGACGACGACCGGGAGCAGCCCCTTCTCGTCGTAGACCAGGGCGGCGGGATCGATTTCAGGGAATGCGGACATCAGGCGGCCCTCCGGATGGGGAAACCGGCGGCGGCGAGGGCGAGCTTGACCTCGCCCACGGTGCAGGTCCCCTGGTGGAAGATGGAAGCGGCGAGCACCGCGGCGGCGCCGGCCGAAAGCGCCGCGGCCAGGTGCTCCGGCCGGCCGGCGCCGCCGGAGGCGATGACCGGCACCTCGACCGCTGCCGCGGCGGCGGCGATCAAGTCGAGATCGTAGCCGCCGCGGGTGCCGTCGCCGTCGATGCTGGTCAGGAGCACCTCCCCGGCGCCACGTTCGACGGCCTCGCGGATCCAGGTGATCGCCTCGCGGCCCGTGGCCTGTCGCCCGCCGTGGGTGACGACCTCCCAGCCCTCTTCTTCTGCCGGCCGGCGCCGGGCGTCGACCGAGAGCACCACGCACTGGTTGCCGAAACGGCGAGCGAGCTCGGTCAGCAGCTCCGGCCGGGCCACCGCCGCGGTGTTCACCCCGACCTTGTCCGCCCCGGCATGGAGCAGCCGCCGGGCGTCCTCGACCGTCCGCACGCCACCGCCCACGGTGAGCGGAAGAAAGACCCGCTCGGCCGTGCGCCGCACCCAATCGAGATCGGTGCCTCGGCCCTCGGGGGCGGCGCTGACGTCCAGGAAGACGATCTCGTCCGCCCCCTGCTCGGCGTAGCGCTCGGCGGCCTCGGCCGGATCGCCCTGCGCGCCCTGGTCGACGAGATCGGCGAAGCGCACCCCTTTCACCACGCGGCCGTTCGCCACGTCCAGACAGGGGATCACCCGGCGGGTGAGGCCGGAGGCCAGGCTCACGCGTCCCCTCCGGCACAGGCGGCGAGCGCCTCTGCGGGGGTGAAGATCCCCTCGTAGAGGGCGCGGCCGACGATCGCGCCGGCGATTTCGGGCCAGGCGCGCGCCGCTCGGAGGTCGGCGAGGGCGTGGATGCCGCCCGAGAGGAGGGCCGGCAGGCCGGTCGCCCGCGCCACCTGGCAGGTGAGATCGAGGTTGGGACCGACGAGCATGCCGTCGCGCTCGACGTCGGTGACCAGGACGGCCGGGCAGGGAAGGCCGGCGAGAGCGGCGCAGAGATCGGCGAGCGTGCGGCCCGCCCCCTCGCGCCAGCCGGCGACCCGCACCTCGCCTCCCTGGACGTCGAGCGCCGGGACGAGCCGGCCGGGAAACTCACGGGCGAGGGCGGCGAAGTGGTCCGGCCGGCCGGCGACGAGCGAGCCCAGGACGACCCGCTCGCAGCCGGCGGCGAGCGCCCATACGATCGCGTCACGGTCGCGCAGACCACCGCCGAGCTCAAGGGCGGGGAGGCCGGGGAGCGCGAGGAGTGCGGCGAGCAGCGAACGCTGCGGCGGCTCGCCCAGGGCGGCGTCCAGATCCACCAGGTGGACC
>DASQPA010000033.1:0-17648 GCA_035644215.1 Thermoanaerobaculia bacterium
CCAGGTCCTGAACGATATCGCCTCGGAGTCCACGGGGACCGCGGCCCGTCTCAGCCGGGGCAACGCCCCGGCCCGACCTGCCGAGGACTGCCGAGAGAGGGATGTGGCGTGTAGGGGACGACTGCCCTATGCGGAGACGTCCCGCGGTCCCCGTGGACTGCAAAGGATATCGTTCAGGACCTGGGAACGTCTCTACCTCCTTCGCCAAACCTCCGGTCTGTACCACCGGAGGCCACCCCCCGCCCAGGGGGGAGGGACGCGGTAGCGGGCGATGTCGCTTGCCGAGCCGCGGGAACGGGAGCGTAGCCCAGGCACCTCCGACGCGCTCCTCTCCCCTCTCCCGGTAGGTGCGGGAGGGCGGGCCGGGAGAGGGGCCGGGGGTGAGGGCTCTTTTTACAGCAGCTGGTCGAGCGGCGACCACTCCCGGCCGAGGGAGTCCGCCACCGGCTTGCAGGTGATGTGACCGGCGTAGGTGTTGACGCCGGCCCAGAGGCCGGGGTCCTCGCGCACCGCCCGCTTCATGCCCTTGTTGGCGAGGGCCAGGGCGTAGGGCATGGTGGCGTTGTTGAGCGCGAAGGTCGAGGTGCGCGGCACCGCTCCCGGCATGTTCGCCACGCAATAATGGACGATGCCGTCGACGACATAGATGGGGTCGGAGTGGGTGGTCGGATGGGTGGTCTCGAAGCAGCCACCCTGGTCGACCGCCACGTCGACGATCACCGCCCCCTCCTTCATGATCTTGAGCATCTCCCGCGTCACCAGCTTGGGCGCCGCGCGGCCGGGGATCAGGACGGCGCCGATCAGCAGGTCGGCGCGGCGGAGGGCCGCCATCAGGTTGTGGTGGTTGGAGGCCAGGGTGATGACCGCGCCGTGGAACAGGTCGTCGATGAAGCGCAGGCGGTCGAGGTTGGTTTCGAGCAGGGTGACGCTCGCCCCCAGCCCCAGGGCCATCTTGATCGAGTTCAGGCCGACGATGCCGCCGCCGATCACCACCACGTCGCCGGGCGGCACCCCGGGCACCCCGGGGAGCAGCGTGCCGCGGCCGCCGTGGATCTTCTGCAGGAAGCTCGCCCCCACCACCACCGCCATCCGCCCAGCGACCTCGGACATCGGGGTGAGGAGCGGCAGCCGCCCCTCGGGGTCGACGATCGTCTCGTAGGCGATGCCGGTCACCTGCCGTTCGAGGAGCACGTCGGTCAGCACGGGCAGCGGGGCCAGGTGCAGGTAGGTGAAGAGGACCTGTCCGGAGCGCAGGAGCGGGTACTCGGATTCGAGCGGCTCCTTGACCTTGATCACCATCTCGGCCTGGCCCCAGACCGACGCCGCGTCGGGCATCAGCTTCGCCCCGGCCTCCTCGTACTGGGCGTCGGCGATGCCGCTGCCCACCCCGGCGCTCTGCTCGACGAACACCTCGTGGCCGCCCTGGACCAGGGCGTGCACGCCGGCCGGGATCATGCCGACCCGGTACTCGTGGTTCTTGACCTCTTTCGGTATTCCGATCCGCACGCTAGGACTCCCTCTTCGGCTCGGCGCCCGGGGTGGGACGGCCGGCCTTCGCCTGATTTGCCGATGAATTCGCCGATGGGTTTGCTGCTTTGTCCGCCGGTTTGGAGGGCGATTTATCCGGCGATTTATCCGGTAGACCGCCCCGCATCTCGACCTTGCCCTTGAAGAAGGCCCCCTCGGCGATCACCACCCGCGGCGCCGCGATGTCCCCTTCGAGGACCGCCGCCGCCCCGACCTCCACCCGGTCGGTGCCGCGCACGTTGCCGATCACCTTGCCGGCGACCCGGACCACCTGGGCGGTGATCGGCCCCTTCACCACCCCCGCCGCCCCGACCTCGACCGTGGCCTCGACCCGGATGGTCCCGACGACCTCACCCTCAACGAGCAGCTCGGTGGCACCGGTGACCTCGCCCTGGATCCGCGACCCGGGGGCGATCTGGGTGATCCGGCTGCGCGGGGTGGAGGAGGCGTCCGCCGGAGGGGCGGCGACACCCGAAGGGCGGGCGGGGGCTGCGGTGTCGCGGCGGAAGATCGACAATCGGGCCTCTCTCGTACGGACAGGAGGGGGGATTATGGCACGAAAAATGGAGCGGGCAACGGGACTCGAACCCGCGACATCAAGCTTGGGAAGCTTGCACTCTACCAGCTGAGTTATGCCCGCCCGAAAGACTCTCGAACGGCAGGAATGTAACCAACGGGGAGCCCTGCGGTCAAGTCTCCCTTCCGCCACCCCGCCCGGCGGGCTATACTGGCGGGGCCATGCCGGGACCGGGACGCAATCGAGACAGCACCGAATCGCTCTACTTCTTCCCCGAGGACCGCGTCACCGCCGACGAGCTGCGCCAGATCCTCCGCCAGGGTACCCCCAAGCAGCGCTCCTGGGCGATCTCGAACCTGCTGCGCTACGCACAGTGGGACGACATCTGGATGTACGTCAGCCGCGACCAGGTGCGCGACATCTTCCCCGACCTGGACCTCCCCGAGAACCTGCGCCAGGCCTGGGCGCGGATGCTGAAGATCGAAATCCCGGTCGCCTGAGGGCGGCGCCCGGCGACCCTCAGCCAGAGTCGCCCGCGGCGGCGAGAGGCCGCAGCACGATCACGCGACGAGCACAGAGGTCCACCAGGCCGGCGGTGATCTCCTGCTGCCGCGCTTCCTCCTCGATCCCCCGCTCGGCCATCAACTCGGCCGCGGAGCGCCGGCCGTCGGCGGCGAGCAGGAGGAAGAAGACGACCTCCGGAACCGGCACCTTGGGCTCACAGAAGTACTCATTGGCCGTGCACTCGATCGAGTATCCCTCCGCGTTGCCGTTCCCGGCGGAGCGCCGCACGAGCTTGCGGTGGCGACGCAGGCTGGGGGCCAGCGCCGCCCAGGCCGGGTCGGAATCCGCGAGCCCGCGTTTCTCGACCAGCCAGTCGCCCACCACCAGGGAGTGCAGCCCGGTCGTGAGATAGCAGATGAGGGCGTCCTCGACCGAATCGACGATCGGCTCGGCATTGTTGTTGAAGGAGGTGTTGAGCAGCATGGGAACGCCGGTCCGCCGGCCGAACTCGTCGAGCAGCTCCCAGTAGAGCGGATCGTCGCCTCGCGTGACGGTGTGCACCCGGGCCGTGCCGTCGGCATGGGTGACGGCGCCCAGGGCCTGCCGCCACTCCGGCCGTACCTCGAGCACGAAGATCATGAACGGGAACTCGGTCTGGTCCGGCGTCAGGCGGAAGAACTCGCCGGCGCGCTCCTGGACGACGGAGGGGGCGAAGGGGCGGTAGCCCTCGCGCTTCTTGACCATCCGATTGATCAGGTCCTTGTTGGCGGCCGGCCGGGGGTCGGCCAGGATGCTGCGGTGGCCCAGGGCGCGGGGACCGAACTCGGAACGCCCCTGGACCCAACCGACGACCGCCCCCTCGGCAAGGAGGGCGGCGGTGCTTTCGGCCACCCGGGGGAGCTGCCGGAAGCGGACGAGACCACTCCAGGCCGCGAGCGTCTGTTGGATCTCGTCCCGACCCGGCAGGGCGGCGCCGAGGTAGACGTGTCGCATGGGCTCGCGGGGCGGTTCGACGCCCTCCTCCTGCAGGATCCGCCAGGCGGCGCCCAGGGCGGCGCCGGCATCGTGGGCCGCCGGCTGCACGAAGATCCGGCGGAACAGGCCGGAGTAGAGGATCTTGCCGTTCAGGCTGCAGTTGTGGGCCACCCCGCCGGCCAGGCAGAGGTTCTCCTCGCCGGTCGCGGCGCGGAAATGGCGCACGACGTGGAGACCGACGTCCTCCAGGGCGGCCTGGAGGGCGGCGGCGAAGTCCCGGTGGGCCTGGGTAAACGGCTCGCCCCGGCCGCGCATCCCGGCGAGGAGGCCCGCCCGGTGCAGCTCCGCGAGCTGCATTCCCCAGGGGAAGATCTCGTACTCGCCGTCGGGGAGCAGCCGGTAGAGGCGCCGGAACAGGTCGGCGTAGACCGCCGGGTCGCCCAGCGGCGCGAGGCCCATGACCTTGTACTCGTCGAACCGGGTGTAGCCGAGGATCCGGCAGAGCGGGGTGAACCAGTTGCCCAGCGACTTGGCCTCCGGGTACTCGTGGAGCGGCTGCAGGCGTCCCTCCCGGGCGACCAGCACCATGCCGCACAGGCCGTCGCCGTCGCCGTCGAGAGTGACGACCAGGGAGCGGTCGAAGCCGGAGGCGTGGAAGGCGCTGGCGGCATGGGCGTGGTGGTGGTGGCAGAAACGGATGCGCTCGGCGACGTCAACCTGGAACTCCCGGGCGAGGAGCCCGCCGAGGAGGGCCCGGGCGGACTGGAACGGCTCGCTCGGATGGCGCAGGGCGCGCGCGTTCAGCAGGGTATCCATGAAGGGCTCGGAAATATCGACGACGACGCGATCGACCTGCCCCAGGGCAAGGCCGGCCTGGTCGAGGCAGGAACGGATGGCCCGGGACGGGAAGAAATTGGAATGCTTGACGCGGTTGAGGCGCTCTTCCTCGATCGCCGCCACGATCTCCCGGTCCCTGAGCAGGACAGCGGCTCCGTCGTGCTGCGCGAAGCCAGGCCTCCCGTCCTCCTCCTCCAGGCTGAGGCCGCTATGAATACCCAGGATGTACATCTCTACGATGATGATAACACGAGCAAGATCGGGGCGTCACGGCCGATCGACCAGCTCGACCTCGAACATCTTCGGCCAGTCCTTGCCGGTGATCCAGAAGCGCCGGGTCTCCGGGTTCCAGGCGATCCCGTTCAAGACGTCGGCCTTCGCCCTCTCCTCCGGGGAGAGGAGCCCCGAGGCGTCGATCGACGCCTCCACCCGGCCGGTCGCCGGGTCGATCTTCAGGATCTCGTCGGACTGCCAGACGTTGGCGTAGATCGCGGCGCCCACGCACTCCAGCTCGTTCAGCCGCTCGACCGGCACCCCCTCCCGGGTGACCTTGAGCTCGCCGCTGCCGAAGATCACGGCGAAAGTCTGGGGATCGCGGAGGGTCAGCCGGTCGCTGCCGTCGCTCATCACCAGCCGTCTGCCGTCGAAGCAGAGCCCCCACCCCTCGCCGGTGTAGGGGAACTGGCCGGTCTTCGCCAGGGTCTTGCGGTCGTAGACCAGGGCCACCCCCTCGCGCCAGGTGAGCTGGAGGAGCCGCTCCCCCACCAGGGCGAGGCCCTCGGCGAAGTCGGCGTCGGGGACCGCCACCCGCTGGCGGACCTCGCCGCTCGCCGGGTCGACCCGGCGCAGGCTCGACTGCCCGTACTGGCCGCAGCTCTCGTAGAGCGCGCCGCCCTGCCAGAGGAGGCCCTGGGTGTAGCACGTCGGGTCGTGGGGGTGGACGGCGAGGACTTTGGGGACGAGGCGCTCGACGGCCGCCGAGGGTGCCGGGGGGGCCGGGGGCGCTATCGGGGTTGGGGCGGGGCGCGCCAGCAGGAAGACGACGAGGGCGAGGACGGCGCTCACCGCCAGGCCTCCCCAGACCCAGGGGGAGACCCCGCCGCGCCGGTCCGCGCGGCCCTGCCGCTCGCCTCGTTTTGCCATCCCGTCGCCCTCACTTTCCGTCGCACCTCCGTGCCGCCGGGCGATTCTATCCTGCGGTGAAGCGCATTGTGCCGCGGCGCGCACTGAGAGGGTAGAGAGGGACTCGACGCCCATGGACACGACTTCCGCTCCTCCCCTGCCGGCCGATCCCACCCCGGTCCTGCGCGCCTTAGACCTCATGCGCGGGCAGGCCGGCGAGCCGCTCACCTTGAACGACCTGGCGGACGCCGCCTATGCGAGCCCCTACCACTTCCTGCGCACCTTCCGCCGTGCCACCGGCCTCTCCCCCGGCCGCTTCCTGGGCGCCCTGCGCCTGAAGACCGCCGTGCGTCTCCTGCTCACCACCGACCTGCCGGTGACCGAGGTCTGTTTCGCTTCCGGCTACAACAGCCTGGGCACCTTCACCCGCCGCTTCGCCGAGGTGATCGGGGTCCCCCCCGGCCGCCTGCGCCAGGGGGTGGCGCGGACCGAGATCGACCGCCGGCTGCCCGCCGGACTGCCGCCGCTGTTCACCGCGGCGGGCGGGGCGACGGTGCCCGGCCGGCTCCTCCCCGGCACCAATAGCCCCGAGACGGCGGCCCCCCCTTCCGGCGCCGGCCTCCTCTTCGTCGGCCTGTTCACCGCCAACTACCCGCAGGGGGCGCCGGTCGCCTGCGCCCTGCTGCGCGCCCCCGGGCCGTTCGTCCTGCGCCACGTGCCCGACGGCACCTACCACCTGCTCGCTACCGCGGTCGCCGAGCCCGCCGCCCTCTGGACGAGCTTCTTGAGCGACCAGCCGGACCTCCTCGCCGGATCGCTCAAGGACCCGGTCCGGGTGACGGGCGGCGCGGTCTTCGGCGGAACCGAGCTCACCCTGCGCCGGCCGCAACCCACCGATCCCCCCCTCTTGACCTGTCTGCCGCTCTTCCTCTCCCGCCAGCGCGCCCTGCTCGATCCACGCGCTGCCGGCAGCCACCTGGATGGGTTGCTCGCCATGGATTGATTGAGGTCGATATCTCGAATTGAGCAATCTGGGAGAAGTCGCCGGTCCGGTCGTCCGCTATCCTGCCAGGCAACTTCGAAAGGAGACACGTGATGAAAAATTGGAGCTCTCGGACGGCGCTGGTGGCGGCCCTCCTCCTTCTGGCGGTCACCCCCCTCGTGGCGCAGTCCTATCCGGCCAGCAACGACGGCTGGTCGACCCCCGGCGGCGGGCAGACGAAGGTCGATCTCTCCCACTTCCCCGTGGCGAGGGTGCTCGGCTCGGCGCCGGTGAACAACATCACCAGCCTCAAGGGCGTTCCTCTCTCCAGCAGCCTGGGCTCGATCGACACCCTGCTCGAGCGCAGCGCCTTCACGGTCGCGGGCGGTTCCGGCTCTGCCTCGCTCAAGATCGTTGCCCTGTCGCTCACCTCGGAGAGCAACGTCGTCCTCCAGAACGGTGACTCCTACCGCCTGGACGTCGCCCTCTCCCCGACGGCATCCGGCTCCGGATCGATCAGCCTCAACCAGGGTACCAATCCGGACGGCGGCACCTTCAGCTCCAAGTTTGACATCCTCCCGCTCCTCACCTTCACCAGTGGCACCAAACAGGTGAAGATCGACTGCGGCAGCGGCGGCTGCGACCCCTTCACCCTCACTTCCGACAACACCGGCTGGGTGATCGCGCGCAGCGGCGGCTTCGATCCGAACACTGCGGGGGTCACCCCCATCGGGGCCGGCATCACGGTCCCCGGCGGCTACAAGACGATCGGCCACCAGGGCGCGATCTATACCGGCTTCACCGCCTCTCCGCCCTACGCCGCGTGCACGATCAGCGAGCAGGACCTGTGGAACCTGCACTTCGGCCAGACCCCCCAGGACTGCCTGCACAGCGGTACGGTGGGGAGCGCCGCGCGCAGCAAGCTGGTCGCGATCGGCGCCTGCAAGGCGGTGATTGCCGATCCTAAGCAGCCGCAGCAGCAGCAGCCCCAGCAGTAGGACGCCCGGAACGCGCCTACGTCAAGGCGGCTCCCGCGGGAGCCGCCTTTTCTATTTCCCTTCTATTTCCCGAAGCGCCGCAGCAGGGCCGGGAGGAGCGCCAGGGTCGCCCCGTAGGAGACCAGCATCGCCGCCGCCAGGAGGAGCCCGAGGCTGGCATTGGGCTTGATCGCGGAGAGGGCGAGGACGGCGATGCCCAGGGCGAGGACCACGGCGTTCCAGCGCAGCCCCCGGCCGGTGGTCGCGAGGGTCCGCTCGACCGCCGGCCCCGGGGCGAGGCCGGAGCGTCGCTCGCGGCGGTAGGCGTAGACGTACTGCACGGCGAAATCGACCCCCGCCCCGAGGTTCAGGGCCGCGAACAGGCTGGTCGCGATTCCCAGGGGAATCCCGGCCCAGCCCAGGAGGCCGAAGAGGAGAAGGGTGGCGGCGAGGACCGGGGCGAGGACCACCGCCGCGAGGCGCGGGCTCTTCAAAGCCACGAGGAGACTGAGCGCGATGAGGAGCGCCGTCCAGCCGATCGAGCGCAGCTGGTTGCCGACGATCGAGCCGACGACGGCCAGGGCGAGCGGCACGTCGCCCGAGGCGTGCCACCGCACGCCCCCGGCCCTCGACGGCAGCCGGCGGGTCAACTTGGCCGCCACGGCCGCCTGGAGCACCCGCGCCTTCGCGTAGTCGGCGTCCCGCACGAAGAGGCGCAGGCGTGCCTGGTCCCCCTCGAAGGTGAGGATGTCGTCGAGGTTGATGCGCAGGCGGAGGATCTCGGCCAGGGCGCCCACTTTGGCGACCTCAGGGGCGGGCAGGGCCGAGAGCGGCAGGGCGTCGCCGCGCGCATGCGCCGCCGATTCGAGGGCGGGGAGGACGCTCCAGGCGCCGCCCACGTGGGGCGCCCCCCGCGCCCAGCGGTGGAGGTCCGCGAGGAGAGCCGCCCCGGCGGGGGTCCAGAAGACACGGGGGGCTCCCGTGAGCACCACGTCGTAGCGGTAGCTCCCCCAGAATTCGCGGTTGAACCGCCGCTCCGCCGTGACCAGGGGCGAGCGGGGGTCGAAGTTGTCGATCCACGAGTCCTGCACCCGCAGCCGGAAGAGACCGGGGAGGGCGAGGAGGAGCAGCAGGCCGAGCCCCAGGGCCGCGGCGGCGGGACGGCGCGCGGTGAAGCGCTCGTACGGAAGGGTTTGGCCCCGCGCCTCTCTCCGCCGCGCAATCCAGCTCGGGGGAAGGAGCGCGATGAGGGCCGGGGCGAGGGTGAAGGTGAAGAGCATGCCGAGGAGGAGCCCGAGGCCGGTAAAGAGGCCCAGGTGGCGGAGAGGGGCCATCGAGGCCCCCAGGAAAGAGAAGAAGCCGGCCGCGGTGGCGAGCGAGATGAGGACGAGAGGCGCGGTCAGGTCGGTGAAGGCGGCGGCCGCGGCCTGGACGACGTTCGCGCGGTCGATCGATCGGCCGGCCAGGTGGTCCGCGATCCGCTCCAGGAGGTAGATCTCGTCGGTCATCGCCATCGCCATGAGGAGGACCGGGAGGACGGTCGTCACCAGGGTGATCGGCACCCTCGCCCACCCCATGAGGCCGAGGGTCCAGACCAGGGTCGCGAGCACCTGGGCGAGGGGGATGAGCACGCCGCCCGGGGTGCGCAGGCAGAGGGCGAGGAGGAGGGCCACGGCGACCACCATGATCGGGACCAGCCGCGCCAGGTCGGCGAGCACCACCTCCCCCAGCTCCAGCTCGGCGGCCACCGGGCCGGTGACGCGCAGGGCGAAGGGGGTGGTGCTGGCGGCGGTGCGCGCCGCCACGAACCGGCGCAGGTCGCCCGCCATCTCCGAGCGCGAGGCGCCGCCGGCGGCCGAGAGGTAGAAGGCCGCGGCCCGGCCGCTCGCGGCGAGGAACAGGCCGCTCGCCACCGGCAGCTTCCGAATGCGTGCCAGGAGGCTGGGGAAGCTGGCATCACTGCCGTCCCAGGTTTCCAGGTAGGTTGCCAGGCGCCGCGGCCGCAGGGTCTCCGGCGGCTCGATCAGGGTGACCAACGACCAGATACCCTGGCGGTCGACGGCAGGCAGGGCGGTCAGCGCCTTCTGGGTCTGCTCCAGGAAGCGGAAGCCGGCGGGCGAGGCCACCGGCGGTCCCCCCGGCCGCGAGGTGACGAGGAGGATCAGCTGGTCCGGCTCGCGGAAGGTGGCGCGGTCGGCCGCCGTCCGCAGGACCGCCGGATCGTCCGTCGGGTAGATCGCCGCCCCGTCGGTGCGCAGCTCCAGCCGGAAGAGGCCGGAGGCGGCGACGGCGGTGCCGAGGACGACGAGGGCGAGGACGGCACCGGGCCGCCGGAGCGCGATCCGGGCGAGGCTCACCCGCCCCAGGTGCAGCCCCCCAGGTTGATCGTCTGCGCCCCGTCGGTCTCGCCCAGGGTCCCCAACGGGGAGCCGATCGGCTGGCCGGGTGGCGCCGGCAGCGGCTCGGGGAGCTTCTCCGGGTTCTCCGACTTCCGGTCGAGGTAGCGGCCGATCTCGGCGGCGAGGAAGGCGCGCTGGGCGCCCTCCTCCCCCACTCCCACCCCGTGCAGGCGCAGGCGGAGCGCTGCAAGCTGGGCGTCGACCCGCGCCCGCACCGTGGGCGAGGCGTCGGCATCCGAGGAGAGCCGGATCAGGCCGCGCACCACGACCTGCTGGGAGGTGCGGCGGAGCTCGGCCTGGCGCGGCGTCTCCGCCCGGGTGGAAAACGCCTCGCTGGTGAGCGCCTTCAAGACCTCCTCGAAGCCGGGGAGCGACGGGTCCCGGCGGTGGAAGTCGATCATCCGCCCCGCCCGCTCCGGCCGCAGGAGAGCGCGCACCGCCATGTCCGCGGCGGTCTCGGCGGCCGACAGCGGATCGAAGGTCGGGGCGGTCCGGCCGCCGAAGATCTCGCCGTTCGGCCGCGGCGTGGGCGGCCGCGGCACGAGGAGGGCGATCACCCTGTCAGGGAGGTCCAGGGCCTCCGGCGCCAGGAGGCCGGCCAGGGCATGGATCGCCCGCCGCTGCTCTGCCGCCGGCACCGGCCGGGAGGGGACCTCGCCGTCGCCGTTCACCGCGTGGCGGTAGTCGAGCCCGCCCACCGCCTTGGCCGCCGCGTCGAGCTGGTAGCGGTGGTGGAAGTAGACCGGCACCAGCACCTCCTGGAGATAGGAGAGCGGCTGGCCGGGAGCGAGGTTGTGCTCGCCGAAGCGGGAGAGGGCGATCTTCCGCACCTGGAGCGACAGCTCCAGGGCCTTCACCGGATCGGTGCCGTTGTCCCACAGGTTGGCGAGCGGCTGGGCCGCCCCCTCCGGCCGCGCGTCCTGGTCGGTCAGGAAGACGAGGCCGTGGGCGAGGCCGTCCTTGACGATCGCGTCGAGCTCCTGCGTCTCGTTCGCCCCGGGAGGAAACTGGCTGTAGCCGTAGCGGATGACCTGGTCGTCCCAGGCGCCGATCCCCTTGGCGTAGGCGTTCGAGAGGTCGAGGTCGCCCGCGGGGGTGACCTGGACCAGCGGCCCGGGATAGTCCATGACCGAGGCCCGGCCGTAGGTCGAGGCGGCGAAGTTGTGCTCCAGCCCGAGGCTGTGGCCGACCTCATGGGCGCCCAGCTGGCGGATGCGGGCGAGCGCCACCTGCACCGGGTCGTTCGGCCCGCCTTTCCCCGTCGGCTCGGTCCCCACCAGTCCCTCGAAGAGGAGCCGGTCCTGGCGGATGCGGAGCGATCCCAAAGTGACGAAGCCCTTGACGATCTCGCCCGTCCGCGGATCGATGATGCCGCCGCCGTAGGACCAGCCGCGGGTCGCCCGGTGCACCCACTGGACGATGTTGTAGCGCACGTCGAGCGGGTGGACCCCCTTGGGCAGCAGCTCGACCCGGAAGGCGTCCTCGAAGCCCGCCTTCTCGAAGGCCTCCTTCCACCAGCCCACCCCTTCCAGGAGCGCGCTGCGCACCGGTTCGGGACAGCCGGGGTCCAGGTAGTAGACGATCGGCTTCTTGACCTTCGAGCGCGCCGCCGTCGGGTCGACCTTCTCCAGCCGGTGGCGGGAGATCCAGTTGGTCTCGATGGGGGCGGCGAGCGGCGCCGAGTAGTTGAGGAACTCGACGCCGAAGAAGCCGGCGCGGGGGTCGGCGCGGCGCGGGTGGTAGCCGTCGTCCGGCAGCTTGACCAGCGACTGGTGCTGGACGAGCGTCATCGCCCCGGGGACGGGCGCGGTCTCGGTGACCAGCCGTCCCGGCTCCGGCGACTGGTAGGTGAGGACAGCCTCGAATTCCAGGTTCTCGGGGAAGGAGAGGCAGCTCTGGAGGTCGACGGCGCTCCGCGCGGCGTCCAGGTCCCAGCGCCCCTGGCCGGTCTGGCGCAGGGTGGCGACGACGTGATGGGCGTCGCGGACGACGAACGGCGTGAAGTCGACGAGGGCCTTGCCGTCGCCGTCCAGGGCGGCGACCTCGCCCCCCCAGAGCACCGAATTGGCGAACGACTGCGCGACCGAGCTCCGCTCCTCGCGGTCGTCGGTGAGCGCCCGGAAGCGCAGGTTCTTCTCCTCCAGGAGCACCCGGCCGCCCACCCGCCGCAGAGTGAGGATACGCGAGTTGCCGAGCTGCCCGCGGTCGAGCCCCACCGGGTTCGAGCCCAGGCCGGTGACGATCCCCTCGACATAGAGGTAGCTCGCGACCTCGCCATCCGGCTGCGTGGCGGGCGGCACCTCCAGCCAGATCTTCCCGCGCTGGCGGTCCATATAGAAAGGAAGGAGCCCCTCCCGCCGCTCCAGGCCGGCGGCCTTGGCGGCGACGGTGGGCAGGGTGTCGGGTTTGGCCGGCGCGGCCGGCGGGGTCTCGGCGGCGCGCGCCGGGAGGGCGGCGACCAAGGCGAGGAGGAGGGCCAGGGAGGACGAGGCGAAGACCTTCAGGCTCAACGGTTTCATGGGACTCCTGGAGCGCCGTACGAGGCGGGCGATCGTTCGTGCGGAGTCTATCATCGCCGCCACACCCCTCCCCCGCCGGAGCGGGAGAGGGGACGAACGAGTCTCCTGCGAAGTCCCTGGGCTCTAGCCAGGTCCGCAGTTGGGATACCCGCTGCCACAGCCCTGGGTCGCACAGGGGAGAGCGCCGCTGGTACAGCCGTTGACGCTGGGCTCCCCCGGTGGCTACGTGCAGGTGTCATAGCACGTGGCCCCCGCGCTGCCGCCATGCACCTGGTCGAGGTAGCGCAGAGTCTCGCTCTTGAGTTGCAGCTTTTTGTGCAGCTTCTTCTTCACGAGATTGATCTCCTTGGTCGTGCCGCCCGCGGGCGGCGGTTGAATGGACGTCCCTCTACTCGGGTATGCGCCGTCGCGGGGTAAAATCGGTCAGGTGAAATCCACGGAGGTCGAGACTGCGACACTGACCCTGCTGCTCCAGCGCTGGAGCGCCGGGGACCGGGCGGCCGTCGAGCAGGCCCTGCCGCAGGTCTATGACGCGCTGCGCCGGATCGCGGCCCGCGAGCTGCGCCGTGAGCGCGAGGGCCACACCCTGTGCGCCACGGAGATCGTGCACGAGGCCTATCTGCGCCTCAGCCGGGAGAGCGGTCTCTCCTGGCCGAGCCGCAACCACTTCTTCGCCTTCGCCGCCCACCTGATCCGCCGCATCCTCGTCGATCATGCGCGGCGCCGGAACCGCGCCCGGCGCGGCGGCGGCCAGGACCCTCTGCCGCTCGACGCGGCCGCCGGTTTCTCCCTCTCGCCGAGCCCGGACCTGACCGCGCTCGACGACGCCCTCACCCACCTCGCCGCGTTCGACCCGCAGAAGGCGACGATCGTCGAGCTGCGCTTCTTCGGCGGCCTGACCGTCGAGGAGACCGCGGTCGAGCTCGGGGTCTCGCCGGAGACCATCGGCCGCCATTGGCGCCGCGCCCGGGCCTGGCTCTATCGCGAGCTGCAAGCCGCGGAGACGCTCCCATGAGCCCCCCGGGCGACCCCGCCCGCTGGCCCGAGATCGACGAGATCTTCGCCGCGGCGCTGGAGCGTGAGGGGACCGAGCGGGCGGCCTATCTGGACGCCGCCTGCCCCGGCGAGCTGCGGGGGGAGGTCGAGGCGCTGCTCGCGGCGGACGCAGAGAGCGGCAGCTTCCTCGACGCACCGGTGGCCGATCTCCTGGCGGGCGCCCGCAGCGACGAGGCTCTCCCCGGCGAGCGGCGGCTCGGTTCCTACCGGCTGCTCCGCCAGGTCGGGATGGGCGGCATGGGGACGGTCTATCTCGCCGTGCGCGACGACGCCCAGTACGAGCGCCAGGTGGCGATCAAGGTCCTCCGCGCCGGGCTCACGGAGACCGAGGCCTACCATCGCTTCCTCACCGAGCGGCAGATCCTCGCCCGGCTCGAGCACCCCGGCATCGCCCGGCTGTACGACGGCGGCACCACCGCCGACGGGCGGCCCTACCTGGTCATGGAGTGGATCGACGGATTGCCGCTCGCCGAGTACTGCGACCGCCACCGGCTGAGCGTCGAGGACCGGCTGGCCCTCTTCACGCGGATCTGCGCCGCGGTCCAGTATGCCCACCAGAACCTCCTCGTCCACCGCGACCTGAAACCCGGCAACATCCTGGTCACCGCGGCGGGAGAGCCGAGGCTGATCGATTTCGGCATCGCCAAGCAGCTGGCGCCGGAAGGGGCGCCGGGGGCCGAGCTCACCCGCACCGGCCTCCGGATGATGACGCCGAGCTACGCCAGCCCCGAGCAGGTCCAGGGGCAAACGATCACCACGGCGAGCGACGTCTACGCGCTCGGGGTGCTGCTCTACGAGCTGCTCGCCGGGCGGAGCCCCTACCGGGTGGAGGGGGCGTTCGTCTACGAGATGGAGCGCGCCATCTGCGAGCAGGAGCCGGAACGGCCGAGCCAGGCCGTGGCACGGGCGCCGGCCGCCCACGAGCCCACCGAGCCGACCCCCGAGACGATCGCCGCCGCCCGGAGCACGCACCCCAAGGCCCTCGGCCGCCGCCTCGCGGGGGACCTCGACAACGTCGTCCTGATGGCCCTGCGCAAGGACCCCGGGCGGCGGTACGGCTCGGCCGCCCAGCTCGCCGAGGAGCTGGCGAGCCACCTCGGGGACCTGCCGGTCCGCGCCCGGCCGGACACCCTCGCCTACCGCGGCCGCAAGTTCGTCCGCCGGCACCGGCCGGCGGTGGTGGCAGGGGTGGTCGCTCTGCTGGTGGCCGCCGGTTTCCTCGTCAGCCTGGTCGAGCAGGGCCGGCGGTTGGCGCGGGAGCGCGACAAGGCACGCTATGCCCTCGCCTTCCTGGTCGACGTCTTCCAGGCCGCCGACCCCCACATGACCGCCGGCGAGACGCTCACCGCCCGCGAGATCCTGGCCCGCGGCGCGGCGCGCGTGTCGGGGGAGGCCGCCGGCGAGCCGGAGGTCCAGGCCGCGGTCCTCGACGCCATCGGCCAGGTGGGCCTGGGGCTCGGGCAGCCGGCCGCGGCGCAGCCGCTCCTGGAGAGAGCCCTGGCTCTTCGCCGGCGGGCCTCGGGCGCCGACTCGCCGGAGTACGCGGAGAGCCTGGAGCACCTGGCGAGCCTGCGCTACGAGCGCTCCGATCTGGCCGGGGCACTCGCCCTCCTGCGCCAGGCCCTGGCGATCGAGCGGCGCCGGCTGCCGGCGGGCGACGTGGCGGTGGCGAAGACCCTCAACCTCATGGGGCAGATGCTCACCGACACCGGGACTCCGGCCGAGATCGAGCCGCTCCACCGGGAGGCCCTGGCGATCGCGCGGCGGGCCGAGGGGCCGGCCGGGCCGACCGTGGCCGAGAGCCTGCTCGGCCTGTCCCACGTCGCCACGGCCCGCGGCGCCTACGCGCGGGCGGAGGAGCTCTATCGCCAGGGGCTCGCCATCGAGCGGCGGCGGCTCGGGCCGCGGCACCCCGTGGTCGCCTACCGCACCGCGGGCCTGGCCGAGATCCTCACCCATGAAGGGAAGTCTGGAGAGGCCGAGGCCGTCCTCGCAGCCTCCACGGCGGCGCTCGGGCAGGCCCTCGGCCCGGACCATCCCGACCTCGCCACGGCGGTGGGGAACCAGGCCATTCTCGCCATGCAGCGCGGCCGCCATGCCGAGGCCGAGGCCCTCTACCGGCGGGTGCTGTCGATCTGGGAGCCGCGGCTGGGAGCGGACGACGCGCGGCTCGCCACCACTCTCGCCAACCTCGCGGCGGCGATCCAGGCGCAGGGCCGCGCGCGGGAGGCGATCCCCCTCCACCAGCGCGCCCTGGCGATGCGGCGGAAGATCTTCGGCGAGCGCCACCCCCAGGTGGGCAACAGCCTGCTCCTCCTCGCCCAGGCCCATCGCGAGCTGGGAGAGTACGACGCGGCTCTCGACCTCGCGCAGCAGGCGCTCGCCTTGTTGCGCCAGGGCCTGGGACCCGAGCATCCGATCGTCGCCTCGCCCCTGCGCGAGGTCGGCCGCATCCTCCTCGCCCAGGGCCGGCCCGCCGAGGCCGAGGGCTATCTTCGCCAGGCGGTCGCCCTGCGCGCCAAGAGCCTGCCACCGAATCACCCCGAGCTGGCGCGGGCGACCGTCACCCTCGGCACCTGCCTGGTGGCCGAGCACCGCTATCAGGAGGCCGAGCCTCTCCTCCGCCAGGCGTACGCCACCCTCGCCGCCCAGCTCCCCGGCGACGACGAGCGGGTGCGGGAGGCGCGGCAGGCGCTCGCGACGCTCCCTCAGGAACTGGCGAAGGAAAAAACCCGCCATGCGTGCGGATGGCCAGGATGCCGGTGCTCGGTTGCGGCGCCGTCTGTGCGCTCTGCGATCACCCTGGTCCAGAACGGGAGAGCCCCCAGGTTCCCCTCGGAGACGCGAACGACCCAGCTGCCGGGAAGGCGATTCCACAGCAGGATGGCCGCTCGACGTCCCACGCCGGAGCGCCGGTAGCGCCGCAGAACGAAGAACTCGGCGACGTCGAGGACACTCGGGTCGTCAGACGCGGGTGAGCCTCGCGTGACCAGGGCGAACCCCGCGACACGGCCGTCGCACCGGAGGAGGAACGGGAACCGGCGCTCGGGCTCGGACCAGTAGAGCGGCAGCTTGTCGTACCCGAAGCGCCCATCGGCCCCCAGCTCGACGTTGGGGAACGCCGCGCTGAGGTCGTGAGCATACAATTCGAGCAGATTGGACAACAGCGTGGCGTCCGCCACGGTCGCTACGTCGAGAACGATTTCGTGTGGCTCCTCCATCTTTCGTGTCGGCGCGGATCGACCGGTCTACTTCTTCACCGTCTGTTCCTGAACGATCATCGTACTCTGGATCTCCGCGGGGGCGACCATCTTGGGGTCGCTCAAGAGAAGCAGCACGACCGGCCAGGCCAGACGCTGCCCGGGCGGCAGCGCCGACTCCATCGCGGCGTGCACCAGCCCCCCGTCCTCGTAGGGGCCGACATGGGTATGAATGGCCGCCCGCGAGAGCAGGACCTGCCGGGTCTGCAGCGGAGGTCGCACGGCGTAGGCCCCGGGCACCGTCAGGCCGACCTGCAGGGTGGCCACGCTGGTCGACATCGGGTCCTGGGAGAACAGCACGACGGACAGGGGGCGGAACGAGCCCAGATCCGCGTCGAGGTGCTGCGCGGTGAAATCGGACAGGAAGGTCGCGAGGAACCCTCCCATCTCCCGCAGGGAGCCGGTGAAGGTCTCGGTCACCATCCAAGAGGAGTAGGGCGCCGGGTTGACGGTCTCTCGCTGAATCGTCTTCATCTCCGCCGGGGAGAGCTGAGCGGCCAGAGAGACGCTCAACGACAACAGAAGAGACAGCATCCAAGCGGTACGAGCCCAGCTGGATTTGCCAATGCTACGAGTGAATGAACACATAGAATCCCCCTTTTTCAGAACATGCCTACCGGAAGAGAGCTGACTCCTGCTCCCTGGAGTGGACCAGGTCCAACCAGGTCCACCATAGATTCTTCTGAATGTGCTTCTATAGAGTAGTTTATAGATCTTCGGGTGGCGAGTCAAGGCGCGGCCGGCCGGTCGTCACCGGTCCGAGACTCGGACGAAGCGCGCGGCGGGCTGACCGAGCCACGCGAAGATCCGCATCACCAGGGGGAAGCCGCCTCGCCGGGAGCGAACAAGTGGAGATCCCGTCGGCTCAGCAGCTTCCACCGGGAGGAGATCCAGGACCAGGACCGCCCGCATTTCCGCCGCTCGCGGCACCTACCTCTATAGGAGGTGCCAAACTGTCGCGGGAGAGCAGCCT
>DASQPA010000034.1:0-23263 GCA_035644215.1 Thermoanaerobaculia bacterium
GTCACCTCGAAGCGGTCGGGCCGGCGGGCGGCCAGAGTAAGGCTCACCCCGTCGACGGTGACCGACCCCTTCTCGACCAGGAAGGGAGCGAGCTCGGGAGGGATCGAGAAGGCGAGCACCCGGTGCTCGGTCAGGTCCTCCCGGGAGAGAACCTCCGCCGTGCCGTCGACGTGCCCCTGGACCCAGTGGCCGCCCAGGGGGTCCCCGACACAGAGGGCCGGCTCCAGGTTGACCCGGGCGCCGGCCCGGAGCGTCCCAAGGGTCGTGCGTGCCAGGGTCTCGGGCGCCAGCTCGACGAGCGAACGCACGGCTCCGTCGGCGAGCGGAGCCAGCTCGAGGATCGTCAGACACACGCCGGAGACCGCCAGGCTGGCGCCGATCCCGAGCCGCCCGGCAAGACCGGCGCTGTGGGCGACTGCCATTCGCACCCCGCCCTGGCCCGAAGGCTCGGGGTCGGCGAGCAGACGGCCGCTCTCGCTGATGAGACCTGTGAACACCCGCTTCCCTCCTTGACGGGCCGGCTGGCTGACCGGGTTTTCCCCTCGGCGCGCGGAGCCTACCCGGATTCGGCGCCCCCGTCCATGCTCGCCTCGCGATCCCATTTCACGAATCGAGTACCTAAGTTGTCGCGGACGGCTCTCTTTTTGACTCCCGGCGCACCAGTTCTATTCAGAGAGCCATCGTTTCAGCTGTGCACAGCATCGTTCCTGGAGGTATGGGGCGACGGCTCGGCTTGTATCCACTTCTTGATGGCTGATTTTTCGGGCGACCCAGCCTTGATGGCCAGGTTTCGACCCGTAGGAGGATGAGATGAGAACCCTGTCCCGCATGACAGCCTTACTCGCCTGCCTCGCGGTCCTGCTGGTGGCGCTTCCCGCCCACGCCGCAACGGCCCCGCCATCGCACTCCTCCCAGGATTCGACGGTCGCCCAGTGGCTCGGCTCCGTCCTGGCCGACCTGGCGCACTTCGCGGTCCGGCCCAGCGTGCCCCCAGGGAAGGGTCACACGACCCTCCGCCCCAAGGGTGGCTCTTGTATCGATCCGAACGGGTACCCCACTTTGTGCTTCGCCGGCATCAACTTGTTGGGTCACTAAGCGGATCCAGTGACGAGGGGGGATGCTGTACGAGTGTCATCGACGGTTTACTCTTGTGTAGAACCAAAGTCTTTTGTTATCCTTATGGAGAAAGTAGAAAGATGATGAGCGACCACCCCATCTCCCGTGAGGTGTTGGGCCGTTTCGCTGGCGGTGTGGCCACCGAAACTGAACGCAGGATGGTGGTCCGTCATCTGCTGGCGGGCTGCCGGAACTGCCAGACCCAGCTCCGGCAGTACTGGCCCGGTTCCCTCGATACCACCGAGATCGGCGACCACTACTATGATGCCGCCTTCGCGCAGGCGGCCGAGCGGGCCGTGGCGACGCTTGCCGCGCTCGCCGGCTCCGACTCGCGACAGCTGCTCGCCGATCTCGACGGGCATCCCCCGAAACGGCAGGAGACGCTGGTTCGCAACCAGCCGCGCTACTGGACTCCGGACGTCTGTGGCGCCCTGATCGACCGCTCCCACGAAGCCCGGTTCACCAGCACGGTGGTGATGTGCCAGCAGGCCCACCTCGCGGTCCTGGTGGCCGAGAACCTCTCACCGGAGCTCTTCGAACGCGAGGCCGTCGAGGACTGCCATGCCCGCGCCTGGGCCGCGATGGGCAATGCGTTGCGCGTTTCAGGCGATCTCAACGGGGCGGAGAAGGCCTTCCTCGCCGCGCAGCCCCATCTCGTGGCGGGCAGTGGGGCGGCGGCCCTCCGCGCCCGTCTCCTGTCGCAGATCGCCTCCCTGCGCATGGACCAGCGGCGCTTCGACGACTGCCTTCTGCTGATCCAGCAGGTGGTTCAGATCTGGCGCAATCTGGGCGACCGGCGCGAGCTGGTCCGCGCCCTGGTGGTGCAGGGGATCGCGACCGGAGAGGGAGGCAAGCCGCGGGCGGGTGTCCGGCTCCTCATCGAGGCCGGTCGGCTCGTCGACGGCGAGGCCGAGCCCAAGCTTGCTCTCATCATCTTGCATAGCATCATCCGATTCCATACGGATGGTGGGCAGTCCGAGGTGGCTCTCAGCCTCTACTTCGAGGCCCGCCGGCTCTACGAGCAGGAGGCCGATCCTCTCATCCGGATCAAGGTCCTGTGGCTGGAAGGGCAGATCATGAGCGCCGAGCGCCACTTGGAACCGTCGCTGAAACAGCTCTCGGCCGCTCGCGAGGGGTTCCTGGCGCAGGCCAACCGCTACGAGGCCGCCCTGGTCTCCCTCGATCTGGCCGCGGTGCTCGCCCGGCTCGGAAGGTTCACCGAGATGCGCGCGCTGGTAGGCGAGACCTTGCGGGAGATGGAAGAACGAGGGGTGCGCCGCGAGGCGATTGCGGCTCTTATCCTGCTGCAGCAGACCGCGACCAGCGAAACCGCCCTGGCCCTCATCCGTCGTACCGCCACCGCGCTACGGTCCCCCGGGCAACGCCGGAGGGTGACGGAGGGATTGCCGAGCCTCGAACAACCCTTCCTCTGAGAAGGATCGATCTCAATCGCTGCGGCGACGCCCGCCGAGGAGGTCCGTTTCGTCGAACAGGCTGGGCGCTCCCTGGAGGAGAACTTCCGGAGGAACCGAATGGCTTTCCATATTTAAAGGGATGTCTGAGAGACGGCGGGGAAGGCGGCCCTCACGAGACCCGTCCCAGCAGAGGATTCAGTAGTATCATCTACCCCATGTCGCTTGGGCAAGAAGCCAGCCGCCTACTTGCCGAAACGCTGCGTCGGCGCCTCATCGAATCCGGGAGGCCGCTACGCGAGCTGGAACAAAGTCTGGGCTGGGAGGAAGGTGCCCTTACCGCGGCCCTGAGCGGTGCGGTCGAACTCAAGGTCAAGGATCTGCTGGCCCTCTTGCAGGTCGCCGGGATCGAGGAACGCTCGTTCTTCGCCGAGCTTTACGACCTGGAGCCTCGCGGCCGTGCCACCGTCGGCCAGAGGGAGATTCCCTACAGCATCGGGCATCTCTCCCAAGAGGATCTGCCGGATTTCCCTCCGACCGAGGAGATCTTCGCGCTCTTCCGTTCACTGGTGCGCGACAGCGTACGCGAGGAACCCCGCACGGAGAAAAGCGGACACCAGGAGAAGCAGGAGATCCCAAAACAGCGCTGCAGCTCCTGCGGGAATCTGAGCGGATGATCGACCAAGAGCAAGATGCCAAGCTCGGAATTGTTGTCATCCACAACAGGATTCGCTTCCTCGCCGACAATCGGCAGACAGAGGAAGCCTTGGAGCTCCATCACGAGTCAGAGGCACTCTATGCGAGAATGGCCGGTCCCCTTGTCCGCATCAAGTTTTCCTGGCTGAAAGGACAGATTCTGCAGGCCAACGGAGATCTGAAGGCGGCGCTCGACGTGTTCTCTTCAATCCGACAGAACTATCTCGAGCAGGACAACCAGTACGAAGCAGCGCTCGTATCCCTCGACCTCGCCTCCACTTTGGACAAGCTTGGGTACCGCAAGGAAACACGACGGCTTGCGGCCGCAGCCTTCCGAGAAATGACAGCTCGGCGAGTAACGAGAGAAGCCCTCGCCGCCCTCATCCTGCTGCGCAACTCCGCCTGATCCCTCACCCCAGGACCCGCTCCAGCAACTCCTCCACACACCCCTTCCGGTAGCCGGTCAAAAGGAGGTCGCCGCCGTGGCGCCGGGCGGTCAGGTCGTCCAGCCGGGCGGCGGCGGCGAGGGTCGCGAACCCTTCCCCGCCGAGCGGCCCGGGAGCGGTGCGGCCGCCCAAGAGGAGGGGGGAGCAGTCGATCCCCACCCGGTCGTAGAGGCCGCTCGCGACGAAGCTCCCATGCACCTCCGCTCCCCCCTCGACGAGGAGGCTCTTCACCCCTTTCTCGTGGAGGTCGGCGAGCACCGCTTCCGGGGTGACCGCCGAGAGCGGCACCACCGTCGCCCCCCGCTCGGTGAGGGCCTGCCGTCGCTCGCCGTCGGTCGACTCGGTGTAGACGACGACCGGCCCCGGGACGGTGAACAGACGGGCCGTCGGCGGGGTGCGCAGGCGGCGGTCGAGGACCACCCGGAGCCCGGGACCCAGGGCGAGGTCCAGCCGGCGGTTGAGCAGGGGATCGTCGGCGAGCACGGTGCCGATGCCGACCAGGATGGCGTCGTTCTCCTCGCGCAGGCCGAGCGCCCACTGCCTGCCGGCGGGCGAGGAGATCCACTGGCTCTCGCCGGTGGCGGTGGCGATCCGGCCGTCGAGGCTCATCGCCCACTTCAAAGTCACCGCCGGCCGGGCGAGGGTCGCCGCGATCAGGAAGGCGAGGTTCAGCCGCACCGCCTCGGCGGCGAGCGGCCCCACCACCACCTCGACCCCGGCCTGGCGCAGACGCTCGAAGCCCTGCCCTCCCACCCAGGGGTTGGGATCCCGGTGGCAGGCCACCACCCGCGCCACCCCGGCGGCGAGGACCGCGTCGGCGCAGGGGGGAGTCCGGCCGTGATGGGCGCAGGGTTCGAGCGTCACGTAGAGGGTGGCGCCCTGCGCCCGCTCCCCCGCCTCGCGGAGGGCGAAGACCTCGGCGTGCGGCCCCCCCACCTGGTGGTGCCAGCCGCGCCCCACCACCTCGTCGCCGCGCACCAGCACGGCCCCCACCTGCGGGTTGGGCGAGGTGCGGTAGCGGCCGCGGGCGGCGAGGCGAAGGGCCTCCCGCAGGTAGCGCTCAGCCGAGGAGGGCAGAGGCGAACTCCCGCGGCCGGAACTCCACCAGGTCCTCGGCCTTCTCCCCCACCCCTAAGAAGAGCACCGGCAGCTTGAGGTCGCGGGCGACCGCCACCGCCATCCCACCCTTGGCGGTGCCGTCGAGCTTGGCAAGGAGGACGCCGTCGACCGGCACCACCTGGCAGAAGGTCCTCGCCTGGGCGAGGGCGTTCTGGCCGGTCGTCGCGTCGAGCACCAGGATCGTCTGCCGCTGCCAGCCCTTGGCCTCGCGGTCGATCACCCGGTTGATCTTGCCCAGCTCGGCCATCAGGTGGTCCTTGGTGTGGAGGCGCCCGGCGGTGTCGACGATCAGCTGGTCGGCGCCGCGCGCCCGGGCGGCCTGGATGCCGTCGAAGACCACCGCCGCCGGGTCGGCGCCGGCGACCTGGCGGATGACGTCGACCCCCAGGCGTTTCCCCCACAGCTCCAGCTGCTCGATGGCGGCGGCGCGGAAGGTGTCGGCGGCGGCGATCACCACCTTCTGCCGGTTCAGCTGCGCCCGCCGGGCGAGCTTGGCGATCGAGGTGGTCTTCCCCACCCCGTTGACCCCCACCACCAGAGTGAGGAGCGGCCCTTTCCCCAGCGGCCGCGGCCGCGGCATCTCCATCAGCATGCCGCTCATCTCGTCGACCAGCATCTTGCGCACCCGCTCCACGTCCTGCACCTGGTCCCGGGTGGCGTTCCGGCGCACCCGCTCGATCATCTCCAGGGCGGTGTCGACCCCGAGGTCGGCGCTGATCAGCGCCTCCTCCAGGTACTCTAGGGTGCGCTCGTCGAGCTCGGCCTTCCCTTCCATGGCGGAGGAGACCTTTTCCAGGATCTCCGTATGGGTCATCAGGAGGCCGCGCTTCAGCTTCCCCCAGAAGGAGCCCTTCTCGGCCTCGGGGAGCGCCACCTCGGGAGCGAGCTCCAGGATGTCGTTTCTCGTCTCGTTCGGATCGGCCATGGGGGAGATGATAGCCGACCTCAAGGCCGCCCCCCCTCCAGGGCTAGGTGAACAGCTCGGTCTTCAGTTGCTCGACCGCCTTCTCCATGGTCTGCCGGGCGCGGGCGACCAGGGCGGGGTGGCGCTGGACGAGGCCCAGGTAGTAGCCGTCGGGGAGCGGCATGGCGAAGATGTGGATCTCCTGCTTCTCGATGTGGATCATGCGCGTCCCGCCCAGCTCGTTGCCGGCGAGGACCTTCTCCAGCCGGCGCAGGTAGATCCCTAGGTAGGCGCCGACGATCCGCATCTGGTAGGGGGTGAACTCCGAGCAGGCGAGGTCCACGGTCTCGCCGGTGCCGTCGAGGAAGAGGACGCCCACCGCCCGGTCGTTGTTGGCGAGCAGGTTCGCCAGGATGAACTGGAACGACATCGACGCCGCGGAATCCTGGGCGGGGCTAGCGGGAGGCCGCCCGCGCCTCGACGATCGTCCCTTCCCGCACCCGGCTGGCCCCCGGCCGGATCTCCCCGGCCTCGAAGGCGCGCAGGAAGGCGGTGACGATCTTGGCGTCGAAACGGCTGCCGGTCAGCTTGGTGATGGTCTCGACCGCGAACTGCAGGCTGTACGCCTGCTGGTAGGGACGGTTGGTGGTGATGGCGTCGAAGCAGTCGGCGACCGCGACGATCCGCGCCATGAGCGGGATCTGCTCGCCTTTCAGGCCGTCCGGGTAGCCGCGGCCGTTCCAGCTCTCGTGGTGCCAGCGCACCGCCGGGACCATCTCCTTCAGCTGCTCGATGCGCGACAGGATGTCGGCCCCCATGACCGTGTGGAGCTTCATCTGCTCGTACTCCTCGGGGGTCAGGACGCCGGTCTTCTTCAAGATCTGGTCCTCGACGCCGATCTTCCCGACGTCGTGGAGCAGCGCCCCGATCCAGACCTTGTGCTGGAGCTCCTCGGGGAGGGTGAGCTGGCGCGCGATGGTGCGCGAGACCGAGGCCACCCGCTCGGAGTGGCCGCGGGTGTAGGGGTCCTTGGCGTCGACCGCGGCGACGAAAGCGCGCAGCGATCCGATGAACAGCTCACGATTGGCCTGCGCCGCCTGGCGCAACTGCTGGACGTGACTCTCGAGGTGCAGGCTCATGCGGTTCCAGTCCTCGGCCAACTCCGCCAGCTCCGAGCCCAGCCCGGCGACCTCGACCCGGCGGCTGAAGTTGCCGGCGGCGATCTCGTGGCTGGTCTCGGCGAGCCGCTGGATGGGTTGGCTCACCAGCCGCGCGGCGAGCACGGCGAAGATGAAGGCCAGACCGACCAGCAGGAGGGTCGAGAGAAGGGAGTTGAAGAACATGCGGTCGACCACCGCAAAGGCGGCGGCCCGCGGCTTCTGGACGATCACCCCCCAACCGCTTTCGGGGACGGCGGAGACCTGCGCCAGCATCTTCTGGCGCCGGCCGGCGGCGTCGGCGTAGTACTGGAGGGTCATGGACGTGGGCAGCTTGACGAAGGAACGGACGACTTCCGACTGCAGGAGGGCCTGCTGCACAGCGGGGCTGGCGCTGTTCGACCACAGCAGCTGGCCCTGGCGGTCGACGAGGAAGGCCCCGACCCCCTTGCCGATCCCGGCGAGGGCCGCCTCGACCGCCCGGAAGGGCAGGAGGGCCTGGACGATGATCTGCACCGCGCCCGCGCGGACCACCGGCACCGCCAGGATGGCGAGCGGCTCGCCCTTGGCGGAGGCGACCAGGCGGTAGGCGGGAGCCTTGGCGCCGCGCGCCTGCTCGAAGGCGGCGCTCATCGCCGTTTCGGTCGGGGCGTCCAGCTGGGCCGCGGAGAGGCCGGCCCCCGAGGTGTCGAGGAGGCGCAGAGCCCGGAGGTCGGGGTTGTCGCGCTGGAACTGCCGCAGCGACTCCGCCACCCAGGGCTCGTGCAGGCGATCGGCCGGCACGGACGGACCGGGCGGCAGGAGGACCCCGCTCCCCAGCTGGGTGAGGTGGCCGCGCACCGCGACCAGAGAGTCGTTGATCTCGCGCGACAGCGTCCCCGCCTCGGCGATCAGCGTCTCCCCTTCCTTGCTCTCCAGGATCTCCTGATCCCGCACGATGAGGACCAGGCTGCTGAGCGTGAACGGGATGATGCCGGACAGCAGGAGCGCAATGAACAGCACATACCGCAGCTTGATACGGCGGAGGATGCTTCGGCGAGGAGTCATGTCATGCCGTGCGGGTCGGCGCCACCTATTCTCTGATAGGGAGAAGTATAACTGATGGACTGCTCAAGGCGGTACGCCGAAGGGATCGGCGAGGAAGCGGCCGAGCTCCGAGACCACCTCCTCCCGCCCGATGCCGTCGACCATCCGGCCCTCGCCCAGGGCGGCGGGGAGCACCCAGACGAGCCCGCCCTCACGCGCCTTCTTGTCGCGCGCCATATGGCCGAGGAGCGCCTCGGGGTCGACCACCGGGAGCGGCGGCAGGTCGAAACGGGAGAGGAGGGCGAGGAGGCGCGGCGCCAGATCGGCCGCCAGGCCGCGGCGGGCGGCGAGGCGGAGGGCGAAGAGGAGACCGTAGGCGACCGCCTCGCCATGCCGCAGCCCGGCATAGCCGCCGGCGGTCTCCAGGGCGTGTCCCAGGGTATGCCCGAAGTTCAAGAGCCGCCGGTCCCCCTGCTCGGTCGGATCGCGGAGGACGACCCCGATCTTCGCCGCCGCCGCGGCGGCCACCACCGGCCCCAGGGCCTCAGGGTCGCCGGCGAGGAGGGTGTCGAGCTCCGCCTCCACCCGGGCGAGGAGGGGCGGATCGAGGAGCGCCGCCATCTTCACCACCTCGACCAGGCCGGAGCGCAGCTCGCCGCGCGGTAGGGTGGGAAGGAGCGCGGTGTCGCAGACCACCTGGAAGGGATGATGGAAGAGGCCGACCGTGTTCTTCCCCCCCGGCAGGTCGACCCCGGTCTTGCCGCCGATCGCGGCGTCCACCTGGGCGAGGAGGGTCGAGGGGAGCTGGACGAATTCGATACCGCGCAGGAAGCAGCCGGCGGCGAACCCCGCCAGGTCGCCGACGCTCCCGCCGCCGAAGGCGAGGACCCGGCTGTCGCGCTTGCCCCCCGCCGCCAGCATGGCGTTCCACAGCCGTTCGGCCGAGGCCACCGTCTTCGCCAGCTCCCCCTCCTCCACCCCCAAAACCACCCAGCGCGCCGCGGCGGCCTGGAGGGCGTCCAGCCGGTGGCCGTGGAGCCCGAGGACCCGCGGCGTCGAGACCAGGAAGACGGTCCGGCCGGCGAGCCAGGCGGACAGCTCCTCCCGGGCATGGTCGAGCGCCCCCTCGCCGACGAGGACCGGGGTCTCGCCGTCGGGATGGCGGAGGGCGAGGCGGTGGAGGGTGGGCACGGTCAGGGCCGGTTCCAAGGTAGACATCGCCGCTCGGGTTCGGGTAGAGACGCCCAGCCGTTACCACCGGCCTTTCCGTGATCCCGAACGCCAGGGCGTCTCCAACGCCGCCAGGACCCCAGGCGTCTCGGGCCTGCGGAGACGCCCTGGCGGCGGTGGTTCCGGGGAGGTCCGTGGTAGCGGCTGGGCGTCTCTACGAAGGCCCTGCCGTGGCCGGGTCCGATGGTTTCACCGCCTCTGCGTTGTGCCTGGGACATGTTTCGCGGACAGTCTATCTCCACCCGGCTGAAAACCGTGGCATTTCTCGCTGGGAGCGCCGGCGTCCCGCCGGCCGGGCCGAGAAGAATAAGCCGGCGGGACGCCGGCGCTCCCAGCGAGACCCTTCGTCGTTTTAGGTTAATGGTGACCAGAATGGCTATGCCGGGCGTGCAGGCCACGGACGCCTCCTACGAGTGTCCCTCCCCCCTGGGCGGGGGCGGGTTGGGTCAGGGGGGAGGAAAGGAGGGGGGCGGTCCGCAGCACCGGGCAGAACCCCGACGCCCCGATCCAGCTCTCTCGGGGGGTGCGGCGCCCGTGTGTGCCTGCACGCAGTGACCGCGCACCTGCACGCAGAGACCGCGCACCTGCACGCGACGATCGCGCGCCCGTACGCGGTGTCTGCGTGCAGGCACGCCATCACCGCGCGCCTGTACGCGATGACCCCGCGCAGGGACGCAAGGACCGTGCACCTGCACGCGATGCCTGTGCGCCTGCACGCCATGACCGTGTACAGGGGCGCAGAGACTGCGCGCCTGTACGCAAGGTCCGCGCGCCTGTACACGATCACCGTGTGCCTGCACGCGATGACCGCGCGCCTGTACGCAGAGGCCGTGTGCAGGGTCAGGTCCAGTGCCGTGCAGAGGGGAGGTTCCCCCTTCGGAGATGTCGCTCCCGCTCCAGAACGCGAAAAGCCTTATCGCCCCCTACGCGCTCCGCTCCCCTCTCCCGGAGGTGTGGGAGGGCGGGCCGGGAGAGGAGCCGGGGGTGAGGGGCCTTTCCGACGGGCAGCCTCCCGGTCCCACCCCCCTCCTGTCCTCCCCCCATCCCCGCCCTCCCGCCCGCCCAGGGGGGAGGGACGCTGGTAGGAGGCGCCGTACCGTTCGGTGAGGATGCCGCTCCTGGAACGGGGCCGCAGCCACCCTCCGCAGCCGGCCCTACCCCCCCTTCTTCCCCTCCTCCGCCACCCCGATCCCCAGCTGGGCGAGCTGGCGCGGATCGACCTCCGAGGGGGCCTCGGTCATCAGGTCGGTCGCCGAGGCGGTCTTGGGGAAGGCGATGACGTCGCGGATCGAGGGCGCGCCGGCCATCAGCATGATCAGCCGGTCGACCCCGAGGGCGATGCCGCCGTGCGGCGGCGCGCCGTAGCGCAGGGCCTCCAGGAAGAAGCCGAAGCGGGACTGGGCCTCCTCGGCGCCGATGCCCAGAAGCCGGAAGATGCGGCTCTGCATCTCCGGCTCGTGGATACGAATCGAGCCGCCTCCCAGCTCGGTGCCGTTCAGCACCACGTCGTAGGCGCGGGCGCGGACCGAGCCGGGGTCGCTCTCCAGGCGCTCGAGGTCACGCGGGTCGGCGCTGGTGAAGGGGTGGTGCGTGGAGTCCCAGCGCTTCTCGTCCTCGTTCCATTCGACGAGCGGGAAGCCGGTCACCCAGAGGAACTCGTGCCGCCCCTCGGGGATCAGGTGATACTGCCGGGCAAGCTCCAGACGGAGAGCGCCTAAGGCGGCGGCGGCGATCTTGGCCGGCGCGGCGACGAGGAGCGCCAGGCCCCCCTCCTCCAGCCCCAGATCCGCGGCCGCCCCCTCCATCTCGGCGGGAGTCAGCGCGTTCTTCACCTGGAAGACCGTTTCGCCCCCCTTCCGGCGCAGGGTGAGGACCCCGGCCGCCCCGAACCGGCGGCCGATCTCGGCCCAGCCGTCGACCTCCTTGCGGCTCGCCTCCGCCGCACCGGATACGGTGAACCCGCGCACCACCCCGCCCGCCGCCACCGTCTCCTTGAAGCCACGAAAGCCGCTCTCCCCCAGCCGGGCGGAGAGGTCGACGATCGGCAGGCCGAAGCGCAGGTCGGGGCGGTCGCTGCCGTAGCGCGCCATGGCTTCGGCGTAGGTCAGGCGCGGGAAGCGGGCGGGCGGCGTGATCCCGGCGAGGGGGAAGATCCGCGCGAAGAGCCCTTCGATCAGGTCGTAGACCTCCTCCTCGTCGGGGAAGGACATCTCGACGTCCACCTGGGTGAACTCGGGCTGGCGGTCGGCCCGCAGGTCCTCGTCCCGGAAGCAGCGGGCGATCTGGACGTAGCGCTCGAAGCCCGCGACCATGAGGATCTGCTTGAACAGCTGGGGCGACTGCGGCAGGGCGTAGAAGCTGCCGCGGCGCACCCGCGAGGGGACCAGGTAGTCGCGCGCCCCCTCCGGCGTCGAGCGGGTGAGGATCGGCGTCTCGACGTCGAGGAAGCTGCGCTCGTGGAAGTAGTTGCGCACCCCGAGCACCACCTGGTCGCGGAGCACGAAGTTGCGCAGCAGCTCGTTTCTCCGCAGGTCGAGGTAGCGGTAGCGCAGGCGGGTCTCCTCGGCGGCCTCGGCCTTGGCGTCGAGGGAGAAGGGGAGCGGCTCGGAGCGGGCGAGGATCGCTCCTCCCTCGGCCTGCACCTCCAGGGCGCCGGTCGCGAGCCCGGGGTTGACGTTCTCGGGCGCGCGGGCCACCACCCGGCCCTCCACCTCGACCACCCACTCGACCCGCGCCGGTCCCAGGGCCTCGGCCGCCGCCGGCTGGTCGTCGGGGTGGACCACCACCTGGGCGAGGCCGCTGCGGTCCCTTAGGTCCAGGAAGATCACCCCCCCGTGGTCGCGCCGCTTCTGCACCCAGGCCTTCAGGAGGACCCGCGAACCGACGTCCTCCGCCGCCAGGGTCCCCGCCCCACGGCGCTTCAGGCTGCTCTCCGCCGGCTCCGTCATGTCGTCTCCGCCTCCCGGTAATGGTCCTTCAAAGCGATGTAGCGGTCCCGGGTGTCGGCGATCCGCTGGATCTCCTCCTCGGTGAGCGGCCGGGCCACCCGGGCCGGAATCCCCAGCACCAGGTGCCCCGCCGGGACCCGGTGCCCCGGCGCCACCACCGCCCCCGCTCCCACCTGCGCGCCGGCCTCGACCACCGCGCCGTCGAGCACCCGGGCGCCGATGCCGATGAGGGCGCCGTCCTCGATCGTGCAGCCGTGGACGACCGCCTGGTGCCCCACCGTCACCCCGGCGCCGATCACCAGCGGGTGCCGGATGTGGGTGACGTGGAGGACCGAGCCGTCCTGGATGTTGGTTCCCGCCCCGATGCGGATCGTGTTGACGTCGCCCCGCGCCACCGTGTGGTACCAGAAGGAGACGTCGTCGCCCACCGTGACGTCGCCGATCAGGTGAGCGCCCGGGGCGAGCCAGACCCGCGCCCCGAGCTGCGGCAGGCGGCCCTGGTAGGGATGGAGGGGCATGCCGGCCCTCCCCTACTTCCCGGCCGGACGGACGGAGAAGAGGATCTTCTCGTAGCCTAAGCGCAGGGTTGGGAAGAGGACCTGCGGCACCGAAGCCATGAGGTCGACGCTCGTCGTCCCCAGCGGCAGCTTGAGGGTCAGGGCGCTCCGCGCCTGGGTCCCCTGGCCGCTGTTCATCTGGACGAGCACGCCGCGCACCCCGCCCACCTCACGCACGGCGACGAGCGGCGCCGACCAGGTGTCGTCCTGCTTGTCGTTCTCCTGGATCGTGCGCACGGTGGCCTCGGGATCGTGGAGGTCGGCCGGGCTGGCCCGGACGAGGATGGCGCGCGGCTCCCGCTGCGGATCGGCCCCGGCGGGGAGCAGCCAGGCCCCCTTGAGCTCCGGGGCGGGCTTGATCTGCCAGTCGGCGGGGATCTCGACGGTATAGGGGAAGGGCTTGCCGTCGGCCCCCGTCAGCTCGACCCGGTGCGGGCCGGCGGTGGGAGCGGCGGGAGTCGGGGCGGTCGCCGGCCAGGCCGGAGCGGCCATCGCGGCCATCACAGCCAGGAGGAACAGGATCGGGGTTTTGCAGGAAGAACGCATCGCGAATCGCTCCAGGGGCATCGGTTGTCGAGGAGGCGGCGCCGCGGCAGGCGGGTCCGCCGGCAGAGCATGGCATAAAATCCGCCGGTGTCCAACGCCGTGCCCTTCCCCAGTATCGACGTCGTCATCCCGGCCTTGAACGAGGAGGCCTCCCTGCCGCTGGTGCTGGCCGACCTTCCGCGCCCGCCGGTGCGCCGGGTGGTGGTGGCCGACAACGGCTCTTCCGACGGCACGGCCCGGGTGGCGCGGGAGGGGGGGGCGGTGGTGGTCCCCGCCACCCGCCGTGGCTACGGCAGCGCCTGCCTCGCCGGCCTCGCCTGGCTGCGCGCCAACGACCCGCCCGAGATCGTCGCCTTCGTCGACGCCGACTACTCGGACCACCCCGACGAGCTGCCGCTCCTCGTCGCCCCCCTCCTCGCCGGCACCGCCGACCTGGTGATCGGCTCGCGGGTCCTGGGGGAGCACGAACCGGGCGCCCTCCTCCCCCAGGCGCGGGCCGGCAACCTGGTGGCCTGCCTGCTCATAAGGCTCCTCTACGGCCACCGCTACACCGATTTGGGCCCCTTCCGCGCCGCCCGCTGGGAGGCCCTGGAGCGGCTCGGCATGTCGGACCCCGATTTCGGCTGGACGGCGGAGATGCAGGTCAAGGCCCTGCGCCACGGCCTGCGGGTGGCCGAGGTGCCGGTCCGCTACCGCCGCCGGGTCGGGGTGTCGAAAATCACCGGCACCGTCAAGGGGACGCTCCTCGCCGGCTATAAGATCCTCTGGATGGTGCTGCGGTACAGCAGGAGGAACAGTTGAGCGAGCCGGTACGTTGTGACACGGAGATCGAGGTCCGCTACGCGGAGACCGACCAGATGGGGGTGGTCCACCACGCCAACTACGTCGTCTGGTTCGAGCTGGCGCGCACCCGGCTCTGCGCCCTCTCCGGGTTCCGCTATGCGGACATTGAAGCGATGGGCTATTTCCTCATGGTGACCGGGGTGGAGGTGCGCTACCGGCAACCGGCCCGCTACGGCGACACCGTCCGGGTGGTCAGCTGGGGGGAGCGCCTGCTGAGCCGCGGGGTGCGCTTCGCCTATGAAGTCTGGAAGGGCGACGATCTCCTGGCGACCGGGGCGACCGACCACATCTGGGTGGAACGCGCCACCGGCCGCCCCTCCCGGACGCCCGAGGCGGTGCGCGCCTCCTTCAGGCGCCTGGCGGGGCTCCCCGAAGAGGGCGGAGCCGGTTGATCCGGCAGGCACCCGCGTCCCGTACCATGCAGCGGAGCACGAAAGGAGAAACGACACGATGAAACGCACGATCTGGCTCGCGGTGACCGTCCTGGCCCTGGTGGCCCTGGCCGCCGCCGCTCTCTCTGCCGGCAATACTACCGCCGCCCCGCCGGCCGCACCTTCCACCGCGACCGCCCCTTCGGCGGCCGCCCCGGGACCGTTGACCGTCTATACCGACAAGGTGGTGAAGAGCGAAGAGGAATGGAAAAAGCTCCTCACCCCCGCGCAGTACCACATCCTGCGTCAGGCGGGGACCGAGCCGGCGGGGACCGGCGCCCTGGCCTACAACCATACCAAGGGGGTCTACCGCTGCGCCGCCTGCGGCCAGCTGCTCTTCAGCTCGGACACCAAGTTCGAATCCGGCACCGGCTGGCCGAGCTTCTGGCGGCCGTTCTCGCCCAAGAGCGTGATCACCAAGACCGACCGCACCCTGGGGGTGGAGCGCACCGAGGTACTGTGCAGCCGCTGCGGCGGCCACCTGGGCCACGTCTTTGACGACGGCCCGCAACCCACCGGCCTGCGCTATTGCATGAACTCGGCGGCCCTGAAGTTCGAGCCCACGAAGTAGGAAAGGAAGGGAATGATGAGCGAAACCAAGACGACGACCCACGAGAAGGTGGTCAAGAGCGACGCCGAGTGGCGAGCCCAGCTCACCCCCGAGCAGTACAAGGTGGCCCGGCAGCACGGCACCGAGCCCGCCTTTCGCAACGAGTACTTCGACAACAAGAAGGCCGGCACCTATCTCTGCGTCTGCTGCGGCCAGCCGCTCTTCTCCTCGGAGGCCAAGTACGACTCCGGCACCGGCTGGCCGAGCTTCTGGCAGCCGATCGATCCCGAGGCGGTGACCGACAAGGAGGACCGCAGCTTCTTCATGCGGCGGACCGAGACCCTGTGCAGCCGCTGCGACGCCCACCTGGGCCACGTCTTCGACGACGGCCCCAAGCCGACCGGCCAGCGGTACTGCATGAACTCGGCGGCGATGAAGTTCGTACCGAAGGAGCCGTAGACCGCTTCACACCATGACCGAGCGGGCCAGGAGGAGCGGCTCGGCGAGCCGCGTCTCACCGGAGACGGTGATCACCGCCGGCGCTGCCGTCCGGGACAAGGCATTGTAGAAGAGGCGCCAGACGGTGGCGGGGCCGGCGGTCACCGTCGTCCCCGCAGCCGCCGGAGGCTGGGGCTCGCCGCCATACAGGCTCCAGCCGCCCCCCTCCCGCACCAGGGTCCAGGCCATCCGGGACTCCGCCGTCACAGCGAGCGTCACCGTGGTGCCCTCCGGCGCCTCGGTCTCCGCGTAGGCCGGCGGCAGGGCGCGGACGGAGAGGTCGAGCAGCGGACGGAGCCAGCGGTCCGCGAACAGATGCGGGGCTTTCACGGCATCGCGGATCTGCATCTGGTGATGCCACCGCTCGGTGTACTCCCGGCCGGTGTCCATCCAGTTCTCCGAGCGCGTCTCCCCCGCCCAGAGGACCGAGATCCACGCCGACGCATGCGGATCGAGGACCACCACGAAATCCGCCACCCAGCGGCCGGTGATCTCCAGGAGGTCCACGAGAAGCCGTGGGCTCAGGCGTTGGGCGAAGGCGACCCCGCTCGCATTCTCCGCGTCGATCCACGCGACCAGGTCGCGATAGCCGTCGATTGGCCCCTCCGGACCCAGCCGCTGCCCGTCGCGCTGGCCGGAGAGCTTGCGCAGATCGCCGTCCAGGAGATGCGCCGCGACGTCGCGCACCCGCCAGGCTCCGGCGATCGTCGGGCGTTCCCAGTCGGCCGGCGCCAGGCCGCGCAGGAGGGCCATCAGCTCGCCGTGCAGCGGTGCGAACAATTCCGCCGTGTACGTCGGAGCGAGGCGGGAGAGGCCGGGCAAGGCGGTAGAAGGCTTCATCTGCACAGATCTCAGTAGAGCGTGGACCGCTGCCGGGCCGGCAGCTCCTGGTCGTAAGTCTCGCCGTCGAAGTCACAATCGGAGGTGGCAAGGAGGGCGAAGGGCGAGGCTTCGATCATCGCCCGGTAGTGCGGATGGACGAACGAGATTTCCTTCTTGATGGAGTTTTCGTCGACCTCGCCGTAGAGGCCGGCGAGTTGCTCGGGGGTGAGGATGAGGTGCGGGTCGGTGGTGGCGATCATCGGTGGTGTGATTCTACCCCGGCCGGCGCTGAGGCACGCATTGTGCTCGGGTAGACTCTGCGAGGCCCTCCGAGGGCGGAGGAACCGGTCGATGGCACGCGGATGGGAAAGCAAGTCGGTCGAATCGCAGAAGGAGGACGCCGGCTCGCGCGCCGACCGGGGAGTGGATTTCACGCCCGAGGAACGCGAGGTCCAGCGAAAGCGCCAAGGTCTCGAGCTGTCGCGGCGCCGGGTCCTCCGGGAGATCGAGACGACCCACTCCGCGGTCCGGCGCACCTCCCTGGAACAGGCTCTGGCCTTCCTCGACGAGGAGATCCGGAAGCTCGGCCCCTGATCCCCTCCGATCCCGCCCTCCCCTATCCGTGCTAACATACGCTGTCTTCAATATGGCAATGCCCAGGGAGGGGTTTCCATGTCCGGGAGCCAGCGGCCGCGCGTCACCCGTAGCATCCGTCTCAGCCTTTTTGCCCTGCTCCTGGCGGTCTCGGCCTCGGCCCAGATCCTCCAGCAGCCCGACCTCTCGGCGCTCTCCCCCCTCTTCCCACCGGACAACTGGTGGAACGTCGACGTGAGCGCCGCGCCGCTCGACACCAACAGCACCAACTTCATCAACTTCATCGGCGCCACCCGGGGGCTCCACCCCGACTTCGGGGGGGACGTCGATCCCTCGGACCCCAACTCGACCGCCATCTACGGCTTCCCCTACTCCTCCGTGCCCGGCACCCAGCCGCTCGAAATCGTCACCTTCGTCGAGTTCGGCAGCCAGAGCGACAACGGCGCTCCCGGCCGGCCGCCCGGCTATCCCATCCCGGTCGCCGCGCGGACACAGGGAAAGTGGATCGAGAGCGGCGACCCGGGGGGCGGCTCGTCCGGCGATCACCACATGCTGATCGTCGACCGCGACAACCGCGTCCTCTACGAGCTCTACCACACCCACTGGAACGCCAATCACTGGGAGGCCGGCTCGGGGGCCATCTTCTCTCTCGACGGCAACGCCCGGCGGCCCGACACCTGGACCTCGGCCGACGCCGCGGGGCTCGCCATCCTCCCCGGGCTCATCCGCTACGACGAGGCTTTCGGATCGAACCCCATCAAGCACGCCTTCCGCTTCACCGTGCGCTCGACCAACGGCTACGTCTACCCCGCCTCGCACAACGCCGGCTCGACCACCGGGGCGCTGCCCATGGGCACCCGCCTGCGCCTCAAAGCCGGAAAGGACATCTCCACCTACTCCGCCGCCGTGCAGAAGATCTTCCAGGCGATGAAGACCTACGGCCTGATCGTCGCCGACAACGGCAGCGACATGTACATCCAGGGGGTCTACGATCCGCGCTGGGACAACGGGGTGCTGAACCCGGCCTTCGGCGCCCTGAAGGCGAGCGACTTCGAGGTGGTCCAGCTCGGCTGGAAGCCGGCGATCGCCACCTCGACCGCGGCGCTCCAGTTCTACACCGTCTCCCCCTGCCGGCTCTTCGACACCCGCAACCCGACCGGCCCCTACGGCGGCCCGCCCCTGCCGCCCGGCGGCCAGCGGGTGTTCACCGTCGTCGGGCACTGCGGCATTCCGGCCACCGCCAAGGCCGTCTCGGTCAACGTCACGGTGGTCGCGACGCCGCAGTTCGGCCTCATCTCCTTCTTCCCCGGCAACGCTCAGGCCTCCAACGCCTCCACTCTGAACTTCGGCGTCAACCAGACCCGGGCCAACAACGCCGTCCTCATGCTCGCCTCCTCCGGCACCGGGACTCTCGGGGTGCAGAACTACACCAGCTCGCAGCCGCTCCAGCTGCTGCTCGACGTGAACGGGTATTTTCAGTAGCGAATAGGGGGAAATCCCCTATTGACAAGGGCGCGGAGCCTACTCTACGTTGGCTTGCGTGAGAGGAGGTTTTCAAGCCTCTCGCCTCTCCATGAAGGGGCTAGCGCCAAGTGACGTATCGGGCGGCGAATCCTGGAAACTCTTTTCAACCCATGGCGATCTCCGTGGGTCCTCCACACAGAAGCAAAGACGAGTCGACGAGCAGCCGCGGCGAGAGCCGTGCGCGGAGCGTCAACAGCGTCGGGACGTCTCCATACAGCTAAAGATTTGGAACAGCTCTGAAAGGGGGCACGCATGGCGCCGACGGCGGTCCCGAAAAAAACTGCAGCGAAGCCGGACGAAACGGTGGTCCACATCCTCTGGATGGAGGTGCCGTCATGAGCTTCGCCCTGGCACAGAAAGTGGCGGACGCCGTCCTTTACGAGGGCTACGTCCTCTATCCCGACCGAACCTCCGCCGCCAAGAACCAGATGCGCTTCCAGCTCGGCGTCGTCGCCCCCAAGGCCTACTGCCTGGGCGCGGGGAACGGCGCGGAGTCCTGGGAGATGCAGACCGAATGTCTCGTCGAGCCGAGCTCCCACCCCGGCGCCGATCCGAGGATCGACCTCAAGATCCGCTGCCTGCAACTCCAGTCCCGCACTCTCGAGGAGGCGACCGAGGCGGCCGGCACCGATGCCTTGACCTTCCGGCCGGTGGAGTTCCTGGAGATCGACGGCGGCGAGCTCCTCGTCGCCTGGGATGAGGGGGTCGAGAGCGAGCTCGTGATCGAGGACGTTTCCCTCCTCGACCTGGTCCGCGACGGCCTGCACCGGTTCGATTTCGTGATCCCCGCAGGCTCTGACGTGGAAGAGCTGCGGTCGGCGTCCGGTACCCTTCACGGTCGGCTCACGCGGCGCCGCTGGCCGATCTCCGTGGACGTCTTCCTGTCGGCCGAGCGGCTGGCCGCCGAGGGGCTGCTGCGCCTCCGGGTCCGTATCGAGAACCGGACGCCCTGGCCGAAGGGCCGGCCGGCCGAGCGCCAGGAGGCGCTCCATCACTCGCTCCTCTCCGCTCATACTCTCATCGCCGTGGCGGACGGCCGCTTCGTCTCGCTGCTCGATCCACCACCCGAGGCGGCGCGGGCGGCAGCCGAGTGCTCCAACCTGCGCACCTGGCCGGTCCTCGTCGGCGACGAGGGGAGCGGCGACCTCCTGCTGTCGTCGCCGATCCTCCTCTACGACCACCCGGCGATCGCGCCGGAGGGCCAGGGCGACCTCTGCTCGGAGGCAACGCGGTGAGCGGCATCCTGGTGGCCGGCATCGGCAACGTCTTCCTGGGCGACGACGGCTTCGGCAGCGAGGTCGTGCGCCGGCTGGCGGGTTTGCCGCGACCCGCGGGGGTGCGGATCGTCGACTTCGGCATCCGCGGCCTCCATCTCGCTTTTGATCTGTTCGAGCATCCGGACGACACGACGATCCTCGTCGACCTCACCCCGCGAGGCGGCGAGCCGGGCACGGTCTACCTCATCGAGCCCAACCTCGAAGCGCTCGCCGGGTTCGCGTCCGGCCGGGCGGACGCCCACGCGATGACGCCCGACGCGGTCTTCGCTCTCCTGCGCTCCATGGGCGGGACGCCCGGGCGGGTCTGGATCGTCGGCTGCGAGCCGCTCTCGACGGAGGATGAGATCGGCCTCTCCCCGCCGGTCGAGCGGGCGGTCGGCGAGGCGGTGCAATTGATCCTCGAAGTCCTCGAACGGGAGCAGGCGGTCGGCAAGCAGGCTGGAATTCTGCAGGAGAGAGGGTGATGAGATCGGCGTGGGGAGGAACGGGCGGCCCGGACGGGGGCCGCCCTCCGGTTCAGCGGGCGCTGCTGAGCTTCACCGGCGCCTCGCGGTAGAGCTCCGGGTAGACCCGCTTCAAGGCGTCGATCTTGGGGAGGTCGTTGCGCACGATGTAGGGGTAGGTGGGATTGTGGATCAGGAAATCCTGGTGGTAGCCCTCCGCCGGATAGAACCCCTTGAGCGGCTTGATCTTGGTGACGATGGGCTCCCCGAAGACCTTGCCCTTGGTCAGCTGCGCCACGTACTCCTTGGCGACGCGCTCCTGCGTCGGGGAGCTGAAGAAGATCTCCGAGCGGTAGCTGGGGCCGGAGTCCGGACCCTGGCGGTCGAGCTCCGTGGGGTCGTGGGCGACGGCGAAGTAGAGCCGTAGGAGCTGGCCGTAAGAAATCCGCTTGGGGTCGAAGGTGATCTCGACCGACTCGGCGTGGCCCGTCCTCTCGGTGCCCACCATCTCGTAGTGGGCGGTCGCCTTGGCGCCTCCCGAGTAGCCGGCGACGACCTTCGTAACCCCCTGCACGTGCTCGAACATGCCCTGCAGGCCCCAGAAGCAGCCGCCGGCGAGCACCGCCGTCTGCGGGCCGGTCGCCTCGGCGGCCGGGGTGTCCAGCGCCGGAGCGGGAATCACCTTGTTGATCGCGTCGGCCCCGGCCTGGCAGGCCCAGCCGCACACCGCGAGCGTCAGGGCCGCGGCGAGGGTTTTGATCTTGGTTGGCATCGTGGTCTCCTCTCGAAAGCCTATCCCACGTTCATACGTCGCCGCGAGGGCGCGCGGATTTGCGGCGCTCAAGACGGCGCTAAGTCTCTGCGCGGCAGCAGTTTACTCTTGCGCTGGGGTGCCGCTTCCAGTAGTCTCCGCGGCATGCATGGAAACCATGGACACCGGGGCGACCTGCGGGCCATCGCCCACCGGGTGATGCAGGAACGCGGCCTGGAACCCGACTTCCCCGCCGCCGAGCTCCGCGAGGTCGCCGCGATCCACGATCCCGCCGACGGCAGGGACGGCGGCGCCCCGGTCGAGGATCAGCGCCAGCTCCTCTGGTCCTCGATCGACAACGACGACTCGATGGACCTGGACCAGATGGAGGTCGCCGAGAGGCTTAAAAGCGATGCCATCCAGGTCCGGGTCGCCATCGCCGATGTCGACGCCCTGGTCCACAAGGGCTCCGAGGTCGACCGCCACGCCGCCCGGAACACCACCTCGGTCTACACCCCGGCCGCGATCTTCCCCATGCTGCCGGAGAAGCTCTCGACCGACCTGACCTCCCTGGCTGACGGCCAGGACCGCCTCGCCGTGGTGATCGAGATGGTGGTCGAGGCGGACGGGTCGGTGTCGGGCTCGCGGATCTCCCGGGCGAGGGTCCACAACTGGGCGAAGCTCGCCTACCACGCGGTGGGCGACTGGATCGAGGGGCACGGCCCCCTGCCGCCGGCCGCCGCCAAGGTGCGCGGGATGGACGAGCAGCTGAAGCTCCAGGACGAGGCCGCCCAGCGCCTGCGCCGCCTGCGGGTCGAGCGCGGCGCCCTGTCGCTCCAGACCATCGAGCCCAAGGCGGTGTGGACCGACGGCACGCTCACCGACTTGAAGGCCGAGGTGCAGAACCGGGCCAAGCAGCTGATCGAGGACTTCATGATCGCCGCCAATGGCGTCACCGCGACCTTCCTGGACGCCAGGAACTTCCCCTCCCTGCGCCGGGTGGTCCGCACCCCCAAGCGCTGGCCGCGCATCGTCGAGCTCGCCGAGTCGCTGGGCGAGCGCCTCCCCGTCGATCCCGACTCGAAGGCGCTGGAGGAGTTCCTCGACCGGCGGCGGCAGGCCGATCCGGTCAAGTTCCCCGACCTCTCGCTCGCGGTGGTCAAGCTCCTCGGCTCGGGCGAGTACGTGGTCGACCCGCCGGGCGCCGAGCCGCCCGGGCACTTCGGCCTGGCGGTCCGCAACTACTCCCACTCGACCGCCCCCAACCGCCGCTACCCGGACGTCCTCACCCAGCGGCTCCTGAAGGCCGCCCTGGCCGGCGCCGCCGTCCCCTACGGCGAGGACGAGCTCGGGGCGCTCGCCACCCACTGCACCGAGCAGGAGGACGCCGCCCAGAAAGTCGAGCGCCACCTCCACAAGTCGGCCGCCGCCCTCCTCCTCGAATCGCGGGTCGGCCAGCGCTTCGACGGCATCGTCACCGGCGCCTCCGACAAGGGAACCTACGTGCGCATCTTCCATCCCCCCGTCGAGGGTCGGGTGATCCACGGCTTCCAGGGGATGGACGTCGGCGACCGGGTGCACGTCAAGCTGATCTCGACCGACGTCGAGCAGGGATTCATCGACTTCGCGCGATGATATCGTGTCGCCCACCATGCGACGCCTGTCCCTGACCACCGGTGGCGAGAGCCATGGCCCCGGCCTGACCGCCATCCTGACCGGCCTCCCCGCCGGCCTGCCGGTGGACTTCGCTCTCCTCGCCCACGACCTCGCCCGCCGGCAGCACGGCTACGGGCGGGGCCGGCGGATGGTGATCGAGAAGGACACCGCCGAGGTGAAGGGCGGGATGCGGGGGGGCGAAACCCTGGGCTCCCCGCTCGTCCTCTGGATCGAGAACCGCGACTATGCCAGCTGGCAGGGAGTGATGAACCCCGAGGAGATCGACCCGCGCCTGGCCGAGAACCGGCGCCTGAAGTCGCCGCGGCCCGGCCATGCCGACCTGGCGGGCGGGATCAAGTACCTGCGCCACGACCTGCGCGACATCCTGGAGCGCGCCTCGGCGCGGGAGACCACCGCCCGGGTGGCGGCCGGCGCCTTCGCGCGCATGCTGCTCGCCCAGGTGGGGGTGGAGATCAAGAGCGGCGTGCGGTCGCTGGGGCCGATCGGCGCCGACCGGCCGATCCCCACCTGGGAGGAGATCCAGCAGGTCGACGAGCGTTCGCCTCTGCGCGCCATCGACCGCCAGCTCGAACCCGAGATGATCCAGTTGGTCGACCTGGCGCAGAGCAAGGGGGACACCCTCGGCGGCTCGGTCACGGTCATCGCCCACAACGTGCCGGTGGGGCTCGGCTCGCACGTCCAGTGGGACGAGAAGCT
>DASQPA010000035.1:0-4656 GCA_035644215.1 Thermoanaerobaculia bacterium
GCAGCCGGCGGTCGAGGCCGCGGCGGACGGCGGGGAGGGTCCCGGGGCCGAAGACCGGGATGGGATAGCGGTAGCGCGGCCCGGGGAGGTCGCGCCAGCCGGCCGGGAGGTGGCGGTCGAGCAGGCGGTCGAGGAGGTCGCGGGCGGCGGTTTCGGCGAGCGCCCCCGCGGTGTAGGCGATCCCCACCGAGGCGCCTCCCGGGCGCGGGAAGATCCAGAGGTAGGCGTCGGCGAGACCGGGGAAGGCGAGGACCATACGGTCCCAGGCGAGTTCGGAGAGCGAGGCGCCGAGCCCCACGCTCTCCCCCGACCCGGCCGCCCCGGCGATCCCGGCCGCCCGCCGCTAGAGGCCACCGGCGCCGTCGGCCCCGATCGCCCAGTCGTACTCGCGGACGGTGGCCGAGCTCCCCCCGGAAACGATCCGTACCCCCTTCGGCCCCGCCGCCACCCGCTGCGCCCGCCCGGGCTGGCGCCGCGCCCCCGCCGCCACCGCCGCGGCGGCGAGGGCGGCGTCCAGGTCGCCACGGCGGAAGATGCGCACTCCCGCAAGGTCGATCGCGAGCTTCCCGCCGCGGCCGTTTTCGAGCACCGCCCGCGGCGAGACCACGGCGGGGAGGGTCGAGGGATCGAAGCCGGCGAGGCGCGGCAGGACGTGCTCGGGGACGGCGCCGCCGCACGGCTTTTCTCCCGGCCGCTCGGGCATGTAGAGGTCGACCTCCACGCCCGCCCGCGCTAGACAGAGGGCCGCCGCGCACCCCGCCGGCCCGCCTCCGAGGACCGCGATCCGCATGGGCCGACCCTACCGCACCAGGCCCGACCGCCACCACTCCCCGAGCACCACGGCGCGCGCCACCAGCTTGACCGGGGGGACGCGGAAGGTGCCCGCCGCCACCGCCGATACCAGCGCAGGGTCTTTCTCCCCGCTCAGAACCCGGTCGAGCTGCCCGAGGAAGAAGCGGCGGTCCAGGGGGGCGGGGAGGGCGGCGAGGCGCTCGCGCACCCAGGCGGCGAGAGAGGGGGTGGCGCGGAGGGTGGCGGGCCAGTCGATGCCGTTGTCCAGGGTGGCGATGGGCGGGTCGAGCGGATCGCCGTAGCGCCGGTGGTAGGCCTCCTTGAACAGACGCTTGTCGCAGCGCCAGGCGGCGGGCAGAGCGCTCCAGAAGCGGAGGACGTCGACGTCGAGGAGCGGATTGACCATCTCCACGAAGTGCGACTTGTGGTAGTTGTGATGGGCCTGGAGGGCGGGGAGCCGCTCGCGGCCGTAGAGGGTGTCGCGCAGGGCGCAGGGGTCCGCGGGCGCCTCCGCGAGGAGCCGCTCCAGCCGCGCGGCGTGGGCCGCCGCCCAGGGCTCGCCATCGCCCCCGACATCGCCGAAACCGCCGAACCAGCGGTCGAGGTCGGCCACCCGCCGCGGGTGGCTCATCGAGATCCGGGCGAGCCCCTCCTCGGCGCTCGCCACCTCTGCTCCCCGGGGGCTGAAACACTCATCCCCCCGGAAGACCGAACCGAAGCCGTGCTCCCGCGCGAGCCCACGGAAGACGGCCAGCTCGTCCGAATGGGTGAAGACGAACTCGGTCATCCCCGACTGGGCGGCGAACATCTCCTCGAACTGCGCGGGGAGGAGGTCGGCGCGCCAGGGGAGGGTCAGGTGCGAAACGCCGAAGCGGCGGGCGAGGTCGCGGGCGGCCACGTTGTCCGACCCGGGGAGGTCCATGCGCTGGCCGAAGAGGGCGGTCCGCAGGCGGGACGGCGCGGCCACGGCGCGCGCCACGGCGTGGAAGAGGGTGCGCGAGTCGTAGCCGCCGGAGAGGAGGAAGACCGGGTCGCGGACCTGCCGGAAGGCGCCGAGGACGGCGCGCTCGACGACCGCCGAGAGGGCATCCGCCAGCGCGGGGAGGTCGCAGGCGACGGCATCGGCGATATCGGCGGCGGGGGCGACCTGGTAGCGGAAGGAGGAGCGCCGCTCGATCTGCCCGGAACGGTGGAGCAGGATCTCACCGGGGAGGAGCTGGCGGACGCCGGAGAGCAGGGTCTCGCCGGCGAAGAAGCGGCCGCTGACCAGGAACTGGACGAGGTTCGCCGGGTCCACCTCCCCCGCCCCGGCGAGGCCGGCCAGGGGAGCGACCTCGGGCGCGAAGGCCAGCTCGTCCCCGTCGTGAACATAGAAGAGACGGCGGGAGGCCACGGGATCGGCCAGGAGCCAGGTCGCCGCGGCCTCCCGGTCGTGGACGACCATCTGCCAGGAGCCACGGAGCGCCTCGACGCAGGCCGGCCCCCGTTCCCGGAAGAGGGCGAGCAGGCGGCCGGGCCGAGCGTCGGCCGGCAGGTCGGGCTCGGCGAGCCAGCCCTCGAAGGCGAGGCAGGTCTCCGGCAGCTCCGCGAGCCCCGCCCCGGCGAGGCGGCTCGCCACGGAGACGGCGAAGCCGGAATCGGCAACAGCCTTGGAACGCGCCACCCGCATCCCCGGCGCCGGGTAGAGGGCCGCTTCCAGGCGGCCGAGCCGCTCGCGCCGGCCTTGTGCCGCGGGGGAGGACGATCCGGTGATGCCTGGCATGGAAACCGGTGCAGGGAGAACTAGCTTCCGGGCTCGCGGCGGCGCCGCTGGGCGCGCCGGTCGACCTGGCGCATCGATTCGCGGCGTCCTTCGCTCCGGGCGCGCAGGCGGTCGACCCGTTCCGCCCGCTCGACCCGCTCGGTCACCGGCGCCTCTCCCCCCAGGCTCTTCGCCAGCGACTCGATCGTCGGGTGCTTGAACAGCTCGACGAAGGGGACGTCGCGGCCCAGCGCCTGGCGCAGCCGGACCTGCAGGCGGGCCATCAGGAGCGAGCTGCCACCGACCTGGAAGAAGCTCTCCTGAACCCCGATCCGCTCGCGCCCCAGGACCTCGCACCAGACGGCGCCGATCGCCCGCTCGAGGTCGCTCCGCGGGGCGACGTAGGCATGGTCCGCGGCGAAGGCGTCGCTCGGCGCGGGGAGGGCCTCGCGGTCGAGCTTGCCGTTCTGCGTCACCGGCAGCTCGGCGATCTCGACGAAGGACCACGGCACCATGTACTCGGGGAGGCTCGCCTGGAGGAAGGCCCGCAGCTCGTCGCCCGTAGGGGACGCCTCCCCGGAGGGCACGACATAGCCGACCAGGCGTTTTTCGCCCGCCGCCTCCTCCCGCGCCAGGACCACGGCCTCCCGCACCCCGGGATGCCGGACGAGCGCCAGCTCGATCTCCCCCAGCTCGATGCGGTAGCCGCGGATCTTGACCTGGTGGTCCACCCGGCCGAGGAACTCCAGGTTGCCGTCGGCGCCGTAGCGCGCCCGGTCGCCGGTCGAGTACAGCCGCGCGCCGGGGGCCGCGGCGAGCGGGTCGGGGAGGAACCGCTCGGCGGTCCGCTCCGGCTCGTGGGCGTAGCCGACGGCGAGGACCGCGCCGCCCGTCTCTTCACCAATGTAGAGGTCGCCGGCGACCCCGATCGGGCAGGGGCTGCCGCCGGCGTCCAGCACGTGGTAGCGGGCATTGGCGAGCGGCCGGCCGTAGGGGAGGCTCGACCAGCGCGGGTCGACCTCGCCGACGGGGTAGAAGTTGGACCACACGGTGGCCTCGGTCGCCCCGCCCAGATTGATCACCCGGGCGCCGGGGAAGGCGGCGCGCACCTGGTCGGGCAGGCGCACCGGCAGCCAGTCGCCGGCCAGCAACACCAGGCGGAGCGGCGAGGCGAGGGCCGGCATCTCGGGGAAGCGCGGCGCCAGCTGCTGCAGGGCCGCCGGGGCGGAATCCCAGATCGTGACCGGCGACTCGGCGAGCAGGCGGGCGAGGCGGTCGGGATCGCGCAGGGCGGCCTCGGGCGCGATCTGGATCGTGCCGCCCGCGGCGAGGGTGCCGAAGAGGTCATAGACCGAGAGGTCGAAGCCGAGCGAGGTGACGAAGAGCAGCCGGTCCTCCCGGCCGACGCCGAAGGTCGCATTGGTCGAGACGACCCGGTGCGCCGCCGCCCGATGCGTGACGGCGATCCCCTTGGGGACACCGGTCGATCCCGAGGTATGGATGACATAGGCAAGGTCGTCCGGCGAGGCGCCCCCCGATACCGGCTCGACAGGGAGGGCTGGCTGACGCGCCACGTGCCAGCCGGTCCACAGCCGCTTTTCCGGTTGCATCACGGGCCTCGTACCACTGGTGAAAAGAATGTCGTAGCGGAAGCGCAGCTCGTTGGCGAAGCCGGCTTTCCCCTCAGACCCCTCCGGCCGTTTCTCGACCATGACCTCCATACCCTCCGGCATCTCCGGAAGCTCGGCGCCCAGGGCGCGGAACTGGTCCTCGTCCCACCAGAGCTCGCGGCCCTGCCCGGGCTTGCCGGGAGAGCCCGCCGCGGCCAGCGACCGCTGGAATTCCTCCCGCCGCCGCGCGTCCGGCACGTCGGCGATCAGGAGCGCTCCGCCCGGCGCCAGCCGCGCGAGGGCTTTTGCCACGACCTCCTCCAGGTAGGCGGGGCCGGGGAAGAACTGCACGGTGCTCGCCAGGACGACGAGATCGAATTCGCCCTCGACCCGGTCGTCGATCTCATGGGCGAAGCCGACCGGCAGCTCGACGTTTTCGAGACCCTGCGCCGCCGCGTGAGCGCGGTTGCGCTCCTGGGTGAGCGGCGAGGGGTCGAGCCCCACGGCCCGTGC
>DASQPA010000036.1:0-22025 GCA_035644215.1 Thermoanaerobaculia bacterium
TCCGGCGTATCCACCCGTGCCGCCGGTCCCGCCGCCGGGCGTCCGCCTGGCCGGGGTCGAGCAGCTCGAGGTGACGATCGAGAAGCTGGTGGCGGGAGGGGAGGGGCTGGCGCGCTACGACCGGGTCCCCCTCTTCGTCCCCCGCTCGACCCCCGGCGACCGCCTGCGGGTCGAGATCGTCGAGCGGAAGCCCGACTACGGCCGGGCCGCGATCCTGGAGATCCTCGCTCCCGGCCCCGGCCGGCGGCCCGACCCGGTGCCCGAGCTCGCCGACTGGGGGGGCTGCGACCTCCAGCACATCGAGGACGGCCTCCAGTCGCGGCTCAAGGCGGAGGCGGTGAAAGAGACCCTGGAGCGGATGGGCAAAGTCACCCTGCCGCCGGACGTCGAGCTGCTGACCGGCGATCCCTGGCACTATCGCCTGCGCACCCAGCTGCAGACCGAGGTCCTGGACGGCGCTGTGCGGGTGGGCTACCACGCCCGCGGCACCAACCGCCTGCTCCCGGTTCTCCGCTGCCCTCTCCTGGTCCCCGAGCTGGAGGTCCTGCTCCCCAACCTGGCCGCGCGGCTGGGGGAGACGCCGCCGCGGCGGCTCGATCTGGCGGCCGGCGATCCCGGGGGGACGATCAGCTCGGCGCCGCTGGCCGGCGACCTCCCCCACGGTCCGGTAAGCCTGACGGTGGGCGACCTGACCTACTCCTACGATGCCCGCTGCTTCTTCCAGGGGCATCGCGGTCTCCTGCCGCGTCTCGTCGAGCGGACGGTGGGGCCGTGGAACGGTGGCGCGGCCTACGACCTCTACTGCGGAGTGGGCCTCTTCGCCCTCGCCCTCGGCCGGCGCTACGACCAGGTGGTCGGGGTCGAGGGGGAGCGCATCGCGGCGCGCTACGCGCGCGGCAACGCCCGCCGCAACCACCTGGGAAACGTCGAGGTGGTGGCGCAGGCGCTGGAGAGCTGGATCGGCCAGCTGCCCGCCAAGGTGGCGCGGGTGATCGTCGATCCGCCCCGCGCCGGCCTGTCGCCCGCCGTCCGGCGGGTGATCGTCGACCGCCGGCCGGAGCGCCTCACCTACGTCTCCTGCCACCCCGCCGCCCTCGCCCGCGACCTGCGCCAGCTGGCCGAGACCTACGCCCTGGAGAGCCTCACCCTGCTCGACCTCTTCCCGCAGACCGGGCACATGGAGACGGTGGCGCAGCTGGTGGCGCGGTAGGCCATGGAGTGCGCCGCAGGGCGATCTGCTACACTGCTGTCCGGCACTATGAGGGCGTCCCCATCGTCCTCCAGGAGAACGTCATGCCCAGTCTCGGCCCCATGGAGCTCATCCTCATCTTCCTCATCGTCATCATTCTGTTCGGATCCTCCCGGCTGGCCGGGATCGGCAAGGGCCTGGGCGAGGGGATCCGCAACTTCAAGAAGGGGATGAAGGGAGACGAGGAGGAGGCCCCCCGTCGCCCCGAGCGCCTCGACGAGAAGCCCGACACCCGGAACAGCTAGAGGAACAGCTAGACCGCGCCGTTCCGGGACCGCGCCCCGGCAGGCCGCCTCAGCGGCCCAACTGCAGTGAGCTGCCGTGCGCGACGGGTGTTTGCGGCACGGCCAGCCGATCCCTGCCCCGCAGGCTCCCTCCTCGTTCGCCGGTCTGCGCGATCTGCCGGTCCGCCCGCTCCTGCGACCGTTTCCAGGCGCTCTGGCGGTGGTCGACGTAGAGGGCGAGCACGCTCTTGACGAAGTCGCGGGTCTCGGCGAAGGGCGGGACGCGGCCGTAGCGGGTCACCACCGCGGGGCCGCAGTTGTAGGCCGCCAGCGCGAGCGCCAGGTCGCCATGGTAGCGCTCGAGCAGCGCCCCGATGTACTGGCTTCCCACCTCCAGGTTGACGTAGGGATCGAAGAGATCGGTCTTGCCGTAGAGCTCCCCGGTCTCGGGGATGAGCTGCATGAGGCCGATCGCCCCCTCGCGGGAGACGGCGTCCGGGGCGAAGGCCGACTCGGTCTCGACGATGGCGGCGAGGAGCAGCGGATCGACCCGGTGGCGCTCCGCCGCCCGCAGCATGGCGCGGCCGAAGGGAAGCTTCTGGAGGACGTCGAGATCGGCCCGCTGCGGACCGGCGTCGAAGAGGTCGAAGCCGTGCCGGCTGCTCGCCGTGCCGGGAATACCGGGAGCGCTTGCGGATGGGGACAGCGCCGCGTCGAGGTCCTCGCGCCGCAGGACGTGCCATCGCGAGTCTTGCACATCGTGCAAAGCGGACCTTCCCCGCAGCTCGTCGACGAGGGCGATCGCCCGCGGGTCGGGAGCCGGCCGGGTGACCTTGGGGGGGACCGTCAGGGAAGGAGAGGAATCGAACGAGATCGCCAGCGCCAGGAAGGTGAGCACGGTGAAAGCCCCCCGTGGGGGTCGCTGTTTCATCGGCGGCTCCTTCTTGTCGTGCGCGCCCGCCAAACGGGCACACGTTTTCGAGTATGGTCGTCCACCCACGCACAGTCGGGCGGCACACGGATATTCGCCGATGAGGTACTGCGAGAGTCGTGCCAGGAGGAGCGGGAAGGGGGCGGAAGGAGGGGTCTCTTCCGCCCCCTTGCAGCGGATCTAGGTGACCGGATTCCGGCGCCGGGCCGGTCGCCGGCCGGGCAGGTTGTAGTCCTCGGACAGGATACCCAGGTCGCACACCTTGTTGCGCAGGGTATTCCGGTGCACGCCGAGCGAGCGAGCGGAGCGGCAGAAGTTGCCCTGGTTCGACTTCAGCGAGGCGACGATGAACTGGCGCTCGAATTCGCGCCTCGCCTGCTCCAGGGTGACTCCGCGGCGGACCAGCTCGTCTACGATCCCGTGCAATCGCCCGTTGAGATTTTGCTCGGCCAAATTTTGCTCCTCGGAGGGGGAAAGTGGACTTTCAAAGCATACCACAGCCCCCCGGTCCGGAAGGGGACCGGGGGAGCTCGCGAGAACGCCTTATTTGGGATCGAGACGGTCGCCGACGTAGATCGTGTAGCGCGACCGCACGATCTTGGCGAGCGCCGACCGGGGATGGACCGACAGCACCGCCAGCTCGCCCAGAACGACCGGCGGCAGGCCGGGGCGGTTCAGGCGGTAGACGGTGTAGACATCGCCCGGCGTGACGTCGGCGTTGGCGCCGCGGTCGATCCAGACCACGTTGTCATCGCCCAGGGAGACGACGTCGTCGCGCGACAGGATGATCGTCGGCGCGTCGTTGAGCTTCTCGACCGGCGCCGGGTAGTTGACCGGCCGCATGGCGGAGAGGCGGGCGAGCGGGACCGGCTCCGGCTGGTAGGGCTGGAGGAGCGAGCCGACGACCGCCGAGTCGCAGGAGTAGACGATCTCGGCGATCGCGGTCTCCTCCTGCACCGAGAGCACCCGCACCCGGCCGACGTAGTGGTAGAAGCGGCCGAAGACCTGCCTGCTCACCGGGTGCAGGACCTCCTGCTGAGGCTGGACGATGGTGAAGACGCCGCCCGGCTGGAGGCCGCGGGCGCGGCCGCCGTTCAGGTAGACGATGTCACCCGTGTAGAGCCCGTACTTGATCGTGCCCACGGCGCCATAGAGTCCCTGTACGACATGGCCGGACTTGGCGCTGAGGCGCGGCGACAGGACGTCGTACTCCGAGCCGGCGATGGCATAGGGGAACGACTCCTGGAGGTCGCCGACGTAGCCGCTGCAGTCGATGTCGCTCTCCGCCCCCAGGGGGATGGGCGAGCCGGCCGCGGCACCGGCCGAGAGCACGCCCTTGATCTCCGGCGCCGGCTTCTCCTCCGGTTTGCCCTTGTCGTCGCCGCCCGGCATGACCATCGTCGTCGTGGTGGTGGTCGTCGTCGCCGGACCGCCGGGGGTCTGGGCGAGGTTCTCCGCCGGGGTCACCTGGAGGCCCAGCTGCAGCGGATCGCCGGGATAGATCCAGTGGGCGTCCAGGACGTACTGGTTCTTCTCCCAGAGCTGCGGCCAGAGATAAGGATTGCCGTAATACTTCTTCGCCAGATCCCACAGGGTGTCGCCCTTGGCGACGACGTGCACCTGGGCCGGCGGTGGTGGGGCCGGCGGCGGGTTCCACGCCGTCCAGTGATCCCCGGTGAAATGGAGCCCCTTGGGGGGATGATCCGCCCCCCAGGCCCCGCCTGAAGGGACAAGGGCGGTGGCGAGCAGCGCCGCCGTTACAACACCGGTCAACCGCGTGTTCATGAAGCCTCCTGTTGCGGGAGGGAAACGCCATCTATAGTGAAATCTCTATGAATTAAGTTACACTGTTTGTCTTCGGGTGTCAAGATTTACCGGAGGATACCTCAAGTTCTCCTTGAGATCTCTGCCGCCTCATGGCAGCTTGCCCCGGCGCTCCTCGGCCGCGGCGGCCGCCGCGGTGTTGGGGAAACGGCGGGCCACCTCCTTGTAGGTGGTCCGCGCCCCCTCGACGTCGCCCAGGGCCTCCATCGTCTGCCCCGCCTTGAGCAGGGCGTCCGGCACCTTGTTGCCCTGCGGGTAGCGCTCGACGGTCTCGCGGAAGGCGGAGAGGGCGCCCTTCATGTCGCGGCGCGAGTAGCGGCACTCGCCGATCCAGTAGAGGGCGTTGTCGGCCAGCTCGCTCTTCGGCTCCATCTGCAGGAAGCGCTGGAAGCTCGCCTCGGCATCGACGAAATGCCCCTGGTGGTAGAGCGTGTAGCCGCGGTCGTAGAGCGCCTGGGCGGCCGGCGGCAGGCTCTCGGCCGACTCGCCGGGGCCGGCGACCACCGGTCCCGACGGTGCCGGGGCCGGGACGGCGACCGGCGGCGGCGGCGGCGGCGCGGGAACCGGGCGCGCCGGGGCCGGCCGGGGGGGCGTCGAACGGACGGCCGGCGGGGATGCCGGCGATATTGGCCGCGGCCGGTCGGGCTCGGGGACGTCCATCTCCTCGATCGGCGCGGACGACGAGGCCGACGGCTCGCGGCGCTCGGCGATGACGTCGCCGGAGCGCGAGGGGGTGGGGGCCGGGCTCGGCGGGGTGGGCCGGCGGACCGGTGCTGGGGCGACCGAGGGGGACGGCAGGGAGGCCGTGCCACGCCCACCGGCATTGGACCGAAGCGCCGCCACCTCCTCGCGCAGCCGCGCCAGCTCGACCTCCGAGACCGCGGCCTTGCGCTGCAGCTCGACCACCCGCGCCTTGAGCTCGCGGAGCTCGTCGTCGGCGGCCGCGGTATCCGGGCGCAGGCCGCTGCCGGCGCAACCGGAGGCCAGGAGAGCGGCCACGATCACGGGGATCACCGGGATTACCGGGAGCATGGCGGGCAGGCGCTTGGGGATGGACATCGTTTCAGGCTCCTCCTGACTTCTGCGCCGGGAGCTCGGCGATGTAGGGGCTCTGCGGGTACTCCTTCTTCAGCCGTTCGAAGGCCTTCTTCGACTCCTCGGGGTTGGCGCTCTGGGAGTAGGCGAGCCCCAGGAAGTACATGACCTTGTCCCGTGCCCCGTAGTGGGGATAGTTCTTGAGCAGGGCCTCGAAGCGATCGACCGCCGCCCGCGGCGAGCCGTAGCGCAGGTAGAACTGGCCGACCATGAACTCGTGCTCGGCGAGGTTCGAGCGCACCACCTCGACCTGCTCCTGGGCCTGGGCGGCGTACTCGCTCGTCGGGTAGAGGCGGATCAGGTCCTCGTAGGACTCGAAGGCCTTGCGCGTCACCGCCTGGTCGCGGTCCGGCCGCTCCATCCGCTTCGCCAGGCTGTTGGCGATCTGGTACTGCACGTAGGCCGCCTGGTCGCTGGTGGGGAAGCGGTTCAGATAGTCGCGGTACTTGGCCTCGGCCTGGATGTAGTTGGTCGGGCCGCCCTCCAGGTAGTAGGTGTCGGCGGCGAGCAGCAGAGCCTCGCGGCCGGTCGCCGAGTTGGGCTCGACCTCGTAGGCGTGGGTGAAGTAGGGCCGCGCCTTGGCGTACTTCTCCTTCGCCAGCCAGGTCTTGCCCTGGGCGAGCGACTCCTCGGCCGAGAGCTGGAGGATGGGGTCCTGCCGCGGGCCGCTCTTGCAGCCGGTGGCGAGCAGGACGGCCGCCAGGAGCGGGCCGAGGAGCAGCAGCGAGCGCTTGCGCAATCGTCTCATACCGTCTCCGACCGAGCGCGCGTGCGCAGCTCGGACATCTCGGCCACCGGGTCGGCGGCCGCAAAGATCGCGGAGCCTACCACGCAGACCTCGACTCCCGCCGCCACCACCGGCCGAATGGTCTCCCGGTCGATCCCGCCGTCGATCGCGATCTCGACCCCGCCCCTCCCGCCGGGCATGCGCTCGATCAGCTCGCGCAGGCGGCGGGCCTTGTCCAGGGTGCGGGGGAGGAAGGCCTGACCGGCGAAGCCCGGGTTGACCGACATCAAAAGGACGTAGTCGAGGCGGGGCAGGACGTCAACCAGCAGCTCGACCGGGGTCGCCGGGTTGACCGCGACCCCCGCCTTCGCCCCGCCCTCGCGGATGCTGCCGAGCAGGCGATCGAGGTGGGCGACGGCCTCCCAGTGGACCGCCACCCGCGCCGCGCCGGCCTTCAGATACGCGCCTAGCAGCCGGTCGGGCTCCTCGACCATCAGGTGTACGTCGATGGGCAACCGGGTGTTGTGATGCACCGCCGCAAGGACTGGAATGCCGAACGTCAGGTTGGGGACGAAGTGCCCGTCCATGACGTCGAAGTGAATGAGGTCGGCACCGCCGGCCTCGCAGAGGGCGAGAGCGCCCTTGAGGTCGGCCAGGTCGGCGGCGAGGATCGAAGGCGCGAGCCTCATCCGGGGACGTCCTCCGTGGTGGCGACGACGAGCGAGACCGGGTCGTCGTGGGACAGCGGATGGCCGGGGAGGGGGAACTGGCGCAGGATCACCCCCGCGGCGACCCCCTCATAGCGCTCGTACTTGACGCTCCCCAGGCGGAACTTCTCGCGCTCGAAGAAGGTGCGGACCCGTTCGTACTGGTGGTAGACGAGGTCCGGCATGATGAACCTCTCTCCGGCGGCGGGCTGGGCGAGGAGGACGTCGACCTGCGAGGCGGGCGGCACCTCGGCCCCGGGGTCCGGGTCCTGGGCCACCACCGTCCCGGTCTCGTGCCCGGCGACGAAGGCGGAGAGGGTGGTGCCGACGATCAGGCTGCGGCCGGAGAGCGTCACCTGGGCGACCGGGAAGGTCTGGGCCACGAGGTCCGGCACCTCGACCCGCTGCGGCCCCGAGGAGAGGACGAGTTGGACGCGGCTCCCCCGCTTGACGAAAGTGCGGGCGTCGGGGATCTGGCGGAGCACCTTGCCCGCCGGCACCTTGTCGTCATACCGTCCCTTGGCCGCCACCTGGAGGGCGAGGCCGCGCTCGACGAGCCGGTTGCCGGCGTCGGCGCGGCTCAGGCCGACGACGTCGGGCACGGGGATGACTCCGCTGCGTACGAAGGTGCTGAAGGACAGGTAGGCGGCGAACCCGAAAGCGAGGACGAGGAGAGCGGCATAGGCGAGCAGGCCAAGTCCACGCAGCAGCTTCCGTCCCATAGCGGCGCAGTCTAGCAGAGGCGGGGAGCGCGCGCGGGCGTTTCCCCCGCGGCTTGATGGCGAATTTACAGCTCCCGGCCCCCCGCCGGCCGGCCAGAGCCTCTTCCCGCCGGCGGATACACCTTCCGTCGGCGTCTCTACACCTTCCGGGCGCTCGGAAATGGATCCGACGCCGCGGATCTTTTCCCGGTGGCTCGGATACACAATTTTTCGACGCTAATGTGTATCCGCACCGTTTTCCAGCTCTCCCCGGCCCTGCTTCCGCCCTCCCTACCGGCTGTTCTACACCTCTTTTCATCCGCAGGGTGTATCCAAGGCCACATCCTGGCTCCCATCTCCCGCCGCTTTCCGCTTCGGAGGTGGAAAATAGCACTCCCGAGGCAGTTCCTTGTATATTCAAGGTGCTGGGACCAGATTTTCAGCAGCTGGACCGGCAAGGAGGGGGAGCTGGATACACCTTTCTCCGCTTTTCTTGTGTATTGGAGGCACGATGCGAACGAACATCGACCTGGACGAGGATCTGCTGGCCCGCGCCACGCAGTTGACCGGCAAGCGGACCAAGAAGGCGGTGGTGGAGGAGGCGCTGCGGACGCTGCTGCGGCTCCACGGGCAGCGGGAGGTGCGGGACCTGCGCGGCCGGCTCCGCTGGGAGGGGGAGGAGACGGTCGGAAAGGCGGCGACCTTTGCAGATCCTCGTTGACACCTCGGTCTGGGTGGACTACTTCGGCGGCGTGCTGACGCGCGAGACCGACTACCTGGACGGCGCTCTCGGGCAGGGCTGGCTGGTGGTCGGCGACCTGATCGTCGCCGAGGTCCTCGCCGGCTACAAGGAGAAGGAGAGCTTCGAGGCCGCCCGGCGGGCGCTCCTCCAGTTCGGCAGCCACCAGCTCGGCACCCTGGAGGTCGCCCTCCTCGCCGCCGAGCACACCCAACGCCTGCGCGCCGAGCACGGCGCCGCCGTCCCCCACCCCGTCGACAGCCTGATCGCCGCCTTCTGCCTGCGCTGGAACCTCACTCTCCTCCACGCCGACCCGGCCTTCGCACCCTTCGAGGAGCACCTTGGGCTCCAGGCGGCGCTGCCGCGGCGGATGGGGTAGGGGTCGAGGAGGGATGCGGATGCCGGGAGCAGCCTGGCTGGTTCTCATCGCGGCGGCGGTCCTCGAGGTCACCGGGGATGCGGTGATCCGCAAGGGGCTGCGCGGAGGCGGGCTGGCCCTCATCGCCCTGGGGTTCTGCCTGCTCGGCTGCTATGGCCTGGTCGTCAACCGGGTTTCCTGGGATTTCTCGCGGCTGCTGGGGGTCTATGTCGTCATTTTCGCGCTCGTCAGCGTGCTCTACGGGCGCTTCTTCTTCGGCGAGCGGGTAGCGGCCTCCACCTGGGTGGGCCTGGCGGTCCTGGGCGTGGGCGCCGGCATTCTCCATTTCGGTCCGTACTTCCACTGGTGAGGGACCAGATGCCGGCCGCCGTCGGGCCCTCACCCCCGGCCCCTCTCCCGGCCCCCCGCCCGCACCCCCGGGAGAGGGGGGTTTCTGGATAGGAGGCTGAGGTGGCCTCTCTTCTTCTCGTCCGAAGCAATGCCTCCGTGGGGTTTTGCGCTCCCTACGTTTCGTACTCCCCTCTCCCGGCGGTCGTGGTGAGGGGCCGGGAGAGGGGCCGGGGATTGGCCGGGGATGAGGGCCCGCGACGCCGGGGAGGACCGCGAGGTAAGCTTCGTCGCGATGCGTCCATCAGTGATCGCGGAACGCACCCAGAGGGCTCGCGACCTGAGAAAGGCCCAAACGTCGGCAGAGGCCGAGCTTTGGAGAGCTTTGCGGAATCGCCGTCTGGAAGGTCTCAAGTTCCGGCGCCAGGTCTCCTTGGATCGCTATGTCCTCGACTTCTATTGCCACGAGCATCAGCTCGTGGTGGAGCTGGATGGCGAGGTCCTCGAGGAGCCGCAGCAGCGAGACCACGACCAGAGCCGTGACACCTACCTGGTGTCTCTCGGTCTCCGGATCGTGCGCATCCCCAATCGGGAGGTCCTCGAGAACCTGGCCGAGGTTCTCCGCCGCATCGTGGCGATGGCCCTCACCCCCGGCCCCTCTCCCGGCCCGCCGCCCCGACCACCGGGAGAGGGGAGAGAAGCGGGTAGGAGAGATCGAGGCGTCTCGCTCCTCACCGGCAGACGGTTGGGGTAGCAGGGATTGCGAGGCTGCCAGCGAAAGGTCTCACTCCCCTCTCCCGGGGGTGCGGGTGGGGGGCCGGGAGAGGGGCCGGGGGTGAGGGCTCACGCCGCTCTACGCGGCGCACCCCGAGCGCCTGCGCTACCGGGAGATCGAGGGCGCCTCCCACCTGATGGAGCCGCGCGAATGGGTGCGCGCCGTCCGCGAGGCGGTCGCCTGGTTCGAGCGCTTCGCCCGGTAGAATCGTGCTGTCGGCGGTCACCGGATGCATGCAGCCGATCATCGCCGACAGGGCGGCGGTCACCGAATGCATGCAGCCGATGACCGACGAGCAGGGTGGCGGTGACCGGATGCATGCAGGCGATCACTGCCGAGCAGGGTGGCAGTCACTGAATGCATGCAGCCGATGACTGCCGAGCAAGGTGGCGGTCACCGAATGCATGCAGCCGATCATCGCCGACAGGGCGGCGGTCACTGAATGCATGAAGCCGATCACCGCCGAGCAGGGTGGCGGTGACCGAATGCATGCAGCCGATGACTGCCGGGCAGGGTGGCGGTTACTGAATGCATGCAGCCGATCACCGCCGACCGCTAGAATCGCGCCTCATGGCGCTCTCTCCCCCCTCCCCGCCTCTGGGCGTCCACGCCTCGGTCGCCGGTGGCATGGCGAACGCCTATCGGCGGGGCGCCGAGCTCGAATGCGGCGCCATCCAGATCTTCGTCAAGAACGCCAACCAGTGGCGCGGGAAAGATCTGGTGGAGGAGGAGGTCGCGGCCTTCCAGGCGGCCCACGAGGAGAGCGGGATCGGACCGCTCCTCGCTCACGCCTCCTACCTCATCAACCTGGCGGCGACCGATCCGGCCATCCTCGATCGCTCGCGGGAGGCGCTGGCCGACGAGCTGACGCGCTGCGCCCGGCTGGGGGTGCATGGGCTGGTCCTCCATCCCGGGGCGCACCTGGGGACGGGCGAGGAGGCGGGGATCGAGCGGGTGGCCGAGTCGCTCGACCGGGTGCTCGCGGAGCTGCCGGGGCTGCCGGAGGTTGCCACCCGGGTTCTCCTGGAGAACACCGCCGGCCAGGGGAGCTGCCTGGGGCATCGGCTGGAGCACCTGGCCGACCTCCGGGCGCGGCTCCGCGAGCCGGAACGGGTGGGCGTCTGCATCGACACCTGCCACGCCTTCGCCGCCGGCTACGCCCTCCACGAGTCGGCCGGCTACGAGGAATTCGTCGCCGAGCTTGCGGAGCGGATCGGCCTCGAACAGGTCGGCGGCTTCCACGTCAACGACTCGCTCCGCCCCTTCGCCTCGCGCCGCGACCGCCACGCCCACATCGGCGAAGGCGAGATCGGCCTCGCCTGCTTCGAGCGCCTGCTGAACGACCCGCGCCTCCGGGAGATTCCCATGATCGTCGAGACCGACCCCGAGGAAGAGATGGCCGGCCACCGCCGGGACCTCGCGGTGCTCCGGGGGCTGCTGCCGGGGGGCAGGAAGAGGGGCCGGGGGCGAAAGAGGCGGTAAGTCTGTGCCTCAGCGCAGCGCCGCCAACGCGTCCGCCAGCTTCGGCAGGGCGGCCTCGATGTCGGCCGGGCTCACCGCTCCGGCGCTCAGGCGGAACCAGCCGGTGTCCTCCGGCACCCCGAAAGCCTGGAAGGGTACGATGCCGATCCCCGCTTCGAGGACGTAGCGGCGGATCTCCTCGTTGGTGCGGAGCTCGACTCCCGCGGGGGTCGTGCGGCCGAAGGGGTGGATGCGGGCGGCCAGGTAGATGGCCCCGGCCGGCGGCAGGCTGTCGACCGGCAGGCCGCGCTGCTTCAGGGCCTGGAGGCCGCGATGGAGGAGGCCGAGGCGCTCTTCCAGGCCGCGCTGGAACTCGGTCTCAAAGGCGCGGATCGCCGCCGGGTCGTCGAGCAGCTCGACGGTCGCCACCTGCTCGGCGCGCGGCGCCCAGGCGCCAACGTGGCCCAAAACTGCCGACATGCGCGACACGATGTCGACCGGACCCAGCGTCCAGCCGACCCGCAGGCCGGTCGCCGCGAAGGCCTTGCTGATGCCGTCGACGAAGACCGTGTAGCGCGCCATCTCCGGCAGGAGACCCGGCGGCGTGACGTGCTCGGTGTCGCCCGAGCGGAGCATCCAGTAGATGTGGTCGTACATGACGTAGAGCGGCCGCTCGCCCCGCTGCGCCCTGCCCTCGTTCTCTTCCAGGATTGCCTCGCAAACGCCCAGGAGGGTGCCGCGATCGATGGCCGTGCCGGCCGGGTTGAGCGGCGAGTTGAGGCAGAGCAGGCGCGCCCCGGGGAGGGCGGCGCGCAGGGCGTCCCGGGTGGGGAAGAAACCCGTCTCCGGGCCACAGGGGATGGGCACGTCCACCCCGCCCACCAGGTACACGTAGTGGTTGTTGTTCCAGCTCGGCACCGGGTAGACGACCCGGTCGCCCGGATCACAGACGGTGCGGAAGAGGCAGTAGACGATCGGCCGGGCGCCGCCGGCGATGAGCACCGACTCCTCGGGGTAGGCGAGGCCCAGCTCGCGCTCGTAGAAGCGCTGGACCGCCCGGCGCAGGGGGAGGACACCGTTGGCCGGCGGGTAGTTGGTCTCGCCGTGGGCGAGGGCCGCCTGCACCGCCCGGGCGAGGACCTCCGGGATGGGGAACTGCCGCGGGTCGAAGTCGCCTACGGTGAGGTTGCAGATCGACCGGCCCCCGGCCACCAGGACCCGGATCTCGGAGGCGATCTTCAGGATCTCGGAGCCGACGAGCCCCGCGGCCATGGTGGAGATCCGGCCACGCGGGTCGGGACCCCGGTCGCGGGCCAGCTCTACTAAGTCGGAGGAGGTGCGCTGGGTCGCCACAGTGGGGAGGAACTATCTCACATTCGGCCGGTCAAGGGAGCCCACCGCGCGAGAGAAGATTCGTCGTTTCGGAAGACTGTAAAGAGAGGTTGTCTCGCCGCTCTACCCCAACCCCTTGAGCAGCTTCAACAGCCATCCGGAGACCAGACCGGCGTCCACCTCCTCGAGGAGGTAGACCTCCGGCTCGGCGGTCCGCCACCCCCAGGCGTAGTCCACCTTGACCTTGCCGAGCTCGGTGGAATGGAGGCTGATCTCGAGCGCGCAGCGCCGCGAAGCCTGGGCCTCGATCTGCACGTCCAGCCGGAATCGCTCGGCCGACTTGCGGACCAGGCGGGCCAGATGCCCCCGCTTCTCCAGGTCGAGTATCAGCTCGCGCAAGGTCGGCAGGATCACGCTCCGGGAGAGCTCCTCGAAGCGATAGACATATCGATTTTTCTCGATTTTGCGGTCGCGCTCGCGGAGCCGGTCCTGCTCACGGTCCGCTTCGAGGGTGCTCAACAGAGTGCGGAGTTCTTTGCGTTTGGGATCGTCCAAGGAGTGCTCCGTAGGAATGGAGCAATTTTATCACCGATCGTAAGGAGCCACGGAAAAGGATCGCCCGAGCCGCCGTTCAACGGCTCGCGTCTTTAGTTGACCCAGCGATCGATGAAGCGGTTGATGACCTTCCGGGGGTAGCTCGCGGTGGGCGAGGGGAGGCTCTTCAGGAGCTTCTCGACCTGCGGCAGGGCGTCCGCCACCGCGGCCACCGGGTTGGCGAGCCAGAGGATCTTCTGCTTGCGGCTGACGACGACCAGGGCCGGGGCCGCGGCCTTGCCCTCCTCCGGCGCCGTCACTCCGTAACCCGAGGAGAAGTCGCGGTCGTCGTGGAGGAGGGGGAAGAGGAGCTTGCGCCCGGCCTGGAGCTTCTTGAGCTCGTCGATCTTGGCAGGCGAGATGCCGAGCACCCGGCAGCGCAGGCGGCCGAGGGCGTCCAGCTGCTGGTTGAGGGCGTCCAGGTCGCGGCCGGTGCGGTCGGCGTCGGCGGCGGCGGGGTCGGCGAAGAAGTAGAGGACGATCGCCGACTGGATGATCTCGTCGCGCAGCATGAGGAGGGCGTCCTCGGTCGAGGTCAGGTCGAAATTCGGGGCTTCGTCGCCAATCGAGATCGGTCCCATGAACGTCCTCTCCCTGCCGGCCCGCTCAGGAGCCGGGTAACAGTCCCTTCGGCAAGAGCTTCGAGAAATCGAACCATATCACCACCAGCATGAGGAGGAGGATCATGACGAACCCCACCTGGGTGATGACCTCCTTGAAGCGCAGGGAGAGGTCGCGCCGGATCACCCCCTCGATGCTCAGGATGAAGATCTGGCCGCCGTCCAGGATGGGGATCGGCATCAGGTTCAAGATCGCGATGCTGATCGACAGGAAGCCCATCAGGTAGAGCAGCTCCTTGAAGCTGTGGCGGGCCGCCTCGCCGGTCTGGGTGGCGATCCCGATCGGCCCGGAGAGGGCGCTCTTGGCCGAGATGTCGCGGGTGAAGATCTTGCCGATCATCTGGAAGGTGCGGACGACGATCTCGACGTTGTAGCGCAGGCTCTGGACGATCGCCTTGCCCGGGCTGTAGCGCTGGTAGAGGCCGATGCCCACCCCGATCACCCACTTGTCGGGGTCGTGCCTGGGCACCACCGTCAGGGTGTGGAGGACGCCCTCGCGGAGCACCTGGACGGCGAGCGGCTTGCCGCCCCGCTCCTGGATGGCGCGCACGAAGTCGTCGCCGCCGGAGATCGGCCGGCCGTCGACGGCGCGGATCTCGTCGGCGGTGGCGAAGCCCGCCGCCTCGGCCGGGCTCCCCGGGGTCACCTGGGTGATCTGCGGGAAGATGCTGGGGAAGAGGCCGGCGCCGTCGCCCACCTCCTCGCCCTCGATGCGGCGGGGAGTGACCACCGCCTTGAAGGTCTTGCCGGCCCGCTCGAGGACCAGGGGGACCGGCCGATCCGGCGAGGCGAGGAGCTCGAAGCCCAGGTCCTCCCAGTTGGCGACCGGCTTGCCCTTGACCGAGAGGATGCGGTCGCCGCGGACGATCCCCGCCGCGGCGGCCGACGACCCCGGCTCGACGGTGCCGACGACCGCCGGGATGGCGATGATGTTGGGCACCGCGATCCCCACCATGAAGAGGACGGCGAAGAGGGTGATGGCCAAGACCACGTTCATCGCCGGGCCGGCGAGGTAGACGAGGATGCGCTGCCAGCGCGGCTTGCTCTGGAAGTCGCGCGGATCGCCGGTCGTCTCCTCGGCGTTCTCCCCGGAGAGCCGGACGTAGCCGCCCAGGGGGAGGGCCGAGATCCGGTACTCGGTCTCGCCGCGGGTCACCGACCAGAGGCTCTTGCCGAAGCCGAGCGAGAAGGTGAGCACCTTGACCCCGAAGGCCTTGGCGACCAGCAGGTGCCCGGACTCGTGGACGAAGATGATGACGCCCAGGGCAAAGGCGAAGGAGACGACGTTGGTGAGGAGGTGAGTCATGCGGACGGTCTCCGGGCGCGGAACACGTTTGAGCTGGCGATTATAACGGAGCCTCGGCGCCTTCTATTTCTAGGGGACGACCCCGAGGAGCACCCCGGCCAAAAGCACCGGCGCGGCGAAGAGCATGGCGTCGATCCGGTCGAGGACCCCGCCGTGGCCGGGGAGGACCCGGCCGGAATCCTTGACTCCGGCGCCGCGCTTGATCATCGACTCGACCAAATCGCCCACCTGGGACGCCACGGCGGTCAGGGCGGCGAGCACCAGGAGGCCGGCGGAGAGGTGGCCGAGCCGACAGTAGGACCAGACCGCCGCCGAGAGGACCGAGGTGACGAGGCCGGCCACCGCCCCCTCCCAGCTCTTCTTGGGGGAGATGGTCGGCGCCATGCGGTGCTTTCCCAGCCGCGAGCCGGCGTAGTAGGCGGCGGTGTCGCCCAGCCAGACGATCGCCATCAGCAGGAAGACCAGCCAGGGGTCGATCCGCTGGAGGAGAGAGAGGCTGGCGATGGGCAGGGCGAAGTAGGGGATGCCGAAACCCAGGATGCCCAGGCTCGCGAGGGTCTCGGGCAGCGGGACGCGGGCGAAGAGCACCAGGGTGCCGAGCCCGACCGTGGCGAGGAGGCCGGCGGCGAGGAGGGCGAGGGAGGGCGTCAGGAACGCCGGCGGGGGCGGCTGTGCCGGGGTTCCGGGAGAGAGCACCCAGGCGAGGACGGCCGCGGCCAGGGGGACGAAGCCCAGGAGCGCCGCGAGCGGGGCGTGCGGGGCGTGCGGCCGGGTGATCTCCACGTACTCCAGGGCCGCCCAGTCGAAGAAGACGGCAATGAAGAGGAAGAACGCCACCCCCGGCAGGTAGAAGAGGGCCGCGAGCACGATGGGCACCCCTACGGCGGCGGTCAGGAGTCGCTTCATGGGGCGCTTGGGAGCGTCGGGTCAGCGCGGCTGTCCGGAGACCAGGAGCTCCTCGTCCGTCTTCACCCCGCCGTAGCGGCGGTCCCGCGCCTGGTAGGCGAGGATCGCCTCGTAGAGGTCGCGGCGGCTGAAGTCGGGCCACAGGGTCTGGGTCACCCAGATCTCCGAGTAGGCGATCTGCCAGAGGAGGAAGTTGCTCACCCGCAGCTCGCCGGAGGTGCGGATCATGAGGTCGGGGTCGGGCTGCCCCGAGGTGTAGAGGTAGCGGCCGATGGTCTCCTCGTCGATGTCCGCCCGCTTGCCCGCCGCCCAGTCGGCGACGATCTTGCGGCAGGCGTCGACGATCTCGCAGCGCCCCGAGTAGTTGAGCGCGATGTTGAAATTCATGCCGCGGCAGTTCCGGGTGGCGTCCTGGGTGCGCTTCAATTCCCGCACCACCGAGGGGTCGAGCTCCTCCCAGCGGCCGAGGACGTTCAGCTTGATGTCGTTCTCGACCAGGTTCTCGGCCTCTTTGCGCACGTATTCCTTGAGCAGGTTCATCAGCGTCCAGACCTCGATGCGCGGACGCTTCCAGTTCTCGACCGAGAAGGCGTAGAGGGTGAGGACCTCGAGCTCCAGGCGGGCCGCGGCCTCGACCGTGTCGCGCACCGCGGCGACCCCGGCCCGGTGCCCCTCGACCCGCGGCAGGCCCTTCTGCCGCGCCCAGCGGCCGTTGCCGTCCATGATGATCGCCACGTGGCGGGGCAGCCGGGAGAGATCCAGGCGGCGGGCGAGCAGTTCCTCGGGGGAGCCCGGTTCAGCGAGTTTGGCCACTTCGATCATGGTCAGAAGTCCTTACGGTACCATAGGGTTCTGCCGAAATGGCACTCTCCTCTGCCGGGTAAAGCACCCGCTCGAGGACGAGGCCGTGCGCAGGGGCGGTGGGACCGGCCGCCGCGCGCACCCCGCCGGCGAGGAGGAGCGCAAACCCCTCCGGCGAGCGCCGCCCCAGTCCGACTTCCACCAGGGTCCCGACCAGAGCACGAACCATGCCGCGCAGGAAGCCGTCGCCGACGACGCGGAAACGGATCTCGTCCCCGACCTCCTGCCAGCCGGCCGAGACGATCCGCCGGCAGGGCTGGCGATGGGAGCCGCCGGCCGCCGCGAAGGCGGAGAAGTCGTGGCGGCCGGGGAGGGCGGCGGTGGCCGCGGCGAGCCGCTCCAGGTCGATCCGGGGGTCGACCCGCACGACGAAGGGAGAGTCGAGGGGAGAGAGGGCGGGGGCGCGGCTCAGGCGGTAGAGGTACTCTTTACCGGTCGCGTGCTTCCTGGCATGGAATCCCTCCGGCATCCGTTCCGCCGCCAGCACCCGGACGTCCTCGGGCAGGTGGTGGTTGGTGCCGTGGACCAGGGCGCGCTCCGGAAAGGGCACGGGCAGCACCAGATGGGCCGCCTGGCCGCGGGCGTGGACTCCGGCGTCGGTGCGGCTCGCCCCCACCACGGTGACCTCCGGGAGCGGCTGACCCGGCCGGCGGAGCAGGGCGGCGAGGGCCTCCTCCAGCGTCTGCTGGACGGTCGACGCGTTCTCCTGCCGCTGCCAGCCGGCGTAGGCCGCTCCCCGGTAGGAGACGATCAGGCGATAGACCACGGCCGTCGTTTCCAGGTGGCTACGAGGAGAAGGAAGAACGGCCCCCAGACGGCGAGCCAGATCCACGGCCAGGGCGCCATCCCCAGGGCCGGCGCCAGGTAGGAGAGGAGGATCAGGGCGGAGAGGGCGAGCCAGGCCGGGTGGAGGGCGAGCGCCGCCCAGGGGAGGACCCAGAAGAGATACCAGGGGTAGACCGTGGCGGAGCAGAGGAGGAGGCGCCCGAAGAGCCGGCCGCTGCCGGCAACCGGCTCGCGCTCCCCGAGCGAGCGGACCACCGCCGCCCCTGACAGCCCGGCGAGGAGCAGCTTGGCGAGGAACTGGGGATAGAGATAGGGATAGATCCAGTTGTAGCGGGACCACTCCTGGGACCACGCCTTGTAGCGGTCGAGGAGGCCGGCGAGGGCCGGCGCGGCACCGAGGGCGGCGAGGAGGCGCCAGAGTGGCTCGAAGAGAGGGCCGTTCCACTCCCAGGTGACGCCGTAGGTGACGAGCCCGGGCGGAATTCCGGCGGTAGCGGAGATGACGGGAAGGACGGCCACCGCGACGAGACCCAGGGCGGTCGCCAGGAAGAGGGGGGCGCGGCCGCTCTGCCGTGCCCACTGGGGGAGGGCGGCGGCAGGGGCGAGCTTGGCCAGCACCCCGAGGGCGGCCAGGGCCCCGGCGGCGGCCACCTTCCCCCGGCTCTTCCCCCCCGACGGCACGGGGCGTGCTAGAAGAATGGTGACGACGGCGAGCGCTGCCGCCACCCCGAGGACGTCGACGTGGCCCATCCCGGCCCCTTCGAGCGCCACCAGGGGGTTCCAGGCATACCAGAGGGTCCGCCCGGCGGGCAGGCCGAGCTGGCGCGCCAGGCGGAGCAACAGCGCACAGGCTGCGAGGTCCGCCCCTGTGATCCCCAGTTTCCAGGAGAGGATGGGAAAGGGCAGACGAGCCGCTATACTGAAGGCCGCGACGGCGAAGGGGGGGTAGACGGTGGGGATCTGTCGGTGGGGGAGATGCCGCCAGAGGTCGTCGCGCAGGGGGGCGAGCGCCGGAGCCTCCGGGGGGAGCCGATAGGGGTTCTGCCCGGCCGCGGCCACCCTGCCGTCCCAAAGGTACCGCAGCACGTCGTCGGACAGGGTGGGGGGAAGCGGCAGCAGAGGCAGTCTCAGCAGCAGCGCCCCCATGAGAATCGCTCTGCCCGGAGGTGCGCTCGCGGCAGCAAGTCGCCGCGCCGCCCAGAGAAGCGAGAGAAAGGTGGCTCCACAGAGGAGCAGGACGGGGATCAGATGACGAGCGAGATCGAAGACGGAGAGCAGGGCCAGGCCGGCACCCAGCAGGGGCAGCATCGGCACGAGCGGCTCCAGGGCACGTCGAACCGGCCGCGGATGCCGCAGATCTCGCGGCTCCTGCGGGCAGAGGTCCGGCGATGAGCGTCCCGGCGGTGTCGTCGTCGGTCCTGCTCGCAATCTACTACCTCATCCTGGCGGTGCTGGCGTTCTACGGCGTCCACCGCCTGGCGTTGGTGATCCTTTATCTCAGGACGCGGGGGAATCGGCCCGTGCGGCCCGCGGACCCTGTGGAGTGGCCCGTGGTCACGGTCCAGCTGCCACTCTACAACGAGATGTACGTGGCGGAGCGCCTGATCGACGCGGTCTGCCGCCTGGACTACCCGCAGGACCGCCTGGAGATCCAGGTGCTCGACGACTCGACCGACGAGACGGTGGGCATCGTCGCCCAGCTGGTGGCCGAGCAGCGCCGCCGCGGCTTCGACATCCACCACCTCCACCGGAGCGACCGCACCGGCTTCAAGGCGGGGGCCCTGGCCGCCGGCCTGGCCCAGGCGAAGGGCGACCTCCTGGCCATCTTCGACGCCGATTTCGTCCCCCAGCCGAGCTTCCTGAAAACTGCCATCCCCTACTTCGCCGATCCCGGCCTCGGCATGGTGCAGGGGAGCTGGGCGCACATCAACCGCGCCTACTCGCTCCTCACCCGGGCGGAGGCCATCCTGCTCGACGGCCACTTCTGGATCGAGCACACGGCACGCAACCGGAGCGGCTGCTTCTTCAACTTCAACGGCACGGCCGGAGTCTGGCGGCGGAGCGCCATCGACGGCGCCGGCGGCTGGGAGCACGACACTCTGACCGAGGACCTGGATCTCTCCTATCGCGCCCAGATCCAGGGCTGGAAGTTCCTCTACCTGCCCGAGCTCGCCGTCCCCTCGGAGCTGCCGGTCGACATCAACGGCTTCAAGAGCCAGCAGTTCCGCTGGGCCAAGGGCTCGGTACAGACCGGCCGGAAGCTCCTCGGCCGGATCCTCGCCTCCGACCTCCCCTGGAAGGTCAAGTTCGAGGCCTTCGTCCACCTGACCAACAACTCGAGCTACCTCCTGACCGTGCTCATCGCCCTCCTCATCTTCCCGGCCATGCTGCTCCGCCGGGGCACCAGCTGGTCGGCCCTGCTGCTCATCGACCTGCCGCTCTTTCTCGGGGCGACGATCTCGGTCCTCTTCTTCTACTTCATGAGCCAGGTGGCCTCCGGCCGCGGCTGGAAGACCGGTCTGCGCAACCTGCCGGCGGTGATGGCGATCGGCATCGGCCTCTCGATCAACAACGCCCGCGCCGTGGTATCCGGGCTCCTCCACCGGGGCGGCACCTTCCACCGCACCCCCAAGTACAAGATCGAGCAGCAGGGCCAGGACTGGCTGTCGAAGCGCTACCGCTCGGGCTCCGACCCCTCCTGCTGGATCGAGGGGTGCCTCGCCCTCTACTTCGCGGCCTGCTGCGTCTACGCCTTCAAGCGCGGGATGTGGATGTCGCTCCCCTTCCTCTATCTCTTCGTGCAGGGCTACGCGTACATGTTCCTGCTCTCGGTCTTCCCCGTCCTCGGCCGGGGTACCCGGACGGCCGCGGGTGCGGCGCCGGCCCCCCAGCCCCAGGGGTAAACGACCGGTAAAACGGTTTCATCGGCTCGCACGGCCTTCCGGTGGATTAGAATATTGCGCTATGGCTTCCCCGGAGCGCCGTCTGCAGCCGCATGTCCACCTGCGCCCGGCCACGCCGCGGGACGCGGAGCTCCTGCGGCAGTGGCGGGCGGAGCCCACGGTGCGCCGCTACCAGCCCTTGAACGAGCTGCCGACCGCCCAGCTGCGGGCCGACGTGGCGAGCCAGCGGATGGCCGACCTCTACCGTGGCCGGGGCGAGAAGTTCCAGTGGATCGTGGAGGTGGACGCCGAGGCCGCGGGCTGGATCACCCTCGTGGTGAGCAACTGGGAGCACGGCCTGGCCGAGGTCGGCTACGCCCTCTCGACCCTCTATCAGAGCCGCGGCCTGATGACCGACGCCCTCTCCCAGCTCTTGGGCGACCTCTTCGCCAACACCCTCCTGGAGCGCATCGAGGCGCGCTGCGCGATCGAGAACTCCGGCTCCCAGCGGGTGTTGGAGAAGAACGGCTTCCTGCGCGAGGGACGTTTGAAGGGCTACTTCAAGCTGCGCGGGAAGCGGGTCGACAACTACCTCTACGCCCTGCTCCGCGAGGACTACTACGCGCGGATGTCGGGGGGGTGAGGTTTACAGCAGCTCCAGGTTCGCGAACCGCGCCACCAGCTTCCGCTTCCCTGCCTTCTCGAAGAAGACTGTGATCTTGGCGTCCTCGCCCTGGCCGTCGAGCTCCAGGACGACGCCGGAGCCGAGCGTCGGGTGGCGGACCCGGCTGCCGCGCTTGACCGGGCGGCGGGGGGCGGTCTCGTCGATCTCGGGGACCACCGTGCGCTCGCGGTAGCCTGGAGGGGCGGGGGCCGGTGCCGGCGCGGGCCGCGGAGTGAAGAGGGAAGGGCCACCGCCGGACCGGGATGGCGCCGGTGCCGGCGCGCCGGCCGGGCTCTCGCGGCCGAAGAAGGAGTAGACGCCCTGGCTGCCCGGCCGCGGCCGCTCGACCGCGTAGAGGGTGGGGCTTCGCTGGACCGACAGCAGGTGCTCCGGGATCTCGATCAGGAACGGCGACTCCGCCTGGTCCTGGAAGCGGCCGGCGATCCGGCGGCGCCGGCAGCAGGTGAGGAAGAGCCGCTCGCGCGCCCGGGTCATGCCGACGTAGAGGAGGCGCCGCTCCTCTTCGACGTCCTCGCGCGCCCCCTGGCTGTTGAAGTGCGGCAGGAGGCCGTCCTCCAGGCCGGGGAGGATCACCCCCTTGAACTCCAGCCCCTTGGCGCTGTGGAGGGTCATCAGCGACACCCCGCGCTCGGACCGCAGAGTGTCCAGATCGGTGACCAGCGCGATGTGATCGAGGAAGCCGGTCAGGAGGTCCTCGTCGCTGCTGTTGACGCTGTTGGCCTCGGTGAACTCCTGGGCGGCGGAGAGGAACTCCTGGATGTTTTCGAGCTTGGCCTGCCCCTCCGGGTCCTCCGCCCGATAGAGGTCGGCATAGCTGGTCGCCGAGAGCAGCCGGTCCAAGAGGGCGGGGAGCGGGAGGTCCTGGGCGTCCCTCTGGAGGCCCACGATCAGGTCGCGGAACTTGCGGAGCGCCG
>DASQPA010000037.1:0-9128 GCA_035644215.1 Thermoanaerobaculia bacterium
CGCTTCCAGAAGAGCGTTGCGCACGGAAGCGGGATCGGCCGCCGCCGCGAAGCGCGACGCGGCGGCCAGTACGAGGAGGAGCCCGCAGCCCAACCAGCCTGGCGAGAGTTTCATATGGACGATGAGAACGAAGGGCGGAGCCGGGGGTATTTCCGCCCCCATGGGATAGGATCATAGCGCGTGCTCACCGCGCCGCCCACCCGCCTCTCCCTGCACGAGCGCCCCGCCCGGGTGCACCGGTTCATCCTCGCCTTCGCCTGGGGGGCCTGGTGCACGGGGTTCTACTCGCTGATGCTGCTCTCCTTCGTGCTGCAGCCATTGCAGGACACCTTCCACCTGCTCGAGCCGCAGCTCGCCGCCCTCACCTCGGTGGGTGTCGGCGCCACTGGGGTGGGCGGGCTGCTCTTCGGCTGGATGAGCGACCGGCTGGGCCGGCGGGCCTCGCTCGCCACCGCCATCGTCGCCTTCTCGGTCGGCAACGCGATCTGCGGTCTGGCTCCCGGGCTCGCCTGGCTGGTGATCGGCCGCGCCCTGACCGGCCTGGGCATCGGCGGCACCTGGGGGGCCGGCCAGGCGATGGTGGGAGAGACCTTCCCTCCCGCCCTGCGCGGCCGCTACGGCGCCATCGCCCAGACCGGCGCCCCGGCCGGCCTCGGGCTCGCCGCCATCGTCGGCTCCTTCCTCGCCCCGGTCCTCGGCTGGCGGGCGGTCTTCCTGCTCTCGACTCTCCCCGCCCTCGTCCTCCTCGCCTGGCGCTGGCTCCCCGAGTCCGACCTCTGGATCGAGCACCGCCGCCGGCTGCGCGCCGGCACCCTGGAAGGCGATGAGCTGACCCGCTCCCGGCGGCCGATCCTCCTGCAGCTCGTCGGCGCCGACCTGGCCTCGATCTTCACCCGCGCCTTCCTGCTCACCGCCTTCAACATGTCCTCCTACTGGTTCGCCGTCGTCTGGCTGCCGCGCTACCTCCAGAAGCAGCGGGGGCTCTCGATCTTCGGCTCGGGCTGGTGGACGCTCACCTTCGTCGCCGGATCGTTTCTGGGCTACTTGACCTTCGGTCGGATGTCGGACGCCCTCGGCCGGCGCCGGGCCTTCACCCTCTACTGCGCCGTCAACGCCCTGGGTCTCCTCCTCGTCACCCTGTTCTGGGAGACGGTCACGGCGCGGCCGGCGGTCGGCCTCGGCTGCATGCTGATCGCCGGCATCGGCACCGGCACCTGGTCCTGCTACGGCGCCTACTTCTCGGAGCTCTTCCCCACCCGGGTGCGAGGGGCTGCCATGTCGGTGATCATGAACGTCACGCGGGGGGTGCAGTTCCTCACCCCCCTGGTGATCGCCGGGGTCGCCGGCCGCTGGGGTCTGGCCGGCGGCGTGGCGCTGGCAGCCGGGTTCGCCATCCTGGCGGGTCTCTGGGTGTGGACCCTGCCCGAGACGGCGGGCCGGGAGATCGCGGCCTGAGGGGGCTGGCCTCTTCCCGGCCGAGGTCGCTCGTGGCTGGCGCGGTGTAGAGAAAGTTTATGGCATCCATCTTCATCAGCCACTCCAGTCGAGATAGCGAACCGACCGTCCAGATCGAGGCGTGGCTTCGGAAGCTTGCCTATGACGACATCTTCCTGGACATTCACAAGAATGACGGCATCTCGCCGGGCATGAATTGGAAGGGCGAGTTGGCTGCAGCCATGAAGCGGTCGCAGATCGTGCTTCTTCTCGTGAGCGACAACTGGTTCGCTTCCGTCTGGTGCCAAGCCGAGTATGCAACCGCAATCATGACAGGCAAGCAGATCGTGCCGGTCCTTATCTCGCCGTCACGCGAGGGAGATTGGGAGCAGCTCCGGCAGGCGCTGCAGGGCAAGCTCGGCGACATACAGTTCGCGGATCTGATCCGCGATTGGCACGACGGCCTTGCACGCCTTGAGGTAGTGCTCGACCGCTCGCGCGTCACACCACTCGCATTCGATGTTCCACCGGGTGCAGCACCCTACAAGGGGTTGAGCCCTTACACGGCGAATGAAGCCGGCCTGTTCTTTGCTCGCGAACGAGAAACACAAGAAATTTTGGAGCAGCTGCGCCAACTCGCTGGGGCTGCCCGCGCGGACCGCTTGCTCGTGATTCTCGGCGCTTCGGGGGCAGGCAAGAGCTCGTTGCTGCGGGCTGGCCTCTGGCCACAATTGAGCTTGCGCCCGAGAGAATGGCTCCCTCTCGAGCCGATGATCCCGCAGCAGAACACCTTTCTCGGAGTGACGCCCATCCTTGCTCTGGCGCGTGCGATCGCAGACACCTTCGCGCGTTATGCCAGTCCACGCAGCCCCGCCGATGTGGTTCGCCACCTGGAGTCCGAGCAACCTGGCGAAGCGTTCTCCGAATTGGCCGGTGAATTACGCACGCTGTCGGGTGGACTCAATGCGACGTTAGTTCTCGGCATCGACCAAGCCGAGGAGCTTCTACGTACGGACGCCGCCGAGCAGACCCGTTTCATCGAGCTTCTGCGGTGCTTCCTCGGACTGCCGGGCTGTGTCGCGGTTCTAACCATCCGCTCCGATACCTTCGACGCATTGCAGGAACGCCGGCTCCTCGAGAACGTCCCCTTCGCTGTTTATTCCGTCGCTCCGATGCCGCTCGCGCGCATCCCTGAGGTGATCCGGGGGCCAGCGTCGAGGGTGGGACTGCGCGTCCATGATGCACTCGTCGACCAGGCGACGGAAGACGCCAAGACAGGCGACGCCTTGCCTTTGCTTTCTTTCACGCTGGAGCGGCTCTGGCGAGATCACGGGCGCGAGGGCGACCTGAACGCCGCAGCGTACGAGAAGCTCGCCAGCAAAGAGCATGGAGTCCGCGTCAGCCCGGTCGAGAATACGGTTCGGCTCGCGGCGGAGGAGGTAGTCGGTCGGCTCGGGGCGGCCGACGCAAATGCACTCGCGGAGGGTTTCGTTCCCGGTTTGGTGGATCTTACGGATGGTCTTGAGCCCGTTCGCCGACGCGCCTCGTGGGCGTCGATGCCGGAGAGGGCAGTGCCCATCTTGAAGAAGCTTCAGGAGGCGCGGCTCCTGACGAGCGGCAGTACGGGTGAAGGCAGAGAAGCGGACAACACCATTGAGGTCGCTCATGAAGCGCTATTGCGCCGCTGGCCCATGCTCGTGGAGCGGATCGAGGCGGCCAAGCCCGATCTGCGTCTTCTCCAGGAAGTGGAGCGCGCCGCGGCTGACTGGATGCGCCTCAGGGCCGCCAATCCAAGAGATGCCCGGAAAGAGCTCAGACATGATGGTAAACGCCTGGCCCGCGCCCGCACACTTGCCGAGCGTAAGGGGTGGCGAGAACGGTTGGGCCAGACGGGTGTCGCTTACCTCGATGCTTGTGTCCGTGCGAGACGACGGCGAGTGGGCCTGATCGGGGGGGCGGCCACCTTTCTTCTCTGCTCGGCTGCCGTGGTCTGGGCCTATCGGGAGTCTGATGCGTTCGCTGTGTGCCAGATGCTTCGTAACTCGCCGGACGCACAAGTCGGATACCAGTTGGCGCCCGGGCGCGCGTTCGTCCTCGCGCGTGCTGGCCTAGGGGATCTAGCGCGTGAAGAGATCAAGCTCCTGCCAGGAGACAAGCAGGGCAGCGAACTATGCCAAACAGGTCTTCGCTTGCTTGATGCGGGCAAGAAAGATGAAGCGAAGAACTTCATCTCGCTCGTGCTGACACCTGAATTGACATATGGCCGTGCCGCGTTGACTGATTGTTTGGCTGCCGCCTTTTTGGTTGGATTGGGCGATAAGGCCGGGGCTGTTCGAAAGGCTAGTGACAATGCGCAGACGGCGTCCCTGGGAAAGTGCGATGCGCTCGTGTCGGCGCTATCGTCCAGCGCGGCGCGAGTACTTCCCGAGCCGAAGTATACAGTTCAGCAGTTGGAGCAAAGCCTCAAAGACTCGGAATGCGACGCGCTGCTCGGCGAGTACAAGATTGTACTTCCTCGCGAAGTCCGACCCCCCGGGTGGCTTGAATACTTCTCCTCCTTGCGGATGACACAGAGGCTCCTGTCGGCACACTATGTTGGTGGGGAAGCAAAGCGTCGAATCTATTGGAAAATGATCGAAAAACTCTCACTCGATAGCGATTCCTTACCTGACCTTGAGCGACTTATTCGCGAACGGGGCAAGTATCTTCAGGTAGCAAGGTTGTCCGACAAGGAAGCGTTGAATAAGCCTCTACTGGCAACACTCGTGCGAGACTCAGCTAGCGGACCATTTCCCGAATCGGCCGGGGATGAAGCGATTTTTCATGGGCTTGACACGGGTGCATGTGTACAGGTATGGACAGGCTTAGGCCGAGCTTACCGCGGGAGTGCTTCCGCTGCTCGTGATGGAATAGCTCGCGCACAAAGAATGATCAGAGAGGCTAAAGCCAAAGAAACAGGTGTCTATTTCGAGCCATCTGACTATTGGGAATGCGTTGTTGCGGCCTTTACGGCGATCCGAGACTATGACACCGCGGAATCAATTACCGCGCATCGCCTCGACGTGAAGGAGCGAGATAACTTGTTCAGGGACATCGCTGTCCAGCAAGCAGGGCATCGCGAGTTCAAGCGTGCACGCGAGACATCCGGGAAGATCTCAACGATTGCGGGTCAACAACGTGCAGAGACAGAAGTCCTGATGATCTGGAGTGAGGCTCAAGCAGGCAGTTGAAGGGGAGGCCGGATAAGGACATGAAAGAGGACGACGACCTCCAGGTGACCGCCGAGCTCCGCCGCGAGGAGGAGCGCGTCGAGGCGCGGAGCGGGGTTTTCAGGAAGGAGCTAGGGCTGACCGACCTGGTGCTCACCCAGGTACTGTTTATCATCGGCCTGCCGTGGATCGGCGTCGCGGCCAAGCAGGGGCCGTCGCACGTCGTCCTCTGGCTCCTCGCCATGCTCCTCTTCTATGTCCCTTCGGCGGTCGTGGTGACCTATCTCCACCGGATCCTGCCGCTCGAAGGCGGCCTCTACCAGTGGGCGAAGCTCGGCGGCAACGAGCTGCTGGGCTTTCTGGTGGCCTGGAACCTGTGGCTCTTCGCCATCCTCAACACCTCGGAGATCGGGCTCCAGGTCACCCAGTATCTGCGCTACGTCCTCGGCCCGGGGAGCGAGCCGTGGACCGGCAGCCCCTGGTTCATCGGCCTGGTCAGTCTGCTCTTGATCGGCGCCCTCGTGCTGGTGACGACGATCGGGCTGGGCGTCGGCAAATGGGTCCACAAAGCGGGCGGCGCGCTGATGCTCCTCACCTTCGGCGCCATCATGATCCTCCCCTGGCTCCACCGGGCGCAGGGCTCGCTGGCGGAATACCATCCGCTCCGCCTCGAGATGCCGGTGCTCTCGCTCCTGACCTTGAACCTGCTCGGCAAGATGGGGTTCGGCGCCTTGGGCGGCTTCGAATACGTCGCCATCCATACCGGCGAGTGCCGCGATCCGGTGCGGACCATCACCCGTTCGGTGCTGCTCGCCGCGCCGATCATCGCGGCGATGTTCATCCTCGGCACGAGCTCCGTCCTGGTGCTCGTTCCGCGGGACCGGATCGACCTCATCGCGCCGATTCCCCAGGTGCTGAGCGAGGGTTTCCGCGGACTTCCGTTCGCCGCGGCGGTGGCGCCACTCACCATCCTCGCCCTGTTGAGCGTGCGGGTGGCGCAATCGAGCGTGATGTTCGCCGGCAATACGCGACTGCCCATGGTGGCGGGCTGGGACCGGCTGCTGCCGGATTGGTTCACCCGGCTGCACGTGCGGTATCGCACGCCGGTCAACTCGATCCTCTTCGTCGGCGCCGCCACGCTCGTCCTGGGGATTCTGGGATTGATCGGGGTCGGCAAGCAGGAGGCCTTCCAGCTGCTGTGGAACGCCTCGGGCGTCTTCTACGCGCTCACCTATCTCGTCATGTTCTCACTCCCGCTCGTCGGTTTGCGCGGCATCCGTCCCCGCCCGTCGCTCGGGTTGCAGCTCTGCGCCCTCTCCGGGCTCGCCATGACGCTCCTCTACGTAGCGGTTTCAGTCGTCCCGCTCGTCCAGGTGGCGAGCCGCGCGATCTTCGCCGCCAAGATCTCGGGCTTGATCGCCCTGACCAATCTCCTGGGCCTCGCGATCTACCTCGCGGCCCGCAGGCGGCGGGAGGCGGCTCCGGACCTCTGATTCCGGATCCATCCCAGATGGGCATACCCCTGGAGCGATGAGCAGGGCCCATCGCTCGGGGGGAGTATGGGAGAGGGGGACGGGGGGTGAGGGACTTCAACGCCCCCCCACCCCCATCGTCCGCTGCACCAGAATCGGCACCAGAAAGAACACCGTGTACACCCCGAACGCCCAGAGCGGCACCAGCGGTGCCGCCCGCAGATCGGGCACGGGGGCCATGGCGCGGAGGAGGTAGACGAGGCCCTGGGGACCCACGTAGTAGACCCAGCGCAGGCGGCGGCGGTCGGAGTCGGCGAGCTTCCGGCCGCGCTGGATGTAGAGGGTGCCTGCGGCCCAGCCCAGGGCGGAGGCGAAGCTGAAGAAGCTGTAGAGGGGGATCGGGGCGTTGCCCGCGAGGGCCACCAGGTGAAGCCAGGAGAGGACGAGCACCGCCCAGGCGGCCAGGAAGAGCCCGAGGAGGAGGACCTCCAGGCTTCCCAGCGGAGCGGGGCGCGGCGGCGGGCTCGCCCTCTCGGTCATCCCGCCGGTCGCCGAGGCAGAGGCCGCGGACTACGCATAGCTGCCGGTGGGCGGGCAGGAACACATCAGGTTGCGGTCGCCCCAGACGTTGTCCACTCGGCCGACGTACGGCCAGAACTTGGTCTCCCGCACCCAGGGGGCGGGGAAGGCGGCCTGCTCCCGGCTATAGGGGTGGTTCCACTCGGTGGCGGTGACGTCCGCCGCGGTGTGGGGGGCTCGCTTCAACGGGTTGTCGTGCGCGTCGAGGCGCCCCTCCTCGATCGCCCGGATCTCCTCGCGGATGACGATCAGGGCGTCGACCAGGCGGTCGAGCTCCTCTCTCGACTCGCTCTCGGTCGGCTCGATCATCAGCGTTCCGGCCACCGGGAACGACAGGGTGGGAGCGTGGAAGCCGAAGTCCATGAGGCGCTTGGCCACGTCCTCCGCCTCGATGCCGGCGCTCGCCTTGAACGGCCGCAGGTCGAGGATGAACTCGTGGGCCACCCGGCCACGCTCCCCGGAGTAGAGCACCGGGTAGTGGGGGGAGAGGCGCGCCGCCATGTAGTTGGCGTTGAGGATCGCCACCTCGCTCGCCCGGGTGAGGCCCGCGCTCCCCATGAGGGCGATGTAGGCCCAGGAGATGGTCAAGATGCTGGCGCTCCCCCAGGGCGCCGCCGCCACCGGCCCGATCGCCTGGGCGCCGCCCGTCGCCACCACCGGATGGCCGGGGAGGAACGGGGCGAGGTGGGGAGCCACGGCGATGGGACCCATGCCCGGGCCGCCGCCGCCGTGCGGGATGCAGAAGGTCTTGTGTAGATTCAGATGGCAGACGTCCGCCCCGAAGTCGCCCGGCCGGCAGAGCCCCACCTGGGCGTTCATGTTGGCGCCGTCCATGTAGACCAGGCCGCCGTGGGTGTGGACGATCTCGCAGATCTCGCGGATCTTCTCCTCGAACACCCCGTGGGTCGACGGATAGGTGACCATGAGCGCCGCCAGGCGGTCCTGGTGCTGCTCGGCCTTGGCCGCGAGGTCCGCCAGGTCGACGTTCCCCCGCTCGTCACAGGCGACGACCACCACCCGGAGTCCGGCGAGGACCGCCGAGGCCGGGTTGGTGCCGTGCGCCGAGACCGGGATGAGACAGACGTCGCGGTCGGCGGCTTCCGGGGTACCCTTTGCTTGATGGTAGGCGCGGATCACCAGGAGGCCGGTGTACTCCCCCTGGGAGCCGGCGTTGGGCTGGAGGGAGACCGCGGCGAAGCCGGTGATCTCGGCGAGCCAGGCTTCGAGAGTCGCGAAGAGGGTCTGGTAGCCGCGCGCCTGGGCGACCGGCGCGAACGGATGGAGGTGCGCGAACTCCGGCCAGGAGAGCGGCTGCATCTCGGTCGTGGCGTTGAGCTTCATGGTGCACGAGCCGAGCGGGATCATCGAGGTGGTGAGCGACAGGTCGCGCGACTCCAGCCGCTTCAGGTAGCGCAGCATCTCGTGCTCGGTGTGGAAGCGGTGGAAGACCGGATGGGTGAGGATCTCCGCGGCGCGCGCGTGGGGCGGCGCGTAGTCCAGGTCCTGCGCGGTGAGCCCGGCGGCCAGCTCGTTGACGTCCGGGGCGACCGCCCCGGCAATGCCGGCGTTCGAGGCGTGGGCGAAGATCTCCAGCAGGGTCTCGATCTCCTCGGCGGTGGTCGCCTCGTCGAGCGCGATCCCCACCGCTTTCTCGCCCAGGGGCCGGAGATTCATGTCCCGCGCCTCGGCGGCGGCCACCAGGTCGGCGGTATTGGAGGGGGTACCGTGCGACAGCTCGACCCGGAGGGTGTCGAAGACCGGCCCGTCGGCCAGGCGGTAGCCCAGGCGGCGGAGGCCGGCGGCGAGGGTGAGGGTGAGCGCGTGGACCCGGCGGGCGATGGCCTGGAGGCCCTCCGGTCCGTGGTAGACCGCGTACATCCCCGCCATGATGGCGAGGAGGACCTGGGCGGTGCAGATGTTGCTCGTCGCCTTCTCGCGGCGGATGTGCTGCTCGCGGGTCTGCATGGCCATCCGGTAGGCGACCTTGCCGTGCGCGTCCTTCGAGACGCCGATCACCCGGCCCGGCAGCTGGCGCTTGTACTCCTCCTGGGTGGCGAAGTAGGCGGCGTGCGGGCCGCCGTAGCCGAGCGGCACCCCGAAGCGCTGGGCGCTCCCCACCGCTACGTCGGCGCCGAATTCGCCGGGCGGCCGGAGCAGAGTCAGGGCGAGGAGGTCGGCGGCCACCACCACCAGGGCGCCGGCGGCGTGGGCGCGCGCGACGAGCGGCGCGTAGTCGACGATCCGGCCCTCGGTCGTCGGGTACTGGAGGAGGACGCCCAACAGATCCTTGTCAGCGCCGCCAAAATCGAGCGCCTCCGGCCGGCCGACCCGGATCTCGATGCCGCTCGCCGCGGCGCGGGTCTTTACCACCGCGATCGTCTGCGAGTGGCAGTCGTCGGCGACGAAGAAGGCGGTCTTGCCGGACTTGCCGTTC
>DASQPA010000038.1:0-7669 GCA_035644215.1 Thermoanaerobaculia bacterium
GGAGTGGGGCAACCGCTACCTGAACGTCGCCGAGGACCTGCGCCGGGCGATGGCCCAGAACCCGGCTCTCAAGGTCTTCGTGGCCAACGGCTACTACGACCTCGCAACCCCCTACTTCGCCACCCGCTACACCTTCGACCACCTGGGCTACGAGGCGAGCTACGCCGAGCGGGTGACCCTGCGCTACTACGAGGCCGGGCACATGATGTACATCCGGCACGCCGAGCTCACCAAGCTCAAGGCGGACGTCGCCGCCTTCCTCAAAGCGGCGGGAGGCGGCTAGACCTCCTCCACGAGAAACTGAAACGCCGCCCAAAACGCCGTAAAACTCCAAGATGTCGGCATAAAAACTGAAATACACGTCCCCAAAACTGTTTTTGTCGCTGTCAAAACTGAAATAGACGCCTCGAAACTCGAAAGGACGCCCCCAAAACTAAAATATACGGCCTCAAAACTCCAACTGGACCACGCTAAAACTTAAATGCTGGCCGTAAAAGTGCCAAAAAGTCGCGCTAAACAGTTTCCGCAGCGGCACAAAGTAGTTTTACGACGTTTCACGGCAGTTTGACGGGGTTTCCGCGGACTTTTACGGCGGTCCGAAGTCGTTTTGAGAGACCCGGACGGTGTCCGACGACGTTTCGAGGGAGTTTTACGGGGTCGGGAAGCCCCGCGACGGCGGTTCGATGTCGTTTGGAGGGCTTTCGATGCGTTTTGGCGAGGGTCGCGCCGCGTTTTACGGCGTTTGCATCGCCCCCGGAGGGGCTCAGGACCCCGCGGCCAGCGGCTCCTCCTCGCGCCAGACCGCCTCGCCACCGGCGTAGTGCTCCCGTTTCCAGATCGGGACCTCGGTCTTCAGCCGTTCGATGGCGGTGCGGTTGGCCTCGTAGGCGGCGGCGCGGTGGGGAGAGGCGGTGGCGATGACGACGCTCGCCTCGCCGACCCGGACCTCGCCCAGGCGGTGGACGATCGCCGCGCGGAGGCCCGGGTGGGCGGCTTCGAGGTCGGCGGCGATGGCCTCCAGCGCGGTCCGGGCCATGGGGCGGTAGGCGCTGTAGGTGAGTTGGGTGACCTTACGGCCAGAGTGCTGGTTGCGCACCGTGCCGAGGAAGACCACCACCGCCCCGCGGCCGGGGCCGGAGATGCTCTCGATCACCCGGTCGACCTCGATCGCGCCCTCGACCAGGGCCGTCCGCACCCGCTCGGCGGCGTCGGCAGCCCCCGGCGCTCCTCCCGAGACCGGCGGCAGGAGGGCGACCTCGACCCCCTCCGCAAGCTCCGCCTCCGGCCGGACGAGCTGGCCGTCGATCGCCACGGCGAGGCGCGGCCAGAGGGGGGCCAGGCCCGGGTGCTCGCTCTCCAGCCGGGTCTTGAGGTCGGCCACCCGGCTGCCGGGAGCGAGGTCGAGCTCCATCTCGGCGGTCCCGAGGGCATCTGCAGCGCTTGCGAAGGCAACGAGACGAATCCGCATGGCGGGATGGTACCATCGCCGCCCTTCGGCCCTGCCCGTATAATCCCCCGCGGTTCTAAAGGAGGCGGCAGGGGCGGGCGAGGACGGCTGCTGCCTGGGAGGAAACGAGTGGCGATTCTGGAGAGCAAGCTGAAGCGGAACGAGGCGTTCGACCGCCGGGCCGCGCACTGGCGGGGCGAGGTGGAGCGGTTGCGGGGGGAGGAGGAGATCCTTCGGCTGGGCGGCGGCGCCAAGGCCCAGGACAAGCAGCGGAGCCAGGGCAAGATGACCGCCCGCGAGCGGGTGGCGGCCCTCTGCGATCCCGGAGCGCCGTTTCTGGAGCTCGGCCTCTGGGTGGCCCACGGCTTCTATCCGGAATACGGCGGGGCGCCGGCCGCGGGGGTGGTGGTGGGGATCGGCACGATCCACGGGCGTGACGTGGTGGTGGTCGCCAACGACGCCACGGTCAAGGCCGGCGCCTGGTTCCCCTTGACCTGCAAGAAGGTCCTCCGCGCCCAGGAGATCGCGCTCGAGAACCGGCTGCCCATCGTCTACCTCGTCGATTCGGCCGGTGTCTTCCTGCCGCTCCAGGACGAGATCTTCCCCGACCGCGAGCACTTCGGCCGCGCCTTCTACAACAACGCCCGGCTCTCGGCGCTGGGGATCTTCCAGATGGCCGCCATCATGGGCTCCTGTGTCGCCGGCGGCGCCTACCTGCCGATCATGAGCGACGAGTCGCACATAGTGGAGGGCACCGGCTCGATCTTCCTCGCCGGCTCGCACCTCGTCCAGGCGGCGATCGGCGAGAAGATCGAGAACGAGGAGCTGGGCGGGGCGATCGTGCAGTGCGACGTCTCCGGGGTAGTCGACCACCGCCACCCGGACGACGCCACCTGCCTGGCGAAGATCCGCAGCCAGTTCGCGCAGCTCGCGGCCAGCGCGGAGGCCCCCTTCGCGCGCCGGCCGCCGGTCGATCCCCTCTATCCCCAGGACGAGATCTACGGCATCGTCCCGGTCGACCGCGCCAAGCCCTACGACACCTTCGAGGTCCTGGCCCGCCTCTTAGACGGCAGCGAATTCGACGAGTACAAGGCGACCTACGGCCAGACGCTCCTCTGCGGCACCGGCTGGATCGGCGGCCGGACGGTGGGGGTGGTCGCCAACCAGCGCTCGATCGTGGCCCGGAAGACCGGCACCAAGGCCGGCGACAAGGAGCTCCAGATCGGCGGCGTCATCTACTCGGAGGCGGCCGACAAGGGGGCGCGCTTCGTCGAGCTCTGCAACCAGAAGAAGATCCCGCTCCTCTTCCTCCAGGACGTCACCGGCTTCATGGTGGGGAGCCGCGCCGAGCGCGGCGGCATCATCAAGGACGGCGCCAAGATGGTCAACGCGGTCGCCAACTCGACCGTCCCCAAAATCACCCTCTTCGTCGGCAACTCCTACGGCGCCGGCAACTACGCCATGTGCGGCAAGGCCTACGGCGCCCGCTTCCTCTACGCCTGGCCCTCGGCGGCCATCGCGGTCATGGGCGGCGACCAGGCCTCGAAGACGCTCCTCTCGATCCAGCTCAAGAACCGCGGCGACGAGGTCTCGGCAGAGGAGAGGAAGCAGCGTCTCGCCGAGATCCAGGCCCGCTACGCCGCCGCCATGAACCCCCGCTACGCCGCCGCCCGGCTGTGGGTGGATGCGATTATCGATCCGGCGGAGACCCGAGAGGTCCTCGCCAGGTCGCTCGCCTGCGTGGCGATGAATCCGGAGGTGCCGGAGTTCAAGACCGGGGTGTTGCAGACGTAAGGGGCCGCGCCGTGAGGAACTGAGCCATGCGCTTCTACAACTTCGAGATCGTCGTCGAGAAGGAGCCCGAGGACGAGGGCTACTATGCCTACAGCCCGGCCCTGCCGGGCTGCTTCGGGAACGGCAGGACGGTCGAGGAGACGCAGCAGAGTATCCGCACGGCTGTGCAGCAGTACATCGAGGCGCTCTTAGCCCACGGTCAGCCGATTCCTGAATGCATGCAGGCGACGACCGACGAGCAGGGTGGCGGTCACTGAATGCATGCCGGCGATGACCCCGCTGCACACCGCCGGCGACCGACGACCTGCTCGCAAACGCGCAAAGCCGGATTCATCCGGCGCCGTCTCAGAGCCCGGAGATTCATCTCCGGGCGGAGGTGCGGCTGAGACGAGGCTCCAGCACAGCTTGAACCGTCTCCCCTGAGAGCATCGCGAACCGAGTGAATGCATCACAGCAGGTGCCCGGCCCCCGGCCGGAGCGCGATGCCCAGGATCGCGCCGGCCTCCGGTGCTGCCCCTGGGGGCAGATGGGCGAGGAGATCGGGGCCTCCCGGGAGCCGCAGGACGACCCGGTCGTAGGGGCCGAGGCCGCGCGACTCGGCGACCCCGGCCCGTACGCCGTTGGGATCGACGACGAGGTCCTCGGGGCGGACGAGCAGGAGCGGCTTCCCTTCTGGAACGTGGAGCGTCGCCGGCAGCGTCCCCAGGGCGGTGACGAACCGGCCGCCCTGCCGGCTCACCGGCAGGAGGTTCGCCTCTCCCAGAAAGGTCGCGACGAAGGGGTCGGCAGGTCGGCGGTAGAGGTCCAGGGGAGGACCCTGCTGGACGATCTGGCCGCGGTTGAGGACCACCAGGTGGTCGGCGAGGAGCAGGGCTTCTTCCTGGTCGTGGGTGACGTAGAGGACCGTCGTCCCCAGGCTGGCGAGGAGGCGGGACAGGTCGGCGCGGACGGTGCGTCGGAGGCGGGCGTCCAAGGCGGAGAGCGGCTCGTCGAAGAGGAGGAGGGCAGGGCGGGGGGCGAGGGCGCGGGCCACCGCCACCCGCTGCTGCTCGCCGCCGGAGAGCTCGGTCGGCCGGCGGTCGAGGAGCGCTTCGAGGGCGAGGAGCGCGGCGGTCTCCGCTACTCGTCGATCCACCTCGGCCGGGGTGTGGCCCTGACGTCGATACCGGGCCGTGGTCAGGCCGAAGGCGATGTTCTGGCGCACCGTGAGGTGGGGGAAGAGGGCGTAGGACTGGAAGACCACCCCCACGTCGCGCTTCTCGGTGGGCACCCCCACCATGTCGCGGCCGTCGAAGCGAACCGCCCCGGTCCGCGGATGGAGCAGGCCGGCGAGGAGGCGCAGCAGCGTCGACTTGCCCGAGCCCGAGGGGCCGATCACCACCGTCGTCTCCCCCTCGCGGAGGTCGAGCGAGATCCCTTGGTCGCCGGTATCGCCGGTATTGCCGGCATCGCCGCCGAGCACCGGCGCCTCGGAGTAGGCGTAGGAGACGTTTTCGAGGCTCACCTTCATGCCGGTAATCCCCGGTGGAACTCTTCCCCGCCCAGGGCCTGGATGGCGAGCAGGGCCGGGACGACGGGGAGGAGGAAGACGATCGTGGCCGCCGCCGCGACGGGGAAGGAGTTGGTGGTGTAGGTCGAATAGAGCGCCGCCGGGAAGGTCTGGAGGAGCGGGGTGGCGAGGAGGAAGGAGACGTTGAACTCCCCCCAGGAGACGGCGAAGACGAGAAGCGCGGCGAGGACGAGCGACGGCACGAGGAGGGGGAGCACGATCCTGCGTGTCGTTTCGACCGGCGGGGCGCCCAGGGCTTTGGCCGCCGATTCGAGCGCGGGATCGAAGCCGGAGAGGGCGTTGCCGACGGTTTTCAGGACCAGCGGCACCGTGTAGGCGAGATGGCCGGCGACGAGGAGGAGGAAGCGCGGGGCGCCGCCGGCGGTCTCGATCAGGGCGACGGCGAGGGCGATCCCGGGGAGAGCCAGAGGGGCGAGGGCCGCCGATTCGAGCCAGCGCGCGCCCGGGAAGGGGCGGCGGCGGAAGGCATAGGCGGCCGGAGCGCCGAGGAGGAGGGCGAGCGGCACCACCGCCGCCACCAGTGCCGCCGAGTGGAGGAGCGCCTCCCCCCAGATCCCGAGCACGTAGCGGAAGAGGTCGGCCGTGCCCTGGACCGGGGCGCCCTCGGAGCGCTGGCCGTAGAACTCGGAGTGGGAAAAGGCGCCCCAGATGGTGATCAGGATCGGCGCCACGAGCGCCAGGGCGGTCGCCGCCGTCCAGGCGATTCCGGTCTGCCGGGCGATCCGGCGCGGCGGGATTCTCACTCGCGGCCTCCGCCCAAGAGGCGATCGACCGCCAGGGTCATCACGGCGAGGACCAGGCAGAGCGCTCCGGCCACCGCGTCGTTCAGGAATCCGGTGAGCTCGGTATAGACCTCCAGCGGAGCGACCGAGAAGCGACGGGAGAGGAGGAGCGCCACCCCGAAGGAGCCCATGGAGGCCGAGAAGGTGATGGCGAGAGTCGAACGCAGGGCCGGGGCGGCGAGAGGGAGGACGACCCGGGTCAGGCGGGCGAAGGGGCCGGCGCCCAGGGTGCGGGCGGCGGCGTCGAGCTCCCAGGGGAAGCGACGGAAGGCCGATTCGAGGGTCACCACCGCCCGCGGCACCTCGAAGTAGAGATAGGCGAGAAAGAGGCCGGCCGGGGTATAGGCGAGGCTGGCGAGGAAGGGGCGACCGGTCAAGAGCTCCAGGAGTTTGGGCACCGCCCCGATCCTCCCCAGGAGGACGATCATCAGGAAGCCGACGAGCACCCCGGAGAAGGTGAGGGGCAGCGAGATGGCGGTGCGCAGGAGGTCGCGGCCGCGGAAGCGCTCGCGGGCGAGAATCCAGGCCGGGACGAGCGACAGGGCCACCGCGGCGAGGGCCGCCCCGGCGGAGAGCAGGAGCGAGTGGCCGAGAGCGGTGCGGTAGCGGCCGGCCGCGAGCACGGCGCGCAGGGCCGGAGCGCCCGGGCCGGCGAAGGCCGCGGCCGCCAGCCGGCCCATCGGCCAGAGGACCAGGCCGCAGAGGAAGAGGAGGAGCGGGAGCGCGAGGAGCGCTCCCGCCCAGGGTCTAGCGGCTGCCCCGGATCTCATCCAGCCAGGCCTTCTTGAGCGCGTCCGCGGCGCCCGCCATCTTGGCGAGGTCGAGCGCGCGCGCCCTCTTGTACTCGCTCTCGGGGAGGAACCGGGCGGCCACGTCGGCCGGCAGGGCACTGGGGAGGATGGGCCGGAAGTAGGCCTTGGCGAACTCCGCCTGGGCCGGCTTGGTGAGCAGCCAGTCGAGGTACTGCTTCGTCTCCTCCGGGTGCGGCGCGCCCTTCACCATCCCCATCACCAGCGGCATGGTGAAGCTCCCCTCGGCCGGGATCACCACCTCGACCGGGCCGTTGTCGACGTACTTCATCTTGTAGCCGTTGCCGTCGGCGTTGAGCCAGATCGGCACCTCGCCGCGGAGCACCGAGTTGTAGATCGACTCCCGCGGGTAGGAGGAGACGTTGGCGTCGAGCTTCTTCAGGTAGGCGAGGCCGGGCTTGAAATCCTTGTCGCTCCCGCCCATCAGCTCGTTCACCCCGTAGACCAGGGTGAACGAGGTGCCGCCCCAGGTCGGGTCGTCGTAGGCGATCTTCCCCTTGTAGACCGGTTTCAGAAGGTCGGCCCAGGAGCGCGGCACGGGAGCGCCGCCCAGGGCCTTGGTGTTGACCACGAAGGCGATGGCGCTGGTGTGGACCGTCCACCAGAGGCCGTTCGGGTCCTTCAAACCGGCCGGGATGACCTCCCAGTCCTTGGGCTTGTAGGGCTGGTGGAGCCCCTTGCCCGCCGCCTGGAAACCGATCGCTCCCGAGTAGTAGGCGGTGTCGGCCTGCGGGTGCTCTTTCTCTTTTTCGAGCGCGGCCATGGCGACCGAGGAACCCTTGTCGTCGGGTGGGACCTTCACTCCGGCGACCTTCAGGTAGAGGGCGGTTACGCCGCCCCAGTTGGCATAGTTGGGAATGCAGTCGTACTGGATGACGACTTTGTCCGCTGCCCCTGCCACGGTGATCGTGGCGGCAAGGGCCGCGAGCAAAAGAGTGGGAAGGAGCAGCTTCTTCTTCATGCGCTTGGGCTCCCTAGAAGGTGAAGTGGAGGACCAGGTTGTAACTTTTCTCGATGAATTCGTCCGGACCGGTTTTCGGCCGGCTTTTCCACCAGTCGTATTCGGCGATCAGGTCGAGCTGCTTGGCGATCCCGTAGACCAGGCCGGGCACGATCTCGGTTTCCCTGGCGCCCGAGCCCTTGTAGTCCACCCGGCTCCAGTTGACCCGCAGGTTCAGCCGCTTGCAGACCTGCCAGCGGGTGCCGACCAAAGAATAGGTCGCGTCGTCGTAGCCCAGGCGGGAGAAGGGGTGGAAGGCGTCGTTTC
>DASQPA010000039.1:0-29035 GCA_035644215.1 Thermoanaerobaculia bacterium
ACTTCCGGGCGGCGCTCAAGGCCGGCGACCTGCGGCAGGTCGCCGCCGCCCTACGCGCGCTCTCCGCCGCGGAACGGACCGCCCTCCAGGCCGAGCCCGGCCTGCGCCGGGACCTCGCCGCGGCCCGCCAGGCAGCCGACCTCTATCAACGTTACGAGCGCGCCGCCAAGGGGAGCGACCCGACGGAGCTCCTCCGGGCGGCCGGCGCCGTCGCCGCCGCCTACCCACGCTTCCAGGAGGCGGCCGACCAGCGGGAGAAAACCGCGGCGACCCTCGAAGCGGAGGCCGAGACCCTCTCCCAGACCGGCGCCCTGGAGGCCGCCCTGGAGCGCCTGGAGACCCTGCGCCGCGGCTGGCCCGAGCGGCCGGGCCTGGGCGAGCGGGTGGCGCGCCTCACCGCCGAGCAGCGCGCCGACCAGGGGATGACCTCAGTCCTCTCGGCCGCCGCCGCGGCCGAGACCCGCAAGCGGCCGGACGAGGGGCTCGCCCTGCTCGCCGGGGCGAAACCCACGCCGCGCTACGAGGCCCGCCTGCGCGAGACCCGCCAGCGCCTGGAGGCGCAGCTCGCCCAGCTCGACAGGAACCCCCCGGTGGTCCAGCTCGGCGGGGGCGGGAAGGCCGCCGGGCTCGAATTCGACAAGGGGGCGACCGTGCGCATCCCCTTGAAGATCACCGACGACTTCCAGGTCAAGACGGTCGTCGTCCACGTCCGGCCCGAGGGCGGCGCCTGGACCGAGCAGCCCTGCCCGCGCTCCGGCGCCGACTGCACGGTCGAGGTGCCGCCGTCGCTGCACCAGAACCGGACGATCGAGCTCTACGTCGTGGCCACCGACCTCTCCGGTCACCAGGGGCAGCTCGGCAGCGCCGAGAAGCCGCAGGCGATCCGGCGCAAGCACTGGTACGACCGGCTGCGCGGCAAACCCGAGTAGGGCGGGCCCGCAGGCGCTGACCTTTATCGACGAGAGGGGAGCTCGTAGAGACGCCCAGCCGCTACCACGAACCTTGGCTCAACCACCGCCGCCAGGGCGTCTCCGCAGGCCGGAAGCGCCTGTGGTTCTGGCGGCGCTGGAGACGCCCTGGCGTTCAGGGTCAAGGGAAAGCCTGTGGTAACGGCTGGGCGTCTCTACCCACTCTTACCGCATTCCTCCCAGGCCAGGCTTCGCGGCCGCCCTATTGGGCCGGCCAGCCGGCCAGCAGCTTGTCCCGGTAGGCCTTGTCGGGGTCTTTGATCGTCTCGTTGTCCTTGGTGAAGTTGATCGAGACGATGGAGTCGCCCGGTACCGGCCGGCCCTGGGCGGTGGCGGGCTGGAAGACCCAGCGCTTGGCTGCCTCCACGGCGGCGGTGTCGAGCTCGTTGCCCATACCGCGGACGAGGGAGGGGTTGCCGGCGCAGCCGTCGGTGTCGATGTTCACCTGCACCAGGACCGAGCCCTGGAGCTTGTCGCGGCGGGCCCGGTCGCTGTAGGCGGGAGGCTGGCGGTAGAGCGGATGGGGCGGCTCGATCTCCCCCCCCGCCTCGGGAGCCGGGTCGGCCGGCGGCGCGGCCTTGCGGGCGAGGCAGATCAGCATCCGCGCCTCGGCCGCGGCGCCGCCCGTGGGAGCGCCCTTCAAATAGTCGCGGGCGAGGCTGACCGCGTCCTCTCCACGGCCGGACTGGAGCAGGAGCCCCGCCAGGTTGAAGCGGTCGACGTTCGCCCCGGGGTCGAGATCCAGGGCGCGGCGGAAGGCCCCATCGGCCTCGGCGACCGCGTCGGCGCCGCGGCCGGGCTGGGCGAGGAGGGCGACCGCCAGCTGATGGTGGGCGCGCGCCAGGAGCGGCTTGGCCGGGTTGAGCTGCAGGGCGACACGGGCCATCTCCACCCCCTTCCCCGCCTTCCCCCAGGCCACGTAGGTGCGGGACAGGCCGAGGAAGCACTCGGAACAGCCGCCGGCATCCGACAGGCGGTTGGCATCCTCGAAGGCGGTGATCGCCCGGCGGTACTGCTGCTGGGCGAGGAGCTGCTCCCCCTGCTCCATGAGCTGGGCACGGGTGGCGGGAGGGGGGTCCTGGGCGCGGGCGGCGCTCCCGATCCAGAACGGGGCGGCGAGGCTACCGGCGGCCAGGGCGATCGAGACGACGCGCTTGAAGCCTTGCTGCATGGCGGTCCTCCTCCGGGGAGCTTACATCCTGAGCCAAATGGATCTCGTTCATTGTACAGGGGAAGGGCCCGGAGGTGTGCCACGGAGCCGTAGGCCGCTGTGGCACAGAGAACATTCCCCTCCCTACTGAGCTTCGACTTTTCTAATCTCTGTATAATTGGCCGATTTCGCCCGGGCGGTTCCTGCCTCGACCGCCAGCCGCGGGGCGGCCGTCTCTACGGCTGCGCCTTTTTCGCCGCGCAGGGTGTTCCCTTCTCTGGGGGGGTTCCAATCCGGACCCGCGAGGGTCCCTAAAACGGAGGTCTTTTGTCATGTTCAGGATAGGTCTCGTACAGCGGTATGGTCTCTGCTTGCTCCTGGCGCTCCTCGCCCTGCCGGCCGTGGCCCGCGCCGAGGACCGGGTGGGCGGGCACTTCGGCGTCGTCTTCCCGCTGGTGACACGGGTCAACGGCGAGAACACGACGATCTCGGACGAGTTCAACGTCGGCTTCCCGACCGGGATCACCATCAAGCCCGGCGGCCGGGTCGCCTTTGACCTCGAGGTGGTCCCCTTGATCCACAGCAAGACCAAGGTCGTCGACCTGACGATCCACCCCGGCATCCTCTACAGCCTGAGCGGCCCGTGGACGGCCGGCCTGCGCGCCGCCTTCGACGTCAACTCCCGCTCCTACGGCTTCACGCCCCTCTTGAACCTCGGTTTCCCGCAGAGCAACGGGACCACTCTCTTCGCCGAGCTCGTCCTGCCGGTCCGTTTCCAGCAGAACGACAACAACGAAGGGCAGACGGCGGTCACCGTCGGCCTGCACTTCGGCTGGGCGTTCTAGGGTCTACGCAGGCTGAAAGGGCGGGGGCCTCCAGGGCTCCCGCCTGGTACCGCGAGACCCTACGCGATCGTCACTTCGTCGCAGAGGTAGACGTCCTGGATCGCGTGGAGGAGCTCCACCCCTTCCTTCATGGGGCGCTGGAAGGCCTTGCGGCCGGAGATCAGGCCGGTGCCGCCGGCGCGCTTGTTGATGACCGCGGTGCGCACCGCCTGCGCCAGGTCGCCGCTCCCCTTCGACTCACCGCCCGAGTTGATCATCCCGGCACGGCCGAGATAGCAGTTGGCGACCTGCCAGCGCACCCAGTCGACCGGGTGGTCGGCCACCAGCTCGCCGTAGACCTTGGGGCTGGTCTTGCCGAAGTTGATCGCCGGGTAGCCGCCGTTCCGGTTGGCCTGCTTCTGCTTGATGATGTCGGCCTGGATCGTGACTCCCAGGTGGTTGGCTTGGCCGGTCAGGTCGGCCGCCTCGTGGTAGTCGACGTCGTCCTTCTTGAAGGCGTTGTTGCGCAGGTAGGTCCAGAGGATCGTCGCCATCCCCAACTGGTGGGCGTGGTAGAAGGCCTCGGCGATCTCGACGATCTCGCGGTCGGCGTCCTCGCTGCCGTAGTAGATCGTCGCCCCCACCGCCGCGGCGCCCATCTCCCAGGCCTGCTCGACGTTGCCGAAGAGGATCTGCTCGTATTTGGTGGGGAAGTTGAGCAGCTCGTTGTGGTTGATCTTGGCGATGAAGGGGATCTTGTGGGCGCACTTCCTGGCCACCGCCCCCAGCACCCCGACGGTCGAGGCCACCGCGTTGCAGCCGGCCTCGATGGCGAGCTTGACGATGTTCTCGGCGTCCAGGTAGATCGGGTTGGGCGCGAAGGAGGCGGCGGCGGAGTGCTCGACCCCCTGGTCGACCGGCAGAATCGACAGGTACCCGGTGCCGGCCAGACGCCCGTTGTTGGCCAGCCGCTGCAGGTTGACCAGCACCCCCGGCTTGCGGTCCGACCCGCCCCACGCCCGGTCGACGTGGTCGGGACCGGGAAGGATCAGCTGCTCCTTCGGGATCCCCTTGCAGATAAAGGAGAGGAGGCTCTCGGCGTCCGCCCCCAGAAGCTCAACGATGTGGTCGATTTCCCGTGCCGCCGTGGTTGCCATCCGCTCTCCTCCGTGAGGCTTCGAACGCCGGCCTTCCGCCGGCAGGTCCATCCTACATCAGCCCGTGGGACCGTCTCATCCCCCCACTTTCCCCGCCGCCCGCTGCCGCCAGGCCTTCGCCCCCTCCCGGTCGCCCAGGCGCTCCGCCGTCGCCGCCGCGGTCAGGTAGGTCTCCCGCCGCGGGTCGGCTTTCGCCATCGCCCTGAGGAGCGGATCGATCTCGCTGAAACGGTGCAGGCTTCCGTAGAGGAAGGCGAGGCTGGCGTAGGCGCGGGTGTCCCGGGGATAGAGCCGGATCTCGGCGCGGAAGGCCGCCTCCGCCTCGGGCGCCCGCCCGGCTCGGGCCAGGGCGTCGCCGCGCAGGAATTCGAGGCCGGGGATCGCCGGGTGCCCGGCCGCGACCTTGGCGTGGAAGGGGTCGAGGAGCGCCAGGGCCGCGTCCAGCTGCCCCTGATGGAGCTCGATCTCGGCCAAGAAGAGGACCGCGTCCGGCCGCGGTACCGCATCGGCAGCCACGGCCTGCCGGGCCTCCTCCGCGGCCCGGTCGACCTCCCCACGCGCCCAGGCGACCCGGGCGAAGAGGTCGTGCCCCTCGGCCGGCAGCCGGTCGAGGACCGTCTTGGCGTAGGTCTCCGCCTCGGCCAGCCGGCCCAGCCGCAGGTCGACCCGCGCCTTCTCGACCAGGATGCCGTCCGCCGCCACCGGCGCCAGCTCGATCGCCCGATCATACTGGGCGAGCGCCGCGTCGTAACGGCCGAGGGCGGCCAGGTTACCGGCCAGCTGGAAGCGGGCGTCGAGCATCGAAGGGTAGCGCTCGACCAGCCCGGAGAGGATCTCGACCGCCTGGGCGTGCTCGCCGCGCCCCGCCAGGTTGTAGGCACGGCTCACCTCGTCGAGCGCCGGCAGCGCCCGCTTGGGGTCGGGCAACGGACCCGCCGCCGGGCGGACCGTGGCGGTCAGGTAGCCGAGGGCCGCGATCTTCGCCGCCTCCTCCCGCTCGATCCGCTGCGGCGCCTCGAACGGCCCCACCTGGGTGGCGAGCTCGGCCTTGAGGTCGTGGAAGACCCGCCGTTCCTCGCCGAGGACGTTGTTTCGCTCGCCAGGATCTTTCGCCAGGTCGTAGAGCTCGGGGTCGGGACCCTCGATGTACTGGTAGCGCGCGTCGGTCAGCGAGCGCAGCTCGCTCCAGCCGAAGTGGAGCCGGGGGTAGAAAGTCTCGGCGTAGAGCCGCCGCGCCGCCGGGGACGCCGCCTTAGCCATGGCGGTGGCGAGGAGCGAACGGCCGGGCAGGCCGGGGACACCGGCAACGCCGGCGGGCATCGCGATCCCGAGGAGCGAGGTGACGGTCGGTACGACGTCCAGCAGGCCGACCGGTGCCGCGACGCGATCCGGCACCCCGGGAGGGCGGCCGCGGCCGGGGAGCTTCAGGAGCAACGGCACGCGGAGCACCTCGCGGTAGAGCAGCACCCCGTGCTCCTTCTCGCCGTGGTCGCCCAATCCTTCCCCATGATCGGCGAGGAGGAGCACGATCGCCCGGTCGTAGACGCCGGTCTCCCGCAGGTGGTCGAGGAAACGGCCGACGATCGCATCGGCGGCGGCGATCTCGCCGTCGTAGGGGCGGTCCCGGTAGCGGCTCTTCCAGGGCTCGGGGGGGTCGTAGGGGGAGTGCGGCTCGTAGAGGTGGAGGAAGAAGAAGAAGGGGCGGGACCGATGGCGGTCAAGCTGACGGTCGATCCACGCCGCGGCCCGGCCGGCGGTCTCGTCGCCCTTGCGCTCGAGCAGGCCGAGCGTGCGGTCGGAAAGCACCTCGATGCCGTCGTCATAGTCGTCGAAGGCGGCGCCCAGGCCGGTCCGCGCCCGCAGGACGTAGGCCGAGACCGCGGCTCCCGTCGCATAGCCCTGCCGGCGCAGGAGGTCGGCGACGGTCGGCGTCCGGGTGGTGTCCAGGCGGTAGCCGACGTTGTCGCGCACCCCGTGGACGGCGGGAGGGAGGCCGGTCAGGAGCGAGCTGTGCGACGGCAGGGTGAGCGGGCAGCCGCTGTAGGCGTTCTCGAACAGGATCGAGTCCTGGCGCAGGCGGTCGATGGCCGGGGTGGCGACCCCGGCGTAGCCGTAGGCCGGCAGGTGATCGGCCCGCAGGGTGTCGATCGAGATGAGGACGACCGGCGCCTCCGGGAACGTTCCGGACCCCGCGGCGGACCGTGGAGAGCGTGAGCAGCCGGCGAGGAGCGCGAGGGCCGGGAAGAGGAGCAGGGGGCCGAAGGGCTTCATGGGGCGCGGCGGGTGCCTCGGAGCGAGGGACCGATCTTAGCAACAAAACGGGCGGGGCGGCCTTAAAGCCACCCCGCCCGTTTCTTAGCGAGCGGAAAACCCTAGAAGTGGAACCCGGCGCCGAACAGGAACTCGCGCGGGATCGGGTAGTCCAGGTTGTTGCGTGCCTTGCCGAAGTTCTTCCCCTTGATGAAGCCGGTCGGCAGGCCGAGCGAGTCCTTGGGGCTGTTGGGGTCCGGGGTGACCGTCGTGTCCCAGTCGATCAGCGTGTGGTCGTTCAGCAGGTTGCGCACCTCGACCTTCAACCACGGCGAGATCGAACGGAAGATCGGGACCTGGTAGTAGGCCGCGAAATCGAAGGTGTTCCAGGCGTTGAACTCCTGGCTGCCGCGCTTGCCGAAGTAGAGCGTCTGGGTCGGCGGCAGCGAGGCATAGCCCGGGTCGCGGGAGCGCTGGATCGAGGTGATCGGCACGTTGGGGGCGGCGAGCGAGGTGGTCAGGGGCGAGAAGTGGTTGCCCTTGAGCGAGAGTGACAGGTCCCCAGCTTTCCCGAGGCTCAGGTTGTAGATCGTCCAGAGGTGGGCGACGTCGGCCTCGTACTGGGAGAGATGGCCGAGCGGGAAGTTACGTTCCCGGCTGAAGAGCTCGGGGTAGTCGCCCAGCCCCGAGGTGCGGAAGGTCTGCCCGACCTGGCTCTCGTAGTTGCCGTCATTCTTGAGCTCGTGCGTCCACAGCCCCTCGACCGACCAGCGGTCGGTGATCGGATAGCGCCCCTGGAAGAGCAGCGCCGCGTAGTCGCGCTGGGCGATGTCGGCATTCTTGAAGACGTGGACGTCGGCCAGCGGACCCTCCACCCCCTGGATGACGATCGGGATACTACCGAAGGAGGGGGAGGTGAAGTCCTCGAGCAGGTCGGTCCACTTGCGGTTCAGGTAGGTCGCCTTCACGAAGCCCGCCCGCGACAGCTGGACGCCGGCGGAGAGCGTGTACTCCTTGACCAGCGGCGAGCTCGCGCCCTTGTCGAAGCGGATGTTCTGGGTGGGCGAGCCGGCAATGTACAGGTTGTAGTTCTTGGGGTCGAAGCCGGGAGTGAAGTCACGCCCCTGTCCGGGAGGGCCGATGTACGGACCGTAGAGGTACCCGGGGTTGCCGGTGTTGGTGCCTTGCGAGAAGAGCACCAGGTTGTACGCCCCGGCGTACTGGGCATAGGTGGCGTCCAGCCGGTACTTGCCGTCGCCCTTGGGGTCGAGCGAGGCGCCCAGGCGCGGCATCAGGCGGCGGGAGTCGACCGTGTGCACGTTGTCGGTGCCCGTGTTGGTCGCCCGCTCATAGCGGGCGCCCAGGTTGAACGACCAGTGGTTGCCCAAACGCCAGCGGTCGTTGACGTAGACCGCGTCCTCCTTCACGTCGTTGCGCGAGCCGCGCTGCGCGTCCCAGAAAACCAGGAAGCTCTGGAAGGTGTTGGGGATGAAGTTCGGGACCGCGCGGCCCTGGTTGTCGAGCACCGGCTTGTGGGTCACGGGGTCGAGCACGTAGTCGCTGAAGAAGACGTAGTTCGAGGACGACTGCGAGTTGCCGCCCTGGCGCTGGTTGCGGAAGTCCTCACCGCCGACCTTCAGGTCGTGGCTGCCCAGGGAGGGCGGGTTCCAGAAGTACGAGCCGGAGGCCGAGAACTGCTTGTTGTCGCGGTGGTCGCCGTCGGTAGCGTCGAAGTACGGCCCGTTGTAGAGGCAGGCCTGGCTGGTGCAGAGGAACGGCGACTCGTGGATGTCCGGGTTGGTGCCGCCGAAGCCCACGAACTCGAACTTCTTCTGCGAATACTGGGCCTCGCCGAAGAACGAGGGACCGTAGATCCCCGAATAGCGCACCACCCCGAGAGTGGTGGGGAAGGACGGGCTGATGATCGCGTCCGGGGTCGCGACGATGCCGGCGAGCGACTCCACGGTCTGCGAGGTGTCGTTCTTGATGTAGCTCGCCTGGAAGGTGTGCCGGTCGGAGAGGTTGGCGGTCAGCTTGCCCTCGTAGCGCCGGTCCCGGGTGACCGAGTCGAACGGGATGCCGGTCTGGAAGAGCGGCTCCTGGTCGTCGTTGTTGTTGCTGCGCGCGGCGGCGAAGAACCAGAGCTTGTCCTTCACCACGTAGCCGCCCAGGGTCCCGGTGTAGACGAAGTCGTTCTTGCTCACCCGCTTGGTGCCGTTCTCCTCCTCGATCGGGGTCTTCGAACGGAAGGAGGGGTTGGTGAGGTCGGCGCGCAGGCTGCCGGTGAAATCGTTGCCGCCGCTCTTGGTGATGGCGTTGACGACGCCGCCGCCGAAGCGGCCGTATTCGGCCGAGACCCCGGAGGAGAGCACCTGGGTCTCCTCGATCGCATCCTCGATGAAGAGGTTGTTGGGGTTGCCGAAGACGCTGTCGTTGATGTCGACGCCGTTCAAGAGGAACAGGTTGTCATAGGCGAAGCCGCCGCTGATCGTGATCTGTCCCGGGAGGGCGGCGTTGGTGTTGACCGCCGGGGCGAGGGCCGCGATGTTCGACAGGTCGCGTGGGGTCGCCAGCTCGTCGATCTTCTTGTAGTTCAGGTTGGCCCCGATGGTGGTGGTGTCGAGGGCGGTCGCCGCCTCGCCGGTGACCACGATCGTCTCCTGGACCGACTGCGGCGTCATCCGCACGTCGCTCCTCGCCTGGCCGCCGAGCGGCACGGTGACCTGCGTCTGCTCCTCCTTGAAGCCTTCGAGCGAGAATTTGATCGTGTAGGGACCGGGCGGCAGACCGCGAAGGATGTACTCGCCGTTCTGCTGCGAGGTGACGGAGCGCTCCCCCTGCAGGGAGGGCGAGGTGGCGGTGATCAGGATGCCTGGTGCAACCTCTCCGCTGGCCAGCGTGACGGTCCCGCTGATCGAGCCCGTCTGCTGTCCCTGGGCGAAGACGGGGCCGGCGACGAGCGCGAAGAGGAGACCGAGGACCAGGGGCCCCCCCCTTGAAGTCCATTTTTTTTGCATAGCCCAACCTCCTTCCTTTCTTAGCTGGAGCAAGCCTAAGCAAGTTGGGGACCAACTCGTTTGAGGTCGAGGTAGCAAGTAGGAAGACCCTTGGATTGAGTAACTTGGCGCTGGCGCCGGGTCCCCGGCGAGAGCGCGATCCAAGGAAATGGATTCAGGAAATTGGATTCCCGCTCAGCGAGTCGGTCTTGGCAACGGGGGAGAACCACTTGACGAGCGCGGTCCGCAGGCGATCCATGGAGATCGGCTTGGTGAGGAAATCGTCCATCCCCGCCTCGAAGCAGAGCGCGCTGTCCCCGGAGAGGGCATGTGCGGTCAGGGCGACGACCGGTGTCCGCCCCCGTCCCCGCGCCTCGTCCAGCCGGCGGATGGCGCGCGTCGCGTCGTAGCCGTCGAGCCGTGGCATCTGGCAGTCCATGAGCACCAGGTCGTAGTTGACCGCCGCCACGCGGTCGACCGCCGCGGCGCCGTCCTCGGCCAGATCCACCTCGCACCCCAGCTTCTCGAGCAGCCGGGTCACCACCCTCTGGTTGATGGGATTGTCCTCGGCGAGCAGCACCCGCGCCCCGAGCCCCGGACGGTGGGCTGCCGTCACCGCCGTCGAGCCCGCCGGGATCGGCCGGGGGAGCCCCAGGAGGGAGCGGGCGAGGACGGCCAGGAACTGGCTGGGGCGCACCGGCTTCGCCACGTAGCCGGCAAAACCGGCGGCCAGGGGACGGCTGATCGCGGTACCGGCGAGCGGCAGCAGCTGGAGCAGCGCGACGGCGGAGAGGACGGGATCGGCATGCAGGATCCCACCCAGCGCCTCGCCGCTCCCGTCGGCGACGTCCTGGTCGAGCAGGGCGAAGCTGCAGGGCTCGCCCGCCGCCTGGGCGGCGCGCAGGATGGCGAGCGCCTGGGCGCCGGACGCCGCGAGCTCCACCCGGATTCCGCTGCTCTCCAGCAGCTCCCCCAGGATCTGCCGGCACGGCTCGCAGCACGAGGCGACGAGGGCCCGCTTGCCGCGCAGGGCCCCGGCCAGCGGGTTCTCGACGGTCCCCCCGTCCTCAGCCGCGAGCGGCAGCTCGAACCAGAAGGTGGAGCCCTGGCCGACCGCGCTCTCGACGCCGATCGCGCCGCCCATCAGGACGACCAGCTCACGGCTGATCGGCAGCCCCAGGCCAGTGCCGCCGAAGCGCCGGGTCGTCGAGGCATCGGCCTGGGTGAATTTCTCGAAGATCCGCTCGCGGTTCTCGGCGGCGATGCCGATGCCGGTGTCGCGCACGGCGAAACGGAAGCGCGCCTGCAGGGCGGTGTCCGCCGGGCCGTGGAGAGCGCCGGCGTCGACCAGGACGTAGCCCCGCTCGGTGAACTTGATGGCGTTCGAGACCAGGTTGCGCAGCACCTGGCGCAGGCGCACCGGGTCGACGATCACCCGGCGGGGCGCCGCCGGATCGTAGCGCAGCAGGAGCTCCAGCCCCCGGTGCTGGGCGGCGAGCGCCTGCTCCTCGATCACCTCCTCGAGCGCCAGGAGCAGGTCGATGGGGATCGGTTCCAGGCTCATCTTCCCAGCCTCGATTTTCGACAGGTCGAGAATGTCGTCGATCAGGGCGAGCAGGGTCTCCCCGGAGCGCGCGACGGTTTCGCAGTACTCGCGCTGCTGGGTGGTGAGCTCGGTCTCCGCGAGGAGGCTCGCCATGCCCAGGACACCGTTCATCGGGGTGCGGATCTCATGGCTCATGTTGGCCAGGAACTGCGACTTGGCCCGGGCGGCCCGCTCGGCCCGCTCCTTGGCGACGGTGAGCTCTGAGTTGGCCGCCTTGAGCTCCCCGGTGCGGCGCGTCACCTCGTCCTCCAGGTGGTCGCGATGCTGCCGCAGCGACTCGTCGCTCTCTTCGATCCGGGCGAGCATCGAGTTGAAGGTCCTCGCCAGCTGGCCGATCTCGTCGTCGCCCGAAGGCGTGGCGCGCAGGTGGTAGTCGCGGCGCTCGGAGACCGCGGTGGCGACCCCGACGAGATCGAGGATCGGCCGCGAGATCAGCGCCTGGAGCCGGCCGGCGACGAGGAGCGAGAGGCCGGTGGCGATGGCCAGGGCGAGCGCCAGCGCCTGGAGGGTGCTCAGCACCCGCTCGCGCAGGCGCAGGAGGTCGCCGGTCAGGAACACCGTGCCGATCCGCTCGTGGTCGAGGAGGACGGGGCGGACGGTCAGGACCAGGCCGCTCTCGAACCAGGTGCCGCTCTCGCGGTTCGGCAAGCGAGGGGCGGCCCCCCGGCTCCGCGCGTAGGTAGCGAGCACCGAGCCGCGCGCGGTGGCGACCACGCCGAAAAGGATGTAGGGCTGGGAGCGCAGGGCGGTGAAGGTCTCGCGCGCCGCGGCGCCGTCGCCGAAGGAGATGGCGGCGGTCAGGGAATCCGCCATCACCGAGGCGAGCGAAGAGATCTCGTTCGCCACCGCCCGGCGCTCCGCCTGGATCTCGTAGATCGCAACCACGCCGCCGACGATGATGGAGGCGAGGAAGCTCACCCCGACGAGCAGAGCCACCAGCCGGAGACGCAGAGAGAGGGTGCGGAAGCTCATCTCACCTCTCCCCTTCCGCGATCCTCGCCAGCCCGAGGAGCTTCGAGCTGACGTGCAGGCCGGCGGCGGCGGCTTTCTTCGGATCGATCTCGAAGCGGACGTGCCCCCCCTGAAGGAAAAAATCGATCATCCCGCCGCGCGCGACGAAGCTTGCCTCCTCCCCCACCAGCAGCACCGGGCGGCCGGCCACCGCCGCGCGCAGCTCCGCCAGGCGCCCTTTCTCGGCGGCCGGCAGGAAGACCAGCTGGCAGCGGGCGAGCTCACCCGGACCGCTCAGGCGGGCGACCGCGATGCGGCGGTCGTGGACGAGCTTGCCGGCGAGCGCGTCCAGGTTGGCGCCGAAGGGGTCCAGGCCGTAGATACAGAACATGTGGGTATCAGGATGAGCGGCGAAGACGCTCTCCGGCCAGTCGACGAACTTGGCGAAGTTATAGAGGAAAGCGGCCTTGACCGCGTACTCGTCGAGCGGGCGCGGCTCTTCTGTGGGGAGAGCCGACGGAGCAAGCCCCAGGCAGAGAGCGAGGGCGGCCATGGCCGTCCGGCGTGGGCGGGACAAGCGTCATCTCCTCCACGGGCCGGAAGCCATTCCTGATCCCCCTCATCGAAGAACCCGCTGGAGGATAGGATGGACGAGTAAGATTAAGAATGCAATAACATGGATCAACCTATGGAGTGGGATCTCTCGGTGCAGCCCTCCCAGTCCGAGGCGAACCATTTGACGAGCGCGACGCGCAGGCGGTCCAGGGAGACCGGTTTGGTCAGGAAGTCGTCCATCCCGGCCTCGAAGCACTTCGTGCGGTTGCTGCTCAGGGCATGGGCGGTCAGGGCGATGACCGGCGTCCGCCCGCGCTGCCGCTCCCCATCCAGGCGGCGGATGGCGCGCGTCGCGTCGTAGCCGTCGAGCCGCGGCATCTGGCAGTCCATGAACACCAGGTCGTAATCGACCTCCGTCGCCCGGCCGACCGCCGCCGCGCCGTCCTCGGCCAGGTCCACCTTGCACCCCAGGGTCTCGAGCAGCAGACCGAGCACCTTCTGGTTGACCGGGTTGTCCTCGGCGAGCAGCACCCGGGCTCCCAGCGGCTTCTGGGGCGTCTCCTCCTCCTCGTCCCCCACCGCTCCGCTCCGGTCGCCGCCGCCCGGCGGCAGCCCCGGGAGGGCGCGGGCGAGGAGGGTGAGAAACTGGCTGGGCCGCACCGGCTTGGCGACGAAACCGTCGAAGCCGGAGGCCCGGGCGCGGTCGATCTCGCCGGCGCCGGTGAGCGGCAGCAGCTGGAGCAGCGTGAGGGAGGAGAGACCCCGGTTGGCGCGGACGGCGCGGCTCAGCCGCTCGGCGCTCCCGTCCGCCAGCTGTTGGTCGACGAGGGCGAAGCCGAAGGCCTCCCCGGCGTCCCGGGCGGCGCACAGGGCGTCGAACGCCTCGCCACCGGAGGCGGCGAACCCCACCCGCACTCCCCCGCTCTCCAGCAGCTCGCCGAGGAGCCGCCGGGACGGCTCGCCGGGCGCCACCACCAGGGCCCGCCGGCCGCGCAATCGCGCCGCCGCGGCGTCGGAGCGCGCCGCGAGGAGGACGGGGAGCGCCAGCTCGAACCAGAACGTCGAGCCTTGGCCGACCCGGCTTTCGAGCCCCATCGTGCCGCCCATCAGGGCGACCAGCTCGCGGCTGATCGTGAGACCCAGACCCTTGCCGCCGCCGGTACCGGCGGGCCGGCGGGCCACCAGGGTGTCGTCGAGAGTGAATTTTTCGAAGATCCGTTCGCGGTTCTCCTCCGCGATGCCGATGCCGGTGTCGCGCACGGTGACCCGGAAGAGCGCTCCCTCCCTGGGATGGGGCCGGGCCCAGACGTCGATCACGACCGAGCCTTCCTGGGTGAACTGGATGGCGTTCGACAGCAGGTTCCGGAGCAGCTGGCGCAGGCGCAGCGGGTCGACGACCACCTGCCGGGGCGCCACCGGGTCGTAGCGCAGGAGAAGCTCCAGCCCCTTGCGCTCGGCGGGGAGCGCCTGCTCCTCGATCGCCTCCTCGATCACCAGAAGCAGGTCGGCGGGCACCGGTACCAGGTGCATCTTCCCGGCCTCGATCTTCGACAGGTCGAGGACATCGTCGAGCAAGCCGAGCAGGGCCTCGCCCGAGCGCGAAATGGTGTCGCAATAATCGCGCTGCACGGCGGTCAGGTCGGTCTCGGCGAGAAGGTCCGCCATGCCCAGGACGGCGTTCATCGGAGTGCGGATCTCGTGGCTCATGTTGGCCAGGAAGCGCGACTTGGCGCGGGCGGTCCGCTCGGCTTTCGCCTTGGCGAGGGCGAGCTCCGCATTGGCGGTGTGGAGCTGGGCGGTGCGGCGCGCCACCTCGTCCTCCAGGCGGTCGCGGTGCTCGTGGAGCGCCGCGTCGCCGGCCTCGATCCGGGCGACGAGCGCCGCGAAGGTCGCGACCAGCCGGTCGATCCCGTCGCCCCCACGCTCGGCATCCGCAGGGACCGCAGCTGGCCCAACTTCGAGAAGCGGCCGGAGGATCACGTCCTGCAGGCGACTGGCGACGAGAAGCGAGAGGAGGAGGGCGGCGGTGCAAGCGAAGGCCAGGGCCGCGACCCCGTGGAGCGCGGCGACAGCGGCGCCGGTGGCGGCCAGAAGGCTCACTCCGACGATCAAGGCCATGCACCGGAGGCGCAGCGAGCGCGCACGCAATCTCAATCTCACCTCTCCCCCTTCGTCCTGCCAGTCGGAGGGGAGAAGCTTAGGGCGGCAAGATTACGAGCCCCATAACGGTTCTCAGACCCCGAGATCCCCCTTGAGCGCCGCCAACTCGCCGGCGAGGCGGGCGACGGTCTCCTCGAGCTGCGCGACGCGGGCGGCGAGAGAGGCGGCCGCGGGGGCCGGAGCGGTCGGTCCGGGAAGCTCCGGCGGCAGGACGGTCGGAGCCGTCGGCACGGCCACCTCGCCCACGGTGTGAACCCAGCGGTTCTCCTTCTGGCCCAGTCGGCGCGGCAGCTCGACGACCAGCGGCTCCTCGACTGCGGCCATCCGCCGCAGGGTGTCCTCGGCTTCGCCCAGGGAGGCGAAAGGGTGGAGGCGTTCGCTCCGGGTGTGGAGCTCCCCCACCGTCTGCGGGCCGCGCAGGAGGAGGAGGGTCAAGAGCGCCTTCTTCCCGGCGCTGTCGAGCCCCCAGCGGCGGGAGACGCTCTGCTGCCAGCGCTCACTCCTCGCCCCCTCGGTCCGCCAGACCAGGACGTCCTGGCGCAGCGACTCCAGGGCGGCGACCACCTGGGTCTCGGTGAGCACCATCACCGGCTCGCGGTTGGTCTTCTGGTTGCACGCCGCGAGGAGGGCGGCCACGGTCAGGGGGTAGGCTTCCGGGGTGGCCTGCTCCTTCTCGAGGAGCGAACCGACCACCCGGATTTCCACGGCGTCGAGCTGGCGGGTACGGGAGGACATGGCCCGGCTATTTGATGCCGAAGCCAGGCCGGGGTCAACCGAGGGGGCGAAACCGGCGTTCCGGAAGCTTCCGGAACGCCGCCGGACCGGTCCAGAACGCTGCCGGGTGCTTCCGAAACGCCTCCGGGGCCTTCCGAAACATCTCCGGGTGCTGCCGATACACCTTCGGGAGGCTCCGCATACACATCGGGACCCTCCAGAACCTCTTCGGGAGCTTCCGGAACGTCTTTGGGCGCCTCCGAAACGATTTCCGGAGCATCCGGAACGACTTTGGAACCTTCCGGAACAACTTTGGAAGCCTCCGGATGTGTATCGGGAAGGTCCGGAGGTGTATCAGAAGCTCCCGAATGTGTATTGGGAAGTCCAGAATGTGTATTGGAGGCTTCCGAAGGTGTTCCGGAGAGCTCCGGAGAGGTTTCGGAGTCTCCCGAAGGCATTCCGGAAGCACCCGGCAGCATTCTGGAAACTCCCGGATGAGCTCCCAGTACACTGCCTCAGGGGAGAGGGTCTTCAGGTCCACCTGTTGCGCTAGCCGTGGCCGTCGCGGAGCTTGAAGACCTGCACCACCCGTTTCCCGAAGGCGTGCAGGTCTTCGAGGTGCTTCGTGACCATCGCCTCGACGATGGCCGGGTCCACCTTCCGGTACTCGTAGAGGGCGATGTTGCGGAAACCCACCATCTTCCGCAGCCGCTCCGCCAGGTCGCGGTCGATCACCCCTTCCTGGTTCAAGAGGGTGAACAGGGCGGCCGTCGAGTCGGGGATGCCGTAGCCCTGCTCGGCCACGACGTGCGCCGCGAGACCGATCGCGGCCTGGATGGCGCGCTGGAGGTTGAGCGCGATGATGTCGTCGGCGTCGATCGGCGCCATCTCCTCCCGCCTCGCCCGGGCGTCGGCGATCCGCCGCACGCAGCGTTCGAGGATGTCGAGCTTGGCGAGGACGATGTCAGGGTCGATCACCGGCCACCCGTTCGAGGAGAGCCCGCTCGGCCTCCCGGCGCACGATCTTCAAGTCGTCGTAGAGGGAGACGACGCGGCTGAAGAAGGCCGCGCGGCGGGCGGGGTTGCGGTCGACCCGGAGCCGGCCGTGCCGCAGCACCTGCCGGGCGAGGACCGGCGGGGCCTGATCGAGGTCGATCAGGTCCACGTCCCGGCCGAGGAGCCCGCCGAGGTCGACGGCCGCCTCGAACCGCTCGCGCGTCGTAGGCGGGCGCGCGAAGAGCACCCCCAGGTCGACGTCCGATTCCGGCCGGGCCGTACCCCGGGCCCAGGAGCCGAAGAGCCACAGGGCGTCCACCCCGTACCGCCGGTCGAGCTCGGCGATCGCACTCTCCAGACCCTCGGGTTCCATGCCCGCATCGTACCAGACCGGATCACCGTGATCGGCGCGCCGAGACATTCCATGACGCTTCGGCTATACTCAACCTAACTTAACTAGCGATCGTCAAACGATCTTGTCGTTTTTAGGAGGCATGGCTTGATCGAGGCCATGGGTATGACTTACATTTTTCTATACGCTTTCGGGGCTGTCGTCCTCGCCGGTCTGGTGACCAACCTGCTGGTCCCCACCATCACCCGCCTGGCCCTCACCCTGCGCGCCGTGGACCACCCCGGCGAGCGCCGGCACCAGACCGCGACCGTGCCGCGGCTGGGCGGCGTCGCCATCGCCTGTGGGATCGCCGTGGCCGCCGGAGCCGCGGCCATCGCCCGCTGGAGCGAGTGGGGCGCCCACATCCCGCGCGGCGAGGTCCTCGCCCTGGCCCTCGGCACCACCCTGGTCTTCCTGGTCGGCGTCGTCGACGACCTGGTCGGGGTCTCGCCGCTCAAGAAGCTCCTCTTCGAGGTCGTCGCCGCCTGGCTGCTGGTGCGGGTGGGCTGGTCGTTCGAGGTGCTGCGGCTCCCCGGCCTGGGCGAGGTGCACCTCGGTCTCTTCGGCTCCGTCCTCTCGCTCTTCTGGATCGCCGGCGTCACCAACGCCATCAACCTGATCGACGGCCTGGACGGCCTCGCCGGCGGCGTCGTCACCATCATCTCGACCAGCCTCCTCGTCTATGCCGGCCTGCAAGGGAACCCCGGCTCGGTCATCCTGATGGCGGCGACCGCCGGCGCCTGCCTGGGCTTCCTGCGCCACAACTGGGAGCCGGCCCGCATCTTCATGGGCGACTCGGGAGCGTTGACTCTCGGCTTCCTCTTGGGCGCGGTCTCCATCCACTCCTCGCTCAAGGCCCCGGCCGCGGTCGCCATCCTCGTCCCCATCCTCGCCCTGGGGGTGCCGGTGATGGACACCCTCCTGGTCATGGTGGTCCGCTTCCTCGACCGCCCGCAGGGTCCGGTGACCTCCCGGTTCCTGCGCATGTTCAGCGCCGACCGCAACCACCTCCACCACCTGCTCGCCCACTTCGGCAGCCGGCGCTCGCGCATCGTGGGGGTGATCTACGTCCTGGTCCTGGGCTTCTGCAGCCTGGCCCTGCTCGTCGCCGCGACCGGGGATTCGGTTTTGGGCATCACCCTCGTTCTCGTCGAGTTCGCCGTGATCCTTGCCATCCGCCAGATGGGTCTCGCCCTGGAGGCCCGGCGGATCTCCCGCAAACAGCGGGACGACCTCAAGAGCGAGGTGCTGGGCCAGACCGAAGAACCCCTTCCCAAGCCCGCCGTCGTCCGCGCCTTCCGGCGCTGAGGCTGGATGCCCGGCGCATCGGAGAGCGGCTCCGCGGTGGCACCTCCGGCTCGCCTCCCGGAGGTGCCACTGGGGAAAGGAAGTCTGCAACCGCTTTAGAACGGCGCGTGATCCAGGTACAGGCAGACGTCCGTCACGCGGGCATACTCGACGTAGTCGACATAGACCAGGTTGACGATCTGGCCGAAGGAGTTGGGGATCCGGAGCTCGGTGATCGCCTGCCCCAGGTTGCGGTTGGCCGGCTTCGAGGCGGCCCAGACGTCGGTCGGCGGGGTGAGCGTCCAGGAGAGGAGGAAGAGGTCGCAGGGGACGTTCGTCTTCTTCTCGCAGAAGCCGTTGTACTTGGCGAACTTGGCGAACTGGTCCTGCTTCATGGTGTCGTAGGAGAGGGTGTCCGCGTACTGATCGAAGACGCGCAGGTCGCCCACCTCGGGATTGCCCGAGCTCCAGTCCCGATAGACCCAGATGCCGCTCTGCGGGTTCTTCACCGGGTAGTCGCCGTCGCAGACCACCAGGGCCACTCCGGCGCCCGCGAGATAGCTTCCCAGGGTGACGTCGGCGAGCCGCTTGCCGGCGGGCAGCGATTTGTAGAGCCAGGCGCCGATCGTGTCGTTGATCTGCTTGACCAGGGTCTTGTAGACGTCGTCGCTGAAGTTGTCGTAGTGCGAGAACTTGAAGATGGCGAGCTCTTTGTGGCCCTCGCTCAGGAATTTCTTGATGTCGTTCAGGACGTCCTGGAGCAGCGGCCCGGTGATCGGTCCGTGGGTGATGTAGAGCTTGCCGCCGCTCCATTTGGGACGCAGGTCGAAGTAGCGGATGCCGTCGGCGAGTTGGCCGTAGATCGACAGGTCCTGGGTCTTGCCCAGCGTCGCCAGGCCGCCCAGGTACATGCCGGAGTCGTGCGAGGCGGGGAGGGCGAGCTGCTTCAAGGTCCTGTCCTTGAGCTGGGGCAGGCGCTGCTCCATCCACCGCGCCCGGTCGGTGACGAGCGAGGTCGAGAACCACACGGTGCCGAAAGTCTCGGACTGGTGGACCTGGATGGCGAGCCGGCCGTTGGTCGCCACCGACGGGCGCCGCCCATCGTCGAAGTTCGTGCTCCCCGACCAGGCGATCGTGTTGCCGGAGACCGTCCCCACCCGCCGCCAGAGCGTCCCCCCAGCCTGTGACTTGTGCACCTCGACGACGAAACCGTCGTCGGTCAGCGCCACCGCGGGCTCGACACCGTCGTCGTACTGGTAGCTCGGACCCCAGTTGACCTTGTCCCCCGCCACCCGCCCGACGTGATACCAGAGGGTGTCGTGGCTCTGCGACTTGTGCACCTCGACGACCAATCCCTGGTTGTTGAGCGCGACCGCGGGGGTCACCCCGTCGTCGTACTGCTGGCTCCCCCCGAAGTCCACCTTGCTGCCGTTGACCTTCCCCACGTGGTACCAGAGCGTATTCTTCGCCTCCGACTTGTGGACCTCGACCACGACGCCGCCGTCGTTGACCGCCACGCGGGGTTCGACTCCGTCATCGTACTTCTGGCTGCCGCCCCAGGAGACCGATTTCCCCGCGACGGTGCCGACGTGGTACCACAGGGTGTTGGCCGCTTGCGACTTGTGGACTTCGACGGCGACGCTCTTGTTGTTGAGGGCCACCGCGGGTCTCACCCCGTCGTCGTATTTCTTGCTGCCACCCCAGTCGACCGTCGCCTGGTTGGGAGTCCCGACGCGGTACCAGAGGGTGTTGAAGGTCTCCGACTCGTGCACCTCGACGATCGCGCTGTTGTTGATCGCAACGTTCGGCCTGCTCCCGTCGTCGTACTGGACCGCCAGACCCAGATCCACATCTCTCATGGTCTTCCTCTCCCGTCGATTCGTGGAGCGCGTACGCTCCAGGTTCCGGGCACCTGCCTTCGCTCATCGAAGACCGCGCCACGGGAGGCCTTCCTGCGCAAGCGGCGTACCCGCGCCGGAACCGGCGACACGCCTTCCCCAGAGCACTCAAAACAAAGGGGTTGCTCGATCGTGCAGGAGCTTGGGGAGAGCCGGTCTCGCCGCTCGGATAGACGCCACCCGCCGATCGGCTAGAGTACCGCCGGCGGCGACAGGCGCGGGCGCAGGCCGAGGTTCTTGATCAGGCGGTGGAGGTAGTTGGGGTGGATGCCAAGGAGCTCTGCGGCGCGGGTGACGTTGCCGCCGGCCTGCTCAATCGCCCCGAGCACCAGCTCCTCCTTCAAGCGCAGGACCGCCTCGTGGTACGGGGCGACCGGTCCGGACGAACGCTTGCCGCCGGCCTCGATCACCGCCTCGGGGAGGTCCTCCGGCCGCAGCCCGTCCCCCTCTCCCAGGACCAGCGCCCGCTCGACGGCGTTGGCGAGCTCGCGCACGTTGCCCGGCCAACTGTAGCGCAGCAGGCCGTCCAGGGCCTCCGGGGTGAACGCAGCGGCGGGGCGACCGAGCCGCGGCCCCAGGCGGGCGGCGAAGTGCCGGGCGAGGAGGGGGATGTCCTCCCGCCGCTCGCGCAGCGGCGGCAGCTCGAGAGCGAGGACGTTCAGGCGATAGTAGAGGTCGGCGCGGAAGCTCCCCGCGGCCACCCCGGCCTCCAGGTCGCGGTTGGTGGCGGCGATCACCCGCACGTCGACCTTGATGGTGCGCGTGTTCCCCACCCGTTCCAGCTCGCGCTCCTGGAGCGCGCGGAGGAGCCGGGCCTGGAGGTGGATAGGGATCTCTCCCACCTCGTCCAAGAAGAGGGTGCCGCCGTCCGCCGCCTCGAACTTGCCGATCTTCTGCGCCACGGCCCCCGTGAAGGCCCCCTTCTCGTGGCCGAAGAGCTCGCTTTCGAAGAGCGTCTCCGAGAGCGTCGCGCAGTTGATGGCGATGAACGGTCCGCCGGCGCGCGGGCCCGCCTGGTGGATCGCCCGGGCGGCCAGCTCCTTGCCGGTGCCGCTCTCGCCGCGCAGGAGGACGGTCGAGTCGGTGGGCGCCACCCGGGCGAGAAAATTGCGGACGGCGACGAGGCGCGGGCTTTCCCCCACGAGACCGCCACCCAGGACCCCGGCCGCGGTGGCGCGCCGCTCCGCCTCCAGCTGTTCGAGCCGGCGGGCGTTGGCGAGAGCCGGCGCGGCGAGACCGGCCACTGCGGTCGCCAGCTCCAGGTGGCCGCGGTCGAAGCGCACCGGGCCGCCGGTCTCGGGGGAATCGAGATAGAGGAGCCCCAGGGCGCGGTCCAGGTGGAGCACCGGAACGGCGAGGAGCGAGCGCAGGCGGGCCGCGCGCACGCTCGCCGCCTCCCCCAGCTCGGGGGTGCGCAGAACGTCGTTGGCGAGCAGGCCGGTCCGCTCCCCGAGCACCCGGGCCACCACCGTGCGACTCACCGGAAAAGGCCGCGCCGAGCCGCTCCGGCGTTCGAGGGTGTAGGCGACCGTCGGCGCGCCGTCCTCCCGGTCGAGGAGGAGAACGGCGGCGCGCTCGGCGGGCACCGCCTCCAGGAGCAGTCCCAGGAGTCGACGGCAGAGCGGCTCGACCGCCGGCAGGGCCTGGAGCAGCGCGCCGATCCGCACCAGGAGCGACAGGTCGCGCAGGAGGCGCGAGCTGGCCTCCGGTGTGGTCGGGGACCCGGAAGGTACTGGGGGCATTGCCGGCCGCAGGTAGGCGCTGTCGCGCGGCGCCAGCTGCACCGAGGTCTCGGCGCTGAGCGCGCCGTCCTCCAGCTGGACGGCGGAGCGCTCGCCCAGGGGCTCCTCGCCGACGAGGAAGAGGAGGAGCGAGCTGCCGGCGCCGATCGCGTCCCCCTCCTCCAGGGTCCGCTCGGCCACCGGCAGGCCGTTGACGAAGGTGCCGTGGCGGCTGCCCAGGTCGCGCACCACGAAGCCGCCGGCGGCTCCGGCGATCCCGGCGTCCCTCGCCACCGTGCAGTGGCGGCGCGACACCTCGAGGTCGCGGAGCTGGACGGCGCAGCCGGCCTGCCGGCCGATGGTAAGATCCTCCCCACTCAAGCTGAAGACGGACCCGGTGAGGGGCCCGGCCACCGCGACCAGCCGCGGGCGCTGCCCCGGGTGATCCTGCTCTCGGCTCGGCATGTTGGTTCGACTCCGGCGTCAGAGTCTACGCGATCGGCCGCGATCGCCAAGGGAGAAGCGATGGGAGACAAGGACAGAATCGTCGTCGAGGTCCGCTACCGGGAGGACGCCCAGGGGCCTTTCCTGGTCGTCGAGCCCGCCGCTTTCGCGCTGGGCAACGGGCAGTGGGTGGTCTGGAAATTCCTCGACGTTCCGCCCCACCTTCGTTTCGTCCCGACCCTGCACTTCGACTCGCGGCTCGGTCCCTTCCAAGTCCTGCGGACGGCGGCCGATTTCCAGGCCGTGGTGGGCAAGGGCAATACCGGTCCGGCCGCGGGCGGCCGGTACACCTACCAGGCGGCGATCGTTTTCGGCCCGACCCAGGCTCCGGAGGTCGTCGCGACGCGCGATTCCGCCTCGGTCGACAACCGCGCCACCCGCGTCGACACGACCCCCGAGGTGCGGGTGCGCTACGTCCCCGGGGAGAAGGGTGGGAGGGGACTCCTTGTCGCCGAGCCCTTCGTCCTCCAGCTGAGCGACGGCGACTCGCCGTTCTGGACCTTCTTCGACCTGCCGCCCGAGGGGTCGGTCTACCTCTACGTTTCCGCGGGACCGGAGGGCGCCCGGCACCCGCTGATCGGCCCCTTCCAGAGCCTCACCAGCCTGCGCTCCGCGGGCGGCGACCCCGCGGTGAGCCAGTTCATCGTCGCCACGGGTCAGGGAGAGAGCCCACGGGGCAGTTATACCTATCACCTGGAGCTCGTCGGCGCCGACGGCGAGGTCCTGGCGGTCGGCGACCCGGTGATCGACAACGGCGGGCCTCCTGGGTAGGGGTGGATACGGCCGCGACTAGCGCGTAGCCTTCCCGCCGTGGCCGGCAAGCCGGGCGGCCAGCTCGGCATCACTGACGAGCGGTGCGAAGGCGGCGAGCCGGAACCAGCGCGGCTGGACTCCTTTGTCGAGCGCCGCCACCGCGTTGACCAGGGCGGAGGCGCGGTCGCCGGCCAGGGCGTAGACCAGGGCCGCCAGATAGACGACCTGCGAGTCGCCGGGACTCGCCTGCAAGGTCTTCTGGGTGAGCTCGACCGCCTCGCGCGTGCGGTCCAGGTGGATGAGGCACTGGGCGCGGGTCATCTCGTCGACCGGGCTCGGCGGCGCGGCGACCCGGTTCGACTCCAACGCGGCGAGGACCCGGGCGTAGAGGTCCTTCGCCTCCCCCTCGCGGCCGAGGGCGAGGAGGGCATCGGCCAGGTTCAACCGCACGTAGACGTGCCCGGGATCGAAGGCGAGCGCCTGGTGGTAGGCCTCGACCGCCGCCGCCGGCCGGCCGAGGAGGAAGCGGCTGAGGCCGAGGTTGGTCCAGTAGCTCCGCTGCTTCGAGGTGGCGAGGAGGTCCAGGTAGAGTTGCTCGGCGCGGGAGAGGTCGCCGTAGAGGAGCTCCATCTCGGCCAGCTTCTCGCGCGCCCAGAGGTTGCCGGGCGAACGAGCGAGGAGCGCCTGGAAGTGCCCGCGCGCCGCGGCGATCCGTCCGCTCCTCGCGGTCAGGTCGGCCAGTCGATAGAGGTTCTTCCACGACGGCACCTGGGTCACCGCGGCGCTCTGCTCGGCGATCGCCTCGTCCAGAAGGCCGCGGCTCTCGGCGAGGACCGAGCGCAGGACCCGAAGCTCGGGGTCGGCCGGTTGGAGGTGCCCGAGATCGGCCAGGGCCTTCTCCGCCTCCGCCGGGCGGCCGGACGCCAGGGCGAGGCGGAAGAGCTCGGCGAGCGGCCGGGGATCGTTGGGAGCGAGCACCCGGGCCGCGGCGACGAATCGGCTGCCGCGAGCGAGGAAATCGGGAACGCGCTTCGATTGATAGAGGCTGTAGGCGCAGTGCGCCGCTTGGAGCTGGGCTTCGAGGAAGCGCGGCGAACGGCGGACGATCTCCTCCAGCCGGACGAGCTCGGGCGCGAGTGGCGACCGCCCCGCGTCGATCCGGCGGCGGACGTCGAGGAAGGCCGCGTAGTCCTCGTCGCGGACGTCGAGGTCCGGGGTGCCGGCCCGCCGGCGCGCCTCCGGATAGGCCCGTTCGAGATGGACGGCGACGGCGTCGGCCAGCAGGTGGAGGTCGCCCGGCGCGGTGGGGACCGCGAAGCCCTCGGCCCACAGCACCTGGCCGTCCGCCGCCACCCGGCGCAGGGTGAGCTGCGCCAGCTCGCCCTCCGCCCGTTCGAGCGTCGAGGAGAGCACCTCGTCCGCCGCCGCCGTCCGCGCCGCGGCGGCCGGGGCGGTGGCAGCACCGGTGCTCCCCGTACTCCCAGCGATCCCGGCCTGGGATGGATCGAGCGGCGCCAGGCCCTCGAGCGAGGTGAGCCCGGCCAGGCTGGCGACCAGAACCCCCGAGGCGGCCAGGGAGAGCCGCTCGCGGCTCTCCGGCGTCCCCGCCGTCGCCTCCACGATCTCCGGCCGCACCACCACCACCCGCCGCGGCGGCTGGACGTGGTAGCGGAGGGCCAGGCCGCCCAGGAGCCCGAGGCCGGCGAGGACCGCCACCCCCCCGGCGACCGGCAGCAGCCGATAGCGCGGCAGGAAGGAGCCCCAGGTCCCCCTTTGGCTGCTGCCGCGCCCGGCGGCCGAGGAGAGCGGAGAAGGCGGCGCCAGCGGCGCCACGATGGGGCCAAGACGCTCGGTCGGCGTCGGCAGCCCCGGCCCGGCTGTCGGCAGCTCGCTCCAGAGGCCGGCCCCCCACCCCTCATCCTCCCGGCTCGCCAGCTCCGGCCGTTCGCCGAGCGCCGCCAGCTCGCGCGCCACGGCCGCCGCGCCGGCCGGCCGGGCCGCGGGGTCCTTGGCGAGGAGCCGGCCGACGAGAGCCCCGAGCCCAGGCGGGAGATCCGGCCGCAGCTCCGCGAGCGGCACCGGCTCGACCGCGATCACCCGGCGCAGGGTGTCCGCGGGGTGCAGGCCGCGGAACGGCGGGCGGCCGGTGAGCAGCTCGTAGAGCAGGCTGCCCAGGGAGAAGAGATCGGAACGCCCATCGAGCTCGGCGCCGCTCGCCTGCTCGGGCGACATGGCATGGTAGGTCCCGACGAGCACGCCACGCCCGGTGAGCCGCTCCGCCTCGGCCGGCCCCGGCTCGGCGGGGCAGGCGAGGCCGAAATCGAGGACCTTGGCGTGTCCGGAAGGGGTGAGGATCACGTTCTCGGCCTTGAGGTCGCGGTGGACCAGGCCGGCGGCATGCGCAGCGGCGAGGCCTTCCGCGATCTCCTGCCCGAGGCGGACGGCGAGCCCCGGCGGGCAGGGGCCACCGGCCAGCAGCTCGGCCAGGGTCCGCCCCTCGACGTACTCCAGGACCACCGCGGTGATCTCCGGGTCCGCCGGGTCAAGCACGAGATCGTAGACCTGGACCAGGGCTGGATGGGAGAGCCCCGCCGCGGCCCGCGCCTCGCGGCGGAGGCGCTCGCGCCCCGCCGGATCGCCGGAATCGGGGCGCAGGCGCTTGATCGCCACCCGCCGCCCCAGGCGGTCGTCCCAGGCGAGGAAGATCTCACCCATCCCACCCCGCCCCAGCGGGCGCTCCAGCCGGTAGGCGCCCAGATAGGCTGGAGGATTCAACTCTCGGCCCGCCGGGACCGGCCGGTCAGGCGAGCCCCAACTCTTCCAGGGAGCCGGCGGAGAGCACGCGCCTGGCGAGCCGGCTCAGCTCACCGGGCGAGGTGATTGCCTCGACACGCCGGGCGGTCTCCGGCGGCAGCGCGCGGAAGCGCTCCCGCAAAAGCTCCATGAGGATCTCCTGCATGCCCTTTTGCCGTCCCTTGTCGAGACCCTTCTCCAGGCCCTCCTGCTGTCCTCTCTCGACGGCTCTCGCTTCGCGCTTCTCTGCCCATGTCATCATCGTCTGAACCTCCTTCTGACCTCGCTCGGCCAGCAGAGCCTGGAGCTCCTCCTCGGCCCTGCCATCCCATTCTAAATAGGTTGCCACGCAGTTGAACAGCAGAAATCGCTTCGCCGGGTTCAAACCCGGTGCCGCGGCGATGCGCCGCAGGCAGGCACGGCGGTCTTCGCCCGTGTCCGCGGTTGGCCACCGCATGAGCGCGGCGAGCGCCCAGGCCAGAGGCTCCGGCCGGCGGATGTACCGTTCCGCCGGAGCGCCGGAGAGGCCCAGGCTCTGGTAGCGGAAGCGGGCGATCTCTCCCATGCCCGAGCCCTCTCGGTAGACCCCGGTCTGCGGCCCGGCCGGACCGCCTCGCAGATAGAGGACCAGGCTGTGGACCGGCAGATCGTGCCGCAGGCCGAGCACCCGGTTGTACCGCCAGAGGCGCGCCGGCAGGGTCGAGCGGAATCGCAGCTCGATCTCGACGTGCAGCAGGACCGCCGGTTCTCCCTTACGGCGAGGGCTCGCCCGCAGCAACAGGTCCGGCTGGCGCCGCGCTCCCTGGGGCAGATCGGTCCAGCTCTCGGCCGGAAGCGGCGCCAAGCTCGCGAGGTCGATCGAGGAGGCAATCCGCGGCGCCGCGAGGCGCAGGAAGTCTCCCGGAAAGGTCTGCAACAGGTCCTTCCAAAGCTGGTCGTGTCCGCCGGCCATCCATCCTCCCCCGGCGCCTTCGAGGCGCCTCTACTGGGAAGGACGGAAGAACTCCGCCGATCTGGCAAACGAATTTAGGGAAAGTTGATCCCGGTCCTGCCGGCCCCTACTCCGGCAGGCCCACCGTCACCCGCAGGTCCGCCGGGGCGATGTGCCGCCGGGCGGCCGCCTCGACCGCCCGGCGGTCCACGGCTTCGAGGTCGGCGGTACGCCAGGCGGGGTCGTCCAGGGGGAGGTGGTAGTGCTCGGCTTCGAGGAGCAGCTCGGCCCACTGGCGGGCGGTCTCGCGGCGGAAGGGCTCGCGGCCCAGGAGGTAGGAGCGGGCCTCCTCGACCTCGGCCTCGGTGACCCCCTCCTCGACGGCGCGGGTGAGCTCCTCGATCACTCCCTGGCGGGCCTTCTCGACCGTCTCCGGCGAGGTGCCGACGTAGGCGACCAGCCGGCCGGCGTCGACGCCGGCTCCCGAGACGGTCTGCGCGTAGGCGCTGTAGGCGAGCCCCTCCTGCTCGCGGATACGGCTGGGGATACGGCCGGTCAGGCCCGCCCCCGAGCCGAGGATCACCGACAGCACCTCCAGGGCGGTGTGATCGGGATGCGCGCGCGGCACCGTGATCTGCCCGATGTAGAGGTGGGCCTGGTCCTCGGCCTCGGTCGCCACCTGGCTCCGGTGTTCCGGGAGCCCCACCGGCGCCGGCGGCTCGGGCAGCGGCTCCTCCCCCTGCGGCAGGCGGCTGGAGAAGAGGTCGGCGAGGCGCGCCTCGACCGCCGCCTCGTCGATCACCCCCGCCACCGACACCAGAACCCCGTTCGCCAGCGCCCGGCGATGGAACCCGGCGCAGTCGGCGGGCGTGAGCCGGAGCAGGCTTTCGACGCTCCCCTGCAGCGGGCGGCTCCGCGGGTGCGGGGTGTAGAGCTGCTCCAGAAAGCCCCAGGAGGTCTTGATCTCCGGCTGGTCGGCGAGGCCCTCCAGCTCCGCCGCCGCCTGGCGGGCGATCCAGGCGCAGCGGTCCGCGGGGAAGGAGGGCTCGAAGATCAGCTCGGCCGCCCAGAGCAGGGCCTGCTCCCAGTCGTCGGCCAGGGCGTCGACCGACACCCCGTGGCTCTCGAAGGTGGAGAAGCTGTCGAGGACCATGCCGCGCGCGTCGGCCTCGTCGGCGATCCGCCGCCAGTCGCGCCGGCGGGTCCCCTCGGAGAGCATGCGGCCGGTGACCAGCGCCTGGCCGGGGAGCCGCTCGGTCCGCGCTCCCGCCCGCACCCAGACCCGTACGGCGACGACCGGCGCCCCCTCGACCCGGCGCACCCGGGTCACCAGCCCCGGCGACCGCTCCACCACCACCGCCTCAGGCACGGGGCTCCCTTCCCCCCGAGGCCAGCAGCTCCTCCAGGGCCAGGAGGGCGGTGTCCAACTCCTCGCGGGTGTTGTAGTAGTGGGGCGAGATCCGCAGCAGCGGCCGGACCGTGCCGTCGCCGCGGAGCGCTCCGATGGCGTGGAGGTTGATCCCCGCCGGGCGCAGCGCCTGAACGATCTCGCGCGGTGCCTGGCCCTGGCCAGGGCGACCAGACCGGCCGGTCACCTCCGCGGTGACGATGGCGCAGAGCCGCTCGCCGCGGTCGGCGACGGTGATCCCGGGCAGCCCGGCGAGCCGCTCGCGCAGATAGGCCGCGTGCTCGCTCGCCCGCGCCCCGATGCGCTCGATCCCCGCCGCCCGGGCGTAGCGCGCCGCCTCTCCCAGCCCGAGGACGAGGGCATAGCCGAACTCCCAGTTCTCGAAGCGCCGGGCGGTGGCGACGAGGTCGAGCCGGCCGTCCGCCCGCAGGGTCGCCCCCGCCATGTCAATCCCCAGCGGGTAGTCGCCGCGCGCCAGGGCGGCGTCCGAGACATAGAGGAAGCCGATGCCCCGCGGCCCGCGCAGGAACTTGCGCGCCGCCGCCGCCAGATAGTCGCAGCGCAGGCGGGCGACGTCGATGGGGAGCTGTCCCACCGCCTGGCAGGCGTCGATCAGATAGGGAACCCCGGCCGCCGCGCAGACCTCCCCCACCGCCTCGACGTCCTGCACCAGCCCCGAGCTGGTGGGCACCCAGGAGACGGCGACCAGCCGGCAGCGCGGATCGCGCGCCAGGGCGGCCACCGAATCGGGATCGACGCCGCCGCCCGGCCGGTCAGCGGCGCGCCGTATCTCGATCCCAAAGCGCTCGACCAGGGCGGCGTACATCAGCATGTTCGAGGGATAGTCGCTCTCGGTCGTCACCAGAAGGTCGCCGGGGCGGAAGCGGAAGGCGGAGAGGGCCTGGGCGAAGCCGACCGTGGCGTTCTCGACCAGCGCGATATTGCGCGGGTTCCCCGGGCCGGCCCCGAGGAGGGCGGCGACGTCCCCGTAGACCGCCGCGATCCGCTCCTCCGCCTCGTCC